>JABDKP010000119.1 GCA_013002175.1 Ilumatobacter sp.
CCAGGTTCAGTTCGCCCGGCGCGTGCAGCACGACGCCGTTGCGGACCATCACGACACTGACGTCGCCGTCTTCGATGAGTTCGGCGAGGACCCGGTGGGGGACCTCGATCGGGATCGGCCACTCGACCTGCACGCGGCCGGCGTCACCGACCACGGGCGGCGCCGCGGGCCCGGCCGCGATGTCGATGACGGCGACGAACTCGGGCCGACCCGGCGTGCCGACACCCGCGGTGCCATCGACCAACCGGCCCAACGCCACGGCACGGAGATGACCCTGCTTTGCCATTGGGTCGGTGGGACACGACGCCGGTGTGGCCTCCGCGAACAACGCTTCGACGGTGGTGTCGAGCTTGGCGGCGAGCTTCATGCCGGTGACCGGGTCGAACCGGCCGCGCAGGTTCCACATTCCGTCGTTGCCGACCCACGTGGACAAGGTGGTGTCGCGCACCTGCCGCTCGAGCCGGTCGACACCGGCATCGGCCAGGATCCGCGACGTCTCGTCACGCATCCGCTTCGCGAACTCGGCAATCGTTCCCGCCTCCGCAACGGCCACCAAGCCATCGACCCGGTCGAACAGTTCCGAGCGTTGTGCGTCGTCGTCCAACCCTTTCGCCGCCTTCGTCACCGCATCGACATGGCCGGCGGTGACCGTCGCCCGGTCCAACGCGTCGGCGAGGCCGGGCGCCGCGTCCAACGTGGCGGCACGCTCGAGCGTCTTGGTCGACGCATGCAACGACTCACGCGACGACTCGGCCAGATCGGCCTCGGGGAACGAGACCTGCTCGGCCAACCGGCGGGCAATGTCCGCCTCGGCCGCAGAGAAGAACGACCGCAGCTCGTGCAGCTCGCCCAGCGCCGACTTCAACGAAGCAACCGGCGCAGCGGCATCGGCACGGGTGGCCATCACCCGCTCGACCCGCTCGACCACCGCCGCCATCTCCATACCGACGACAGTACGGACGGGGTGTCACAGTCGGCGTCCGGGCCGGGTGGAGCGGGGGTTGAACAGACGCTCGGTCCACGCCGTAACCTGAGCGGATGCGGCCCGCGACGACACTGGCGCTCGGACTCCTGATGTTCGCGATCCTGCTCGCGGGCATCATCTCGCTCGTTCGTCTCTGAGGAGATCACGATGAACCTCGCGCACATCATGGACGACCACGATCGCGACGCGATCGCGCTGATCAGTGGCGGGCGGGAGATCACCTACGGCGAGCTCACCGACAACATCGACCGGCTGCGTGACGGGCTGGCGACCCACGACATCTACGTCGGCGACCGTGTCGCCCTGCTGTGCTCGAACAGCCCGTACTTCGTCACCGCCTACTTCGCGATCATCGGGCTCGGGGCGATCGCCGTGCCGCTCAACCCGCTCAGCCCGGCCCCCGAACTGCAGACCGAGATCGCCCGCGTCGGCGCCAAGGCGGTCGTCGTCGAGAAGCTCAGCGCCGCCACCTGGGGCAACGTCGACCGCGACGCAGTGCCCACCGTCGACGTCGTGATCGCCGTCGAGGGCGCCCAGGTCGCCGACTCGGTCTCGTTCGACGACCTCCTCCACACCGAGCCGATCCCGATCCTCGACGTCGACGTCGATCACCCCGCCGTGCTGATGTTCACCAGCGGCACCGCCGGCATGCCCCGCGCCGCGGCGCTGTCGCACGGCAACCTGTGGGCGCCGATCATGCAGACACGGGCGACCGGCGACGTCACGAGCGACGACCTGATCTACGGCGTGCTGCCGCTGTTCCACGTGTTCGGGTTGAACATCGTGATGACGGTCGGTCTGTCGCACGGCGCAACCGTGTTGCTCGTCCAACGGTTCGACCCGCAGACCGCGGCCGAGTCGATCCGCGAACGCGGCGTCACCGTCGTGCCCGGCGTGCCCGCGATGTGGACCGCGTTCGCCCACTTCGACGAACTGCCCGCCGACACGTTCGCCAGCGTGCGCGTCGCACTGTCCGGCGCAGCCCGCCTGCCGATCCCGATCTTCGAGAAGATGCGCGACCGCTTCGGCATCGAGATCGCCGAGGGCTACGGCCTGACCGAGACGTCGGCCACCGTCACCACGTCGCTCGGTCACCCGATCCGTCCCGGCTCGGTCGGCCGGGCGTTCGACGGCGTCGAGATCCGCCTCGTGAACGACGACGGCGACGCCCTGGTCGGCGACATCGGCGAGGTCGTGGTCCGCGGCCCCAACGTGTTCCACGGCTACTACGGCGACCCGGCCGCGAGCGCCGCGGTGCTCCACGACGGCTGGCTCCGGACCGGCGACATGGCGGTCGCCGACGACGACGGCTTCGTCTACCTCGTCGACCGGGCGAAGGACCTCGTGATCGTGTCCGGCTTCAACGTGTTCCCCGCCGAGGTCGAGCAGATCCTGGCCGCGCACCCCGATGTGCTCGAGGCCGGCGTCGTCGGTGTGCCCCACCCGCACACCGGCGAAGCGGTCAAGGCATTCGTCGTGCTGCGCCCGGGTGGCGACGTGGACGAGGACACGCTGATCGAACACTGTCTGCACCACCTCGCCCGCTACAAGTGCCCGAGCAAGGTGATGTTCGTCGACGAGTTGCCCCGCCACGACAGCGGCAAGCTCGTCCGCCGCCGCCTCGACACCCTGCACCCCTCCTGAGTCGCAGTCGTGCCAGGCACGGCGACGACCCGGCGTCAACGTTGTGCCTGGCACAACTTTGACGGTGACGGACGTCGCAGAATCCGGGCGATCGGCTTTGTGAAAACGTGCACAACCGATCTAGCGTGGGGGGTACATGGCACACCGCACCCGACGCCGGATCCCCGAGGCGACTGTCGCCCGGCTCCCGATCTATCTCCGCATCCTCACCGAGCAGTTCGACGACGGCGTCACCGGGATGTCGTCCGACCAACTCGCCGAACTCGCAGGTGTCAACGCCGCCAAGGTCCGTAAGGACCTCAGCTACCTCGGCAGCTACGGCACCCGCGGCGTCGGCTACGAAGTCGAGTTTCTCGTGTATCAGATCCGCCGTGAACTCGGCCTCACCCACGACTGGCCGGTCGTCATCGTCGGCGCCGGCAACCTCGGCCAGGCACTCGCCGGCTACAACGGCTTCGGCGACCGCGGCTTTCCCGTCGGCGGCATCGTCGACGTCGACGACGCCAAGGTCGGCTCGGTCGTCGGCGGCGTCCGCGTCCGCCACCTCTCCGAGATCGGCCCGGTCGTCAAGGCCCGCAACATCTCGATCGGCGTCATCGCCACCCCCGGCTCGGCCGCCCAGGACGCCGCCGACGCCCTCGTCGATGCCGGCGTCACGAGCATCCTCAACTTCGCCCCCACCGTCATCAACGTGCCCCACGGCATCAGCGTCGGCAAGGTCGACCTCGCCGTCGAACTGCAGATCCTGGCCTACCACGAGCAGCGCCGCACCAACGCCGCGCAGGGTTCATCATTGGTTTCGGTCCCCAGGGAAACACATCGGGGCGCAAGCGCGTAGGGTTGAAGGCGAATGTCGATCCTTGTCGTCGGTGTCAACCATCGCAGTAGCCCACTGGCACTGCTCGAGCGCCTGACGATCGCGCCCGCGCAGCTGGGCAAGGCGGTCTCCGGCCTGGCGAATCGCGACAACATCCGCGAAGCGGTCGTGCTGTCGACGTGCAACCGCACCGAGGTCTACGTCATCACCGAGCTGTTCCACGGTGCCTACGGCGACGTGCGCGACTTCCTCTGCGAGATCGGCGACCTGTCCGTCGACGAACTCACCCCGCACCTCTACAGCCAGCACGACGAGGCCGCGGTCACCCACCTCTTCGAAGTCGCCGCCGGGCTGGACTCCGCCGTGCTCGGCGAGAGCGAAGTGCTCGGCCAAGTCCGCGCCGCCTGGGTGGCTGCGCAACAGGAGGGTGCCGCCCGCTCCGAGCTGAACCTGCTGTTCCGCTGCGCGGTCGCCACCGGCAAGCGCGCCCGCAGCGAGACGGCGATCGGTCGCGGCACGGCGTCGATCAGCCACGCCGCCGTCGAGATGGTCAGCGACGTCATCGGTGACCTCAACGGCAAGCGGGTGCTCGTCGTCGGCGCCGGGTCGATGGGCGAAGGCGTCGCCGTCGCCCTCCACCGCGCCGGAGGCGCCGACATCCTCGTCGCCAACCGCTCACCCGAGCGCGGCACGATGCTGGCCGAGCGCGTCGGCGGCATCGCCGTCGGGTTCGATCGGCTCGCCGAAGCGGTGTCGTCCGCCGACGTCATCGTCGCCGGCACCGGCGCGGGCGAGCCGGTGATCACCACCGAGCTGATGGCCCACGTCCGCCCGCTGTCGAAGCCGCTGCACATCGTCGACATCGCCATGCCCCGCGACGTCGAAGTCGGCGTCGCCGACCTGGACGGCGTGTCGGTGCTCGACCTCGACGACCTCCGCGACTGGGCCGACCGCGGCCTCGCCCACCGGGCCACCGAGGCCGCCCGCGTCCGCGACATCGTGCGCGCCGAGGTGGAACAGTTCACGATCGAGTCGACCGCCCGCCAGGCGGCGCCGCTGGTCGCATCGATGCACGAGGCCGCCGAGCGTGTCCGGTCCGGCGAACTCGACCGTTTCACGACCCGCCTCGCCCACCTCGACGACGCCGAGCGCGACGCCGTCGAAACGCTGACGCGGGCGATCATCGCCAAGCTGCTCCACGAGCCCTCGGTGCGCCTCAAGTCGCAGGCCGGCACGCCGCAGGGCGAACGCAACGCGGCCGCGGTGCGCGACCTCTTCGGCCTGAGCTGACCGCGCGGCATGCCCGCCCCGCTGCGCATCGCCACCCGTGGCTCCCGGCAGGCCCTCGCGCAGTCGACCGCCGTCGCCGCCGCGCTGACCGCCACCACCGGCCGCGACGTCGAACTCGTCGAGGTCGCCACCACCGGCGACGTCCGCGCCGACGTCCCGCTCCACACGATGGGCGGCATCGGCGTGTTCGTGAAGGAAGTGCAGCGGGCCGTTCTCGACGGACGCGCCGACCTCGCGGCCCATTCTGCGAAGGACCTGCCGTCCGCGCCTGCCGACGGCTTGACGATCGCCGCGTTCTGCGCCCGGCGCGACCCCGGCGACGCGCTGATCGGCGCCACGCTGGCCGGCTTGGCGCACGGCGCCACCGTCGCGACCGGGTCGGTGCGACGTCGCGCGCAGCTCGCCCGCGCCCGCCCCGACCTGCAGTTCGTCGAACTGCGCGGCAACATCGACAGCCGGCTGTCGAAGATCCCCGACGGCGGCGCGATCGTGATGGCCGTCGCCGCACTCCAGATCCTCGAGATGACCGACCGGATCACCGAGCGGCTCGACGTCGGCCAGTTCGTGCCCGCGGTCGGCCAGGGCTGTGTGGCGGTCGAGTGCCGCACGGACGACGCTGCCACGCTCGACGCACTGGCGCACGTCGACGATGCCGCCACCCGTCACGCCGTCGAAGTCGAGCGGGCGTTCCTCGCCGAGCTGGGGTCCGGATGCTCGCTGCCGGTCGGCGGCCACGTCACCGACGACATGCTGCTGACGTTCCTCGCGGACCCCGACGCCGGACTGTCGATCAGCGACGAGGTGCCGCTCGCCGGCGACGCCACCGATCTCGCCACGGCCGCCGACGCCGCACGGTCCGCGCGGAGCGCATTGGCGTGACCGCGCCGCCGGACCGCCACCCCGACGTCGGTCCGCTGGCCGGCCGGCGCGTCCTGGTCACCCGCGAGCGGCCCGGCGAACTGGGCGAACTACTGGCGGCCCGCGGCGCCGAGGTCGTGCACGTCCCGCTCATCGCCATTGCGGAACCCGACGACGGCGGCGCGGCCCTGCGCCGCGAACTCGAGTCGCTCGACCGCTACGACTGGCTGGTCGTCACGTCGGCGGCCGGCGCCGAGCGGGTCGGCCGAGCCGCGGCCCGTGAACCGGGCGTCAGGCTCGCCGCTGTCGGCACCACCACCGCGCGCACGCTCGCCGCCCTCGCCGAACGCGTCGTCGACGTGACACCTCCGCGCCAGCTCGCCGCCGAACTCGCCGCCGAGCTGATCGCGGCCGCCGGGTTGCCGCCCGCCCGGATCCTCGTCGCCCAGGCCGACCGGGCCGCTCCGACGCTGGTCGCGGCGCTGCTGGATGCCGGGCACGCCGTCGAGGCGGTCACTGCATATCGCACCGTCCTGCAACCGCCCGATCGCGCTCGAATCGACGGCGCCGACGCCCTCCTGCTGGCCAGCGGTTCGGCCGCCACGAGCTGGGTCGACGCCGTCGGCGCGGACGGACCCCCCGTGATCGTCGCGATCGGGCCTGCGACCAGCGCCGTTGCCCGCGAACTCGGGCTCAAGGTCACCGCCGTCGCCGCCGATCATTCAATCGAGGGTCTTGTCGACGAACTCGTGCGGCAGTACCCCGATTGAGAGCACGCCAGCGTAGGTGCCATGATGGACACCCCTGCTGGGGCGCATGAAACATCCGCCAAACGAGACAAGTGAGGAGCGACGTGGCTGCACGACGCCGAAGCCGGACCCTGGCTTCCGCATCAGCAACCGTGTTCGGCGCAGGACTGATCCTGAGCGCGAGCGCGATCGACGTCTCCGCGCGCCCCCTCGTCCAGCTCCAGACCCCCGAATCGGCGCCGCCCGGGGCCACCGCCGCACCGGTCGGCGACGTCCTCGGCTCGTACGCCTCGATTTCCGGTGACGGCAAGCTCGTCGTCTACCAGGGACTTCCTCCCGTGCCGTCCGTGGGCCCGGTCGACGAGCAGTCCGACGCCGAGGACGAGCGCACCGACCCCCGCAACACCACGATCTACCTCAGCAACCGTGAGGACGGCAACACCGTCGAGCTGACGCCCGTCCCGAGCGGTCTCCGCCACGGCGATTCGGTGCGACCGGTGATCTCCGGTGACGGCTGCAGCGTCGTCGCGATCACCGAGATGGCCCTCGACGTCTTCCGCGACGACGACGGCGGCGAGCGCTGGGACGTGTACCGCTCGGTGCTCCCGCACTGCGGCGGCGCCATCGGCAACTGGGAACTCGTCTCGGCCCGCAACGACGGCACCGGCCTCGCCCGCGACGACGTCCGGGCCGACCAGACCCCTGCCGTGTCGCGCAGCGGCGCCGACGTCGCCTACGTCCACGCCGACGACCGGCTGTTCGACGCCGCCGGCGTCAACACGATCTCGCTCGTCGACCTCACCGTGCCGATCAACGACATCGCCCGCTCGGTCGTCGTCGCGGGGATGCCCGTCGACCGTCCCAACACGACCTACGTCCACGTCGGCCTCGACCAGCCGGCGATCTCCGACGACGGCCGCTATGTGGCGTACCGCTCCGACGTCGTCTCCGACGCGGCCGTGCCCGTCTGGGGGGTCGGCCTCACCGACGGCGAACGCGCCACCCAGCAGGTGTTCGTGTGGGACCGCCTCGAGAACGACCCGTTCACCGCCGTCCGCCTCGTCTCGGCGCTGCCGTCGGGCGAACCGACCACGTTCGGCGCCGCCGAGCCGGCGCTGTCGCGCGACGGCCGGTTCGTGGCCTTCACGTCCGGCGACCCCGGCATCGTCGCGGCGACGTTCCCGCAGTGCGCCGATGCGTGCCCGTCGCAGATCTACCGGCTCGACCGCGACGTCGACGCGAACGGCTTGTTCGACGAGCCCGGTGCCACGACCCTCGACCTGATCAGCGCCGACCCGTACAGCGACACGCTCGTCGCCGGCACCGGCGCCTCGTTCCAACCGGCGCTGAGCGCCGACGGGCAGTTGCTCGCGTTCATCTCCAAGGCACCCAACCTCCAGCTGATCCAAGCGCCCGGCGGCGGCGAGCCGACCGACGGCGACGTCCTCGTCGCCGACACCGGACGCGACGGGCTGCGCCGCATCACCGTGTCGTCCGACGGCGTCCGCCCGACGATCGGCGCCCACGCCCGGCCACAGCTCAGCGACACCGGACGGATCACGGTCTTCGACACGCTCGCCGCATCCCAACTGCTCGACGAAGGAGCCGCACCCGGCCGACAGATCGTGTCGTTGTCGACGCCGCCGCAGCTCTCGCTGGCCGACGCCGACGTCGGAACCACCCTGGTCGGCGTCGAGAGCGCCGGCTGGTTCGTCGGCCTCGTCAACGACGGGCCGTCCGGCTTCCAGCCCGCCCATGTCACCATCGACGATGCCCGCTTCGTGCTCGACACCGAGAACAGCACCTGCCTGATCGGCACCCTCGTGCCGTCCGGCAGCCGCTGCAACGTCGCGTTCACGTTCACCCCGAGTTCGCCGGCGCCGGTCAACGCCACCCTCACCGTCTCCGAACTCGGGTTCGAGGCCGTCTCGGTGCAGTCGCGACTGTCGGGCGCCGGCGGAGAACCGGCGCTGCAGATCGCGCCCGGCGGCGCCGACCTCGGCACCGCCGACGTCGGCCAGACGGCCACCGAGTTCCTCTTCGACGTGAGCAACATCTCGTTCGTCCCGACATCGGTCAGCTCGATCGTCATCGGCGGTGCACATCCCGACGACTTCGCGCTCAGCACGAACAACTGCGCCGACCGCCCGCTCAACCCCCGCGCCAGCTGCGCTGTCGGGATCCTGTTCACCCCGTCCGCGAGCGGCCGGCGAACGGCACTCGTCGAGGTGTTCACGCCCGAGGGTCAGTCGACCTCGGTGATCCTCGCCGGTGACGGCACGTTCGCGCCGGCGCTGGCCCCGCTCGTCACCGAAGTGCAGGCCGGCCAGGAGTTCATCCTCGGCGGTACGGCGTACCCGGCGAACCAGGAGCTCACCGTCGTGTTCGGCGACGGGCCGAGCGACACGCTGCAGGTCACCACGAACGCCACCGGCGAGTTCGTCGCGGTCGTCCCGGTTGCCACGAACGAACGCGGCGGCGACCGTCAGATCGTCGTGCAGTCACCCACCGGCGTCGCTGCGACCGCCCCGATCGAAGTGATCGGCGACGACCAGCAGTTCATCGGGATGCCGGGCTTCGGCCTGGGCGGCTGACGCAGCCGGACGGCGCGAATCAGTCGGCGGGGCGGATGAGTCCGCCGAGGTTGATCGCCGTCGTGCACGTCGACTTGGACGACTCGGCCCCGACCGCGTCACAGCGCACTGCGAACGTCACGTTGTCCTGCGGCTCGAGCCGGATGGGCGTGATGTTCGGCTCGAACAGCTGCCCGCGGATGTTCGACAGCGACCACTGGAACAGCGTGTCGCCGTTCAACAGCAGCGTCGCGACGCCGGACTCGTTGAGCGAGTTCTCGATACGCAGGTCCGTGAGGTCGAACACGTCGGTCGCCGGGATCGACAGTGACGCGTCCGCGGTCTGCGTCAGCGGCGCGTCGACACTGAGCCGGAAGAACGTGGGCTCGGCGACGGCAACCTCGGTCGTCGGCACGGCCGGCTCGTCGACGAGGGTGGTCGGCGGCGGGTCGGGGTCGTCCGGATCGGCCGGCGTCAGCTCGGCGATGCGCTCGTCCACGCGGCTGTCTGCCGCATCCCTGATCTCGGGGCGGACCACACCGAACCACGCGGCCACGGCGGCACCGACGAGCGCGAGCACTGCGGCGACGCGGGCGACCGCGGCGAGCGGGATCGTCGGCGGCTGGACGAGTGTCAGCGAGGCGATCGCCGGTTCATGGCCCTGCTGTTCGGCCTCGACCTCGAAGTCGAGTGTCCGGGTCGATCGGCGAAACAGACCGCGACTGGCGCGGGCCTTGAGGCGGACGAGGTTGCCGCCACCCGGCGCGACGCCGACCGCCGGCGGGTCGAACGAACCGTCGATGCGGTTCGTCCGGTCGATCAATCGCAGCCGGCAGCTGGCCAGCCCGTTGCCGTGGTTCTCGACCATGAACTCGTACACCGCGCGGTGGCGGGCCCGCTGCATCGGTTGCAGCGTGACGATCCGCCGGTCGTCGAACGGCTGCACCATCAGCACGATCTCGGCGACGACGGCGTCGTCGGGCGCCCCCTGGGGGATCACCCGGACGGCGATCACGTTCGGGCCGGCCGAGGTGGTCGAGATCCGGGGCGGCGTCACGTGGATGTCGACGACATCCTGGGATCCACCGAACAACGTCACGTTGCCGCGCGTCACCGTTGTCCAGCTCGCACTGAGGCCCGCCGGCACGATCGTGTACGACTCGGTCGAGTCGCCGAGGTTCTGGATCGACAGCGGCAGGATCAACTCGGTGCCCGGAACGGCCCCGATCTCGTCGCTGGAAAACCACGTCTGTACTGACACGCTGCCCGACGCTACTGGCTGGTCGCGGCCGCGGACTGGCATGGCAGACGTCACGTCCACGACGGCCGCGGACGCCCCCGGTGGCCCTTGCGACCTGCCGTGGGGCTCGATCCGAGCCGTCCCTCTAGGCTCTCTTGCCGTGCCGACCAATCGTCCCCGTCGCCTCCGCCGCACCGCGGCGATGCGTGATCTCGTCGCCGAGACCCACGTCCGCGTCGACGATCTGGTCGCCCCGCTGTTCGTCCGCGAGGGCATCAGTTCGCCCCAGCCGATCACGTCGCTCCCGCACGTCGTGCAGCACACCCGGGACTCGCTGCGGGCCGAGGTCACCGGCCTCGCCGACCTCGGCGTCAAGGCGGTGATCCTGTTCGGCGTGCCGGCGCAGAAGGACGCCGTCGGCAGCGGCGCGTCCGACCCGCAGGGCATCGTGCAGCTGGCACTGGCCGACCTGCGTACCGACGTCGGCGACGACCTCGTCGTGATCACCGACCTGTGTGTCGACGAGTACACCGATCACGGCCACTGCGGCATCGTCGACGAACACGGCGTCGTCGACAACGACGCCACCGTCGAGCTGTACGCGCAGGCCGCGCTGGCGCAGGCGCGCGCCGGGTCGCAGGTGATCGCCCCGAGCGGGATGATGGACGGCCAAGTCGCCGCGATCCGCGATGCCCTCGACGGTGAGGGGTTCGACGACATCGCGATCCTCGCCTACGCGGCGAAGTACGCGAGCGGCCTGTACGGCCCGTTCCGCGATGCGGTCGACGTGGAGATCGCTGACGGCGGCGACCGCAAGGGGTACCAGCAGGACTATCGCAACGTGCGTGAGGCGCAACGTGAGATCGACCTCGACATCGCCGAGGGCGCCGACATGATCATGATCAAACCGGCGCTCGCCTACCTCGACGTGATCGCCGACGCGGCGTCGCGCGTCGACCTGCCGATTGCGGCGTACCACGTCAGTGGCGAGTACGCGATGATCCACGCGGCGGCCCAGCAGGGCTGGATCGACGGCGACGCCGTGGCGATCGAGCACCTCACCGCGATCAAGCGGGCCGGCGCCAACATCATCCTCACCTACTTCACCCGCTGGTTCGCCGAAACCGCCTCCGCGTCATAGTTGTGCCAGGCACAACTTTGACGCGATCCGAACGGAGCGACATGCCGAACACCGACTCGATGATTCCTGCCTGCGACCCGGATCGGTGCGCAGCGGCCGGTTGCACCCCGACCGTGTGCGTCGGCGCCGGTGTCGCCTCCAACCACGAGCTGTTCGCCCGCTCGCAGCGCGCGATTCCCGGCGGCGTCAACTCCTCGATCCGTGCCTTCAGGGCCGTCGGCGGCGAGCCGTACGTCGTCGCCTCGGCGTCGGGGGCGACGATCACCGACGTCGAGGGCACCACGTACTACGACCTCGTCCAGAGCTACGGCGCGATCATCCTCGGGCACGCCCACCCCGCGATCACCGCGGCGGTCGGCGCGGCAGTGGTGTCGGGCACGTCGTACGGTGCGCCGACACCCCGCGAGATGAAGCTCGCGGAGGCGATTGCGGAACGCGTTCCCAGTTGCGAGCGCGTCCGGCTGATGAATTCGGGCACCGAGGCGACCAGCACCGCGATCCGGCTGGCGCGCGGGGTCACCGGCCGCGACCGCATCGTCACGTTCGCCGGCAACTTCCACGGTGCCACCGACGCACTGCTCGTCGCCGGCGGCAGCGGGGTGGCAACGCTCGGGTTGCCGGGCACGGCCGGCGTCCCGGACGCAGCGGTCGCCGAGACGATGGTCGCGCCGTACAACCAGGTGCCGGACCTGGACGACCGTGTCGCCGCGGTGATCGTCGAGCCGATCGCCGCCAACATGGGCGTGGTCGCCCCCGTCCCCGGCTTCCTCGAGGGCCTGCGCGCCGAATGCGACCGCGTCGGGGCGCTGCTGATCTTCGACGAGGTGATCACCGGGTTCCGTGTCGGCACCGGCGGTGCACAGGCGAAGTACGACGTGTCCCCCGACATCACCTGCTTCGGCAAGCTGATCGGCGGCGGCCTCCCGATCGGCGGCGTCGGCGGCCGCGCCGACGTGATGGAGCAGTTGTCGCCGCTCGGCAAGGTGTTCCACGCCGGCACGCTGTCCGGCAACCCGCTCGCCACCGCCGCCGGTCTGGCGGCGCTCGAGACGCTGACGCCGGACGTCTACATCGAGCTGATGGCCCGCGCCCGCCACCTCGCGGCCGGCCTCCGCGACGCGTGCGCCGCGGCCGGGTTCGCCGCATCGTTCCCGGTGGTCGGCACGCTGGTGGGAATCGTGTGCGGCGACGACGCCGGCACGGTGCACGACTTCGACGATGCGAAACGCACCGACGAGGCCGCGTACGCGGCGTTCTTCCAGGCGATGCTCGCCGAAGGCGTGGCGATGGCGCCGGGCGCATACGAGGCGATCTTCGTCGGCCTCGCGCACACCGACGAGGTGATCGCCGCGATCACCGAAGCCGCCGGGCGGGCCGCCGTCGTCGCCGCAGCCGGCTGAACACCGGGTGCTGCCGCGGCGGGCGGGCGCGCCGCTACCTTGGCAGCCGTGAGGCAGTTGTTCACCTGGCGATTCTTCGCGGTCGTCGCGGCGCTCGCCGGGCTCGCCCTGGTGCTCAACGCCGTCGTGGTGGACGACGACGAACTCACTGCGGTGATCGAACCGGAGATCCCCGATCGCCGGATCGACCTGATCGCCCCCGTGCTGTACATGCAGCGCTCGCCGGACTTCAGCCTCGGCCCCGACGGCACGACGACCGGATTCATCGATTTCGTGTTCGACGACCGCCGGGTGATGCGCGCGGCTCCGGGCACGGCCGGCGAGATCGAGTGCGAAGGGCTCAACCGCGTCGGCGCGTGCGTCGTGCTCACCGACCTCCTCGGCGATGCGGTGATCTGGTTCGCCGTGCTGCCCGAAGGACCGCGCGGCACGGTCGAACTGCCGCCGATCCTCGACCTCGAGGGCGGCTACGCGCTGTTCGAGAACGGATGGCAGATCCCGTACCCGCCCGTCATCGAGCGGCGCTGCGACGGCGAGGACATCGTCAGCTTCAGCGACTTCCTCCGCCGTTTCGGCCCCGGGAGCACCACGATCGTCGACATCGAGACACAGCAGGTGCTGGAGGTGCGGTGTGCGGGCACGGGCGAACCCGAGCCGGTCGCACCGACCACCACCGAACTCGTCGTCTTGACGCCGATCGCACCGCCGACATCGGCGCTGGACGCGGACGTCGACGAGGAGTAGTCCCGGCCGCGCCGTCAGCCGAGCAGGGCGTGGGCGGCGGCCAGGCCAGAGTTGTGGGCGCCCTCCACCCGCGGCCCCGCAAACGCGTCGCCGGCGACGACGATCCGGCCGCCCGCGGTGGTCCAACACGGGTCGGGCCAGATCGTGCGCGGCGTGGCCAGGCGCCACTTCTTCAGTTGGTGCTCGACGATCGTCGACGCGCCCAGCCAGGGCCGGGCGGCGGTCGTCAGCAGCCGTGCGAGCGTGTCGTGGTCCTCGTGCCAGTTCGCCTCGCTCCAGGCCGGACTCGCATGGAACGTCACCGCGGGCTCCGTACTGATGCCCTTGTGGGCGTTGTCGCCGATGAAGCTGAACACCTCGTCGCCGTTCTGCACGCCGCCGGTCGGGGGCAGCGCGGCGGGTCCGTCGAGGCGTGCGAGGAAACCGATCGTGCGGTCGTAGTCGACCCGGAAGACCGACTCGTCCAGATCGACGCCCGAGTCGATCAGCAGCGCGAACGCCTGCGGCAGCGGACACGTCACGATCACCGCGTCGGCGGCGTGCTCGGCCCCGTCGTCGAGCACCACCTTCCAGCCGCCGTCACCGGTGGGGCGGACGGCGAAGGCCATCGTCGAGCACGACACCGACTGGCCCCGGGCGAGGTCTTTCGCAAGGCTGTTCATCCCGTCCGTGCCGACGTACCGGTCGTGGCCGTCGTTGTCGCCGAAGCCGCGAGACCACACCCGGACCAGGCCGCGTGACTGCCACTCGGCGACCTGCCGGGCGAATGCAGGTGTCCGCGCCGTGAAGAACTGGGCGCCGTGGTCGACGGTCGCGCCGCCGATGCGTCGCGTCGCGAGACGGCCACCGGGCGAGCGCCCCTTGTCGAACAGCTGCACCGTGGCGCCGGCGGCCTGCAGTGCCCGGCCCGCGACCAGCCCGGCCAGTCCGGCACCGACGATGGCGACGCGCACCGCGGTCAGCTCGCTGCGGCGGCGTCCGGTGATGCGACCTCGGCGAGCGAGCGCTGGTGTGCGCGTTCGGCGCGGCCGAGGAAATCGAGCAGGACGCGGTTGAACGTGGACGCATGCTCGATCATCAGCCCGTGCGCGGCGCCGCTGATGACCGTCAGCTCGGCGGTGGGGATCCGCTCGGCCAGTTCCTCGCTGTCGCCGCGCGGGGTGAGGATGTCCTGGTTGCCGACGACGACGAGTGTCGGGACGGTGATCTTGGCGACCTCGGTGGCGAGCGTCTCGTCGACGTTCATGATCGCGTCGCACTGCGCCGCGAAGGCGTGCGACGGTCGCCCCAGTGCCAGCGGGCCGAGCCACCCCATCGCCGGCAGCAGCCGCCGGAACGAGCGCGGCCCGATCATCCACCGCGCCGCGTCCTTGCCCATCGCACCGATGCCGAGTTCCAGCGCGGTGTCACGCCAGCTCGTCAACAGCTCCTTGCGCCACGGGTGATTCCGTCCGGCGGTGCACGCGAGCGTCAGCGACCGCATCCGCTCGGGGTACTTGAGGGCGATGATCTGGCTGATCGCGCCGCCCATCGACGCCCCCACGATGTGTGCCGTCTCGACACCGGCATCGTCGAGGACGTTGATCGCGTCGTCGGCCATCTGCTCGAGGGTGTAGGTGCCGTGCGGCTTGTCGCTGCGCCCTGCACCGCGGTTGTCGAGGGCGACCGCCTGGTACCAGGGCGCGGTGGCGAGCCGCTGCAGATCCCAGCCGTGCTTGTCGACGCCGAGGCCCTGGATGAACAGGATCGGTGGACCGCCGGGGCGGCCGGTGACCCGGTAGTGGATCCGGACGCCGTCGGCGGATCGGACATAGGCCATCGTCAGGCGCCGCCCATTCCGCCGAGGGGGAACCAGTCGAGCGGGGTGCCGGTGGCGATGTCGCCCAGCTCGTCGAGGAGCAGGTGGATCTCGGCGCGGACGTCGTCGGCGAGTTCGAGTTCGGCGAGCGGGCCGCGGCGGCGGTGCCGCTGCTTGGTCGGCGGGCCGATCTCGACGCGGGCGTGGCGACTGAACGGCGAGCTCGTCGTGGCGGCGGGCAGCACGGGCGTCTTGGTGGTGATCGCCACGCCGACCAGCGAGTGGTCGACGACGCCGACATCGCGGGGTCGCGACGTCGGCTTGGCCGAACACACGACCAGTTCGCCGGCCCGCAGCGCGCCGGCGACCTCCTCGGGGTCGTCGAGCAGGCCGCCGAGCGATTGGGCGAACGCACCGAGCGCCGTGCCGTCCGGTCGTCCGACGAAGCGGACCGGCCGGTCGATCGTGCGGCTGATCGCGAACGCGGAGAACACCCGCGTGGGCGTGAAGGAGTTGCCGTTGACCACGATCAGGGCGCCCTTGTTGCGGGGGAGATGGTGCTCACCGCCGGTGGAGACGTCCCATCGCAGCTCGGACAGTGCACTCCAGACGCGGAACATCCCGGCATCGCGACCCCAGTCGTCGACGTGGCCGCGGGGGTCCTCAGTGAACCGGCGGATGACCGCCGACGTGCTGGCGACGGCCCCACTGGCGAACCCGCCGCCGTTGCGGGCGGGGAACTGGATCACCCGGGCGAGCGTGGAGGTCATCGGCGGGTCCTTGTCGGGGCCTGGTGATTGCAGCTCATGCGACCTGCACCCTGGCGGGCTGACGGATGACGCTCGGCCAGTGGTACAGCCGGTCGATCACATCGGACGTCGTCGTCTCGGCGGTGATCCCCAGCAATTCGGGCATCGCCCCGTTGTCGGCGAGCCGCCCGCGGGTCAGCAGCTCCGCGACGTGATCCGGGATCGGGGCCCCCATCAGGTTCGCGACCTGCTTGGCGAACCACCACTGCGGCCCGACGAGCGGCACCGGGATCCGGCGTCCGCGTCGTGCCGCGTGCAGGACGGTCTCGGCGCCGGAGGCCGCGACGTTGACCGGCTGCGACAGCTGTACCCGGGCCGCGGCCACGATCGCCCGTGCCGCGTCGCGGTCTTCGACCACGGCGAACGGCGGGTTGGTCAGTGCATCGAACGGCACGGCGGGGAGCCGCAGCAGCCGTCCGAGCGGGGACGGGACGTGCGGCCCCACGACAGGGGCGAGGCGGACGGCACCGACCGTGACGCCGACCCGGTCGCCGACGCGGCGCGCCGTGCGTTCGATCTCGTACACGGTGTGGCCCCAGTCGGACGTCGGGCGCAGTTGGTTCTCCTCGTCCGGGCGGGTGAGCGCCCCGGGACCACGGCCGTAGATCTCGATGCCGCTGCGCACGACCACGCTCTCCAGCGCCCGGCACTCGGCGGCGGCGCCGATCACCGACGTGGCGGCCTGGTCCGTGAGCGCCGCGGCGACCTTCGGGGCCGCCCGGGCGTTGGGTTCCCAGACACCGACATGCACCAGCACATGCGGGTTGAACTCGGTGACGGTCTCGACGATGCGGTCGTGGTCGTCTGGATGAATGCGGTGAAAGGCCGTACGCTGCAGGCGGCGTCGGGGCGGGTCGGCATCGATGCCCGACAGCGACCCGACCCACGATTCGTCCTCGAGCAGGCTCGCCACGAGCGTGCCGAGCTCGCCGCCGACGCCGCTCACGAAAACCCGCCGTCCTGCCATGCATGATCAATCTACCCACACCCGTCGTCAGTTGATCGGTTCGGTCGCTCGCGTGCTGATCGCGGGCGTGGTCGGAGGGGCCGCAACGGCCCAGCTCACGGGGGGTCGACGGGTGCTCGGCGTCGAGCCGGTCCTGCGGGCTGCGGCCACCGCGCTGGAGCCGGCGGTACGGCTGGCGCTCCACGGCGATCTCCACTTCCCGGTCGACGTCGCGGGCGGTGACCTGGTGATCCCGAACGGCTTCGGCGGCGTCAGCGGCGTCAAGGGCGCGGGGGGCCACAACGGCGTCGACATCGGCAACGGCTGCTCGGACGGGCGCGGTCGGCCACTGCTGGCGTGCGTCGACGGCACGCTGAACAGTGAGAAGGTGCTCAGCACGGCCGGCCGGTTGCGGGTGCTGGCCGACGACGTCGGCAACTACTACCGGTACCACCATCTCGACGCATACGCGCCCGAGATCGAGGTGGGCGATCGGGTGCGCCGTGGCGACGTGATCGGGTACATGGGGTCGTCGGGCAACACGAGTTGGTCCCACCTCCACTTCGAGGTCTGGATCGGCGGGATCAGCCCAGGTCTCGGCGGTCGGGCCGTCGATCCGCTGCCCCGATTGCCGCTGCCGATCCCCGGTGTGACCGTCGGCCTGCCCGACTGCTGACCGCGGTCCGGCGGACGGACACCCTGCGTACGGCAAATATTACGGTTGCGTGTCGAAATGATTGCCGACTTGTCATACACTCCGGTCAAGCCAACCGCCTGAACTGCCGAAAGAGTCCTGACGGTCACCGTGCACCACGCCGGGCGACCGCGACGAACGAGCGATGTCGATGACCGATCCCACCCCGATGACCCGCCGCAGGATGCTGCAAGCACTGCTCGGCGCGACCGTCGGCGTGATCGCCGTCGACCGGGTCGCCTCCGCCCTGCCGGACGGCATCACCCGTGCCGCCGGGGCGCTCAACGACGGCGAACTACAACCCGCCGAGCGGATCCCGCCGACGACCACCACCACGCCGCCGACCACCACGACACCGCCGCCGACCACGACACCGCCGCCGACGACGACCCCGTCGCCGACGAGCACCACGCTCGTCCCGGCGCCGGCCGGTCAGATCGCCTTCCCGATCGACGCGCAGCCCGACTGCTGGATCTCGGACAACTTCGGCGACTGCCGGGGCTCGAACTGCTCGCGGGCCCACGCCGGGCTCGACATCATGGGCTCCGCCGGCGCCGACCTGTACGCGGTCGCCACCGGACGCCTGACGAAGAAGTACACCGAGACGCCGGGACGGACGTGGGGCGCCGGCAACGGCTGGACGCTGCACGACGAAGAGAACGACGTCGTCTACAAGTACTTCCACATGGCGACGCACACCCCGGGGCTGCAGGAGGGCGACATCGTCCAGTTCGGCGACGTGATCGGCACCGTGGGCAACACCGGCACCACGGGCGCCAACAACGGCACCAACTACCACCTCCACTTCGAGTACCGGCCCGGCAACGTCCCTCAGGACCCCCGGCCGCTCCTGGTCCGCCCCGACAACTGCACCTTCGCCGGCTGACCAACTCGCCAGGTGTCAGGCAGGGGTCAGGCAGGTGTCTGACCCCCTTGTGGCGTGGGGGGTGACAGAAGCGGTCAGTTGAAGCCGCGTGAGTCCTGCTTGAGGGCGGTGTCGACGCTGAGCGCGCTGGCCACGATCAGCGAGTTCAGCGGCTCGGGCATCCGCTGGTGGATCTGCACCACGTAGTTGTCCGCCGTGGTGAACAACGTCTTGGCAAAGCCCTCGAACGTCTTGGAGATCCGGGCCACCTCGACGCCGTTCGCGTCCTCGATGCGGAAGTTCCAGGCCCGCCAGTTCTCGCCCTTGATCGCGCCCAGCATCCGTCCGCCGGACTCGAGACCGAAGTTGATCTTGCCGACCATCTTCTGCTGCACGATCCGACCGATCTCATGACCGTTCGCGTCCTCGACGATCACCGTCGACTTGATCACCTTGCGCGGCCGGGTCAGCTGCATCAGCACCTGGCCCGAGTTGTCGGTGATCTGCAGCTTGTGCGTCATGAACTGGTCGAGCTGGCTGACGAGCCGCATCGCCTTCTTCACCGCGGACTGCCCGACCTGGTTGACCATCGCCAGTTGGTCGCCGTTCTGGTCGAACACGCTGTACTGGTTGTTGAGCTCGATCAGCTTCGCCTTCTGGTTCACGACGAGCACCGGCTCGGTGAAGATCGTGCCGCCGCCGCCCTCGACCTTGCCGGTCAGGCCCGCGCCCCGGAACCCCTGGTCGGTGAGTTGCTCGTGGATCTTGTCGGCCCGCCCCTCGTCGCCGACGGTCAGCGCGGAGTCCAGGCGGTCCAGGCCCTTCGGCTTGCCGGCGCCGACCGGGTCGGTGCCTTGGACGCCGCCGGTGCTGACGTGGTCGGTCCAGGCCGTGCCGTCCCAGTACCGCAGCTCGGCACGCTCGTTCGGGTCCGGATACCAGTTCGCGGGGGTGTCGCTCATCTCCGCAGCGTAGGTGACCGGGGACGGCCGAGACGGCAGGTCGGCCCGGATTCAGCGAAGGGTGTGGGCGTTCATGATCACTTCACGGGCGAACGGGTCGAGTTGACGCCCCGACAGTCGCTCGGTGACCTGGATCGCCTGCGTCGGATCCTCGACGAGCCCGGCCCAGCGGATGTAGCCGCCCATCACGCCGACGATACGGTCGCCGACCTCTTCGGCGTGGACCAGCACCTTCAGGTTGTGGCTGAGCAGGTCGTCGAGCTCGGTGTACAGCGCCTTGAGGTACGCGTCGAGGTGCTCCTGGTTGAACGCGCGGTGCCGGTACGGCAGCTGCAACTCGTCGTAGTTGTGCAGGTTGCTGGGCGCCGAGATGATCGAGATCACGCAGCCGAAGCCGTTCTCCCGCAACCAGATGATCTCTTCCTGCCGGCGGACCCGACGATGACTGTCGCCGACGCCGCCCGGGCGCTCGCAGATCGCCAGCTTGTCCTTGAGGATCCACGTGAAGTTGCGCGGCGTGATGCCGAGAGCCCACTTCCCCCGCAGACGCGGCGGCATCAGCGTGCCCTGCTGGATCGAGAAACCGCGTGCATTACGGTGCGCAATGCTACCCGCTCGTCGGGGGAGTCGAGCACAGACGGAGGCGCTGCCCCGAACGGCGCACGGTGAGGCCGCCGCCGACCTCACAACCCGTTGCGTCGCCCCGTGCCACAGCGAGCACCCGCTCGATCGCCGCAGAGTCCGGCGGGTATCCGTCGTTGGTCAGCCACCGCCGCAGCGCCCGGCGGCTGAGCGGCAGCGGCGCGACTGCGAGCTGGCGGGCGTCGGTCGGGTCGAGGGTGGCGGCGAGATCGTCCAGGTACCCGTCGTCGTCGCGCAGCAGGTCGGCGGCGCGAGCGATCAGCGGCACCACGTCGCGGTCGGCGATGTCGGCGGTGAGCGGGAGCAGTTCGTTGCGGACCCGGTTGCGACGGAACCGGGGGTCGTCGTTCGTCGGGTCGTCCGCCACCTCGAGTTCGAGCAGGTCACAGAGTCGGTGCGTCTCGGCGCGCCGCAGCCGCAGCAGCGGCTTGCGGACGTCCGGTTGCATCCCGGCCAACCCCGCCGCGCCGCTGCCGCGGAGCAGGGCCAGCAGTGTCGTCTCGGCCTGGTCGTCGGCGGTGTGGCCGGTCAGCGCGTCATCGCCGAGCAGCAGCCGCCGGGCGTCCCTGGCGCGCGCCTCCAGGTTGGGCCCGTCGGCGACGTCGGCCTGTTCGCACCGGAACGTCACGCCGAGTTGGTCGGCGATCCGGCGGGCGAGTTCCGCGTCGTGGGCGGAGTCGGGTCGCAGGCCATGGTCGACGTGGACCGCAGTCACCACGCATCCGGCCCGCGCGGCGAGGGCGACCAGCGCCGCCGAGTCCGGGCCGCCGGAGAACGCACAGACGACTGCCTCGCCGGCGGGCGGCAACGTGCACCGGGACAGCAGTGCGGTGACGAACGCGTCGAGCCGGTCGCCCGCGGGCGGTGGCTCGGTGTCCATCGTGGCCTACAGGTCGGATTCGCGGCGCCGTCGGCCGCCCGGGTACCGCTGTGCCGACACGGCCTTCAGGTAGGCGCCGATCAGGCCGACCGCCACCAGCACCCCTGCGCCGGTCAGGGCCACGCCAATCCACCAGTGCCAGATCTCGGCTGCGAGCATGGTCGTGAGGTTACCGACCGCACCAGCACGTCGCCGCATTCATCCGGCGTGACGTCGGCGCGGACGCGGGTGCCGGGTACGCAGGCCGGCTTGGGCGGTCAGCCGATGACGCCGTCGCCGTCGAAGTCGGTGTCGAAGCACCGCTCGATCCGCGACAGCAGGTCGGCGGGGATCTCGTTCTCCTGGCACTTCTGGTGGATGACCTGCTTCAGCTCGGCGTGGAAGTCGAACGCGCTGTGGCAGTCGGGGCAACCGTCGAGGTGGTGGCGGATTCCGTCCCTGGCCGCATCGGACAGCTCGGCGTCGAGGAACAGGTCGAGTTCCTTCAGCGTCTCGTTGCAGTCGGGTCCGTCACATGCATCCATCAATCGTTCTCCTGGCCAGCAGCGGCGGTCGCCGATTCCGTGGTGTCCGAACGGGCCAGCCCCCGTTCGAGTGCATACGCGTGCAACGCCTTCTGCATCGCCTTTCTTCCCCGGTGCAGCCTCGACATCACCGTGCCGATGGGAATCTCCAGCATTTCGGCAATTTCCTTGTACGCGAATCCCTCGACGTCGGCGAGCACGATCGGCAGGCGGAAGTTGTCAGGCAGGCTCTCCAGTGCCTGCTTGACCTCGTCGTCGGGGAGCATCTCCATCAACGATTCCTCGGCGGAGCGGCCGACCGACGCGTCGGCGAGGGTGTTGATCCGCTTGTACAGGTAGAGGTCCTCGATCTCGCCGAGGTCGGACTCGTCAGGGCGGCGCTGCTTGGCGCGGTACTTGTTGATGTAGGTGTTGGTGAGGATGCGGAACAGCCAGGCCCGCAGGTTGGTGCCCTCGGTGAACGTGTGGAAACTGCGGAAGCCCTTGAGGTAGGTCTCCTGGACGAGGTCTTCGGCGTCCGCGCGGTTGCGCGTCATCCGCATCGCGGCCGAGTACAGCTGCGGCGCATACTCCATCGCCTGCTCCGCGAACACCGACTGGTCTGCCATTGCGGCGGACCCTACTTGACGTCGGTCAGGCGGACGACTCGCCCGCGGCCCGGTGCGCGTCGTCGTCGGTGTCGTCGTGGAGTGACGCGACGACGTCGTCGATCGCCTCGATCAACCGGTCCATCAGATCGGCGAGCTGAGCCCGCTCGTCGGGCCCGAACGAGCCGACGATCTGGCCGATCGCGATCTCGCGCCGGCGCGCCACCGCCGCATGACGCCGCCGGCCCTCGCGTGTGACCCGCACCATCACGACGCGGCCGTCCTCCGGCGATGGGTAACGCTCGGCGAGGCCGTCCTTGACGATCCGCTGCACCGCGCGGGTGGCCGACGACGGGTCGATGTGCAGCCGTTCGGCGAGGCCCTTCATCGTGCGGTCGCGTCGCGTCAGCAGGTCGAGGGCGTCCATCTGGCCTTGCTCGAGCGGATGCTCCTTGCCGAAGAAGTAGTCGCGCAGCGCGGCCGACCCGGCACCGCGGCGCAGCTCGATCCAGGCCCGGCCGATGCGTACGGCATGGTCGAAGTCGACCGGGTTGCGGAAGTCGAACGTCGTGCGCTCCGCCGGCGGGCTGGACATGGCCCGACCGTAGCCCTGCCACCCGCCCGATCTCGTGGCGGACCAGTCGTCGTCGTGCCAGATCTCGTGGCGGACTCGACAAAGTTGTGCCAGGCACAACTTTGTCGGGGCGCACGCGAGGATGGGGCGATGAGCGAGGATCAGGGGGCCGATCGGATCGACCCGGCGAACCCGACTGCGCTCGAAGCGTTGCACCCGCTCGCCACGGCCGAGGCTGTGGTGACGGCCACGATGCGCCACCGCGAGGTGTACACCACCCGGGGCCTGCTGACCGTGCTGTGGCACGAGCCGACCGGCGAAGCCGTGCCCGCTGCGATCGTGGCATGCGGCGGGGCGATGGGCGGGCTGCTCGGGCCGGGCCACGGGCTGTATCAGCAGTGGGGCGAGCGCTGGGCGGCCGACGGGGTGCGGATGCTGCGGGTCAGCTACCGCGAGCCGAACAACGTCGACCTCTGTGCGCACGACCTGGCGTGCGGCGTCGAGTGGGCGCGCGACGCCGGGGCCGAGCGAGTGGTGGTGATGGGCCACAGCTTCGGCGGTGCGGTCGCGATTCGCACGGCGGTCGTGATGGCGAAGACCGTCGTCGGCGTCGTCACCTTCGCGACGCAGTCGGCCGGGTGCGAGGTCGCCGGCGCGCTGGACGGCCGGCCGCTGCTGCTGTTCCACGGCGAGCGCGACGAGTTGCTGCCGCCGGAGTCGAGCCTGATCGTGCGGGAGATCGCCGGGTCGGGCGAGGTCGTGATGCTGCCCGGCGACGGTCATCTCCTTGCGAAGAGCGACGAGATCCTCACCGAGCGCCTCGACGAGTGGCTGCCGGCGACGCTGGGCGGCCTCACGAGTTCGAAAGGATGATGCAGAACGGATTTCCCACGGGATCGAACAAGACCCGCTCGGTCTCGGCTGACTGGGTGTCGGCCACGGCGGCCCCGCAGTCGACCGCGTGCTCCACTGCCGCATCGAGGTCGGCGGTGACGAAGTCCAGGTGCAGCAACATCTGCTGGCGGCCCGGCTCCGCCGGCCAGGCGGGGCGGACTGCCGCCGGGTCGCGCTGGAACGCGACCGCCGTCCCGCCGTCCGGGTGTCGGAGCGCGATCCAGTCGGGCTCGTCCATCAATCGTGGCCATCCGAGGAGTCGCTCGTAGAACGAGGCGAGGCCGTCCGGGTCGGGTGTGTTGACGACCGTGCCGGCGAATCGAAGCGTCGGTTCCATGACGTCATCATGGCGTGGGCGTCATCGCCCCGGCGGCGCGTGGAGCCCAGAGTGGGAATCGAACCCACGACCTACGCATTACGAATGCGTTGCTCTACCGACTGAGCTATCTGGGCGCTCCGGCGATGCTATCGGCGGGTGCCAGCGTCACGACCCCCGGTTGACGGGTTCGGCGCCGGCGAGGGGGTCGCGTCCGTCCCACGTGCCCGTCGAGGCAAACGGCTCGAAGCGGGCGAACAGTTCCTCGCCGTACCAGTCGCCGGCGCGGGTCTCCTCGATCACCTGCTGATGGCGCGGCATCGAGTACGCGAACGCTCGTACGGCGTCCGACGAGGCCCACAGACTGAACGTCCCGAGCCGCCCGACCGGCGCCTCACCGATGCCGATGACTGCGAGGAGGCCCTCGGCGGTGTGCAACTCGGCATCGACCTCGCGACCCGCCCGGCCGAACGCCCGCCACGAACGGGCGCGGACATCGGCGCGGGTGATCACTGCGATCGGACCGTCCGACGTGCCCGGCGTCAGCCCGTCGAGCGGATCGACACCCCGCCACGAGCCATGGCCGCCGATGCCGCGCAGGCGGACATGCCAGGCCTCCTCGGCCTTCTTCCACCGACGCGCGATCGGGCTGCTCGCCATGAATCGCTCGAGGTCGGCCTCGGTGCGCCAGACGGCGAACACGGCGGTGCGACGGAGGTCTGCGCCGGGGCCGGTGTCGTCGCCGCGGCCCGTCCCGAGCAGACGCCAGAACTCCAGGCCGTCGGTCCGGGCCAGGCGTGGCCGGTCGAATCCGAGTCGGGCGAGGGCGTGTACGGCGCGCCCGTGCCGCTCGCGCACGAGGTGGAAGGACGCGATCCGGGCCATGGCTCGACCATGCTGTCAGCAATGAGCTCGATCACCACGACCGTCGGCGATGTCGTGCTCGCCGTGCTCGTCGGCTACCTGATCGGCTCGATCCCGATCGCCAACCTCGTCGCACGGCGGCGGGGCGTCGGCGACCTCCGCAACGTCGGTGATCGCAATCCCGGCTTCTGGAACGCTCGCGAGTCGCTCGGCAGGGCAGCAGCGATCCCGGTGTTCGTCGGCGACGTCGCCAAGGGCGTCGCTGCGGGCGGCGTCGGGTTGGCGCTCGCCGATGACGGCGTGTGGGGCATCCCGGTCGTCGCGGCCGGCGCAGCGATGGTCGGGCACGCGTTCCCGGTGTTCGCCCGGTTCCGTGGTGGACGCAGCGTCCTCACGTTCGTCGGCGGCGCGGCGGTGTTCGCCCCGGTGGCAGTCGCGCTCGCCGTCGGCGTGCTGCTCGTCGTCTTCGCGGTGACGCGGTCGTTCGCGCACGCGGCACGCGCGGGGATGATCGCGCTGCCGCTGATCCAACTCGTCGTCGACGGTCCGTTCCGCACGGCGGCGACCGGTGCGCTGATGACGTTGATCGGGCTGCGGTTCGCCCAGGCCACGCTTTCCGACCGGCGTGTAACGCTCGGTCAGCGGTAGGTCCGACCCCGCCAGACCTGCGCCGACCCACGTCGGATGCCGAGCGCGATTGCGACAGCCGCAGGGACGTCCGCGAGTGGGCTCGCCCAGTACGCCGTGTCGTGGCGCGTGTACGCGGAGCGGGTGCCGGCGAGCGTGCCGAGCCGGGCGGCGAGCAGCACGACATCGAGCACGTCACCGCGCCGCAGCAGCAGCCGGGGGAGCGGGAGCGCCTGGGCCAGCACGACGACGACGAGGTCGCGCAGTTGCCGTCGGCGCAACTCCACGCCGGGGAGAGCGAGCGAGCGGCCCCACCCTCGCCACGTGTCTTCGACGGTCTCGAACATCCTCACCGTCAGCAGCTCGCTCGCGTCGAGGAAACCGACCGCCCCGCCCTCGGCGGCGATGCGGCGTGCCAGCGCGATGTCCTCGACCACCTCGTCCCGCACGAGCTCCATCCCGCCTGCGTCGAGGAACCGGCCGCGGTGCAGCGTCATGCACTGACCGTTGGCCATCATCCGATCCGGTCGCGTCGCAATGCCGGGTGGGCCGAACCGGTAGACGAGTGTCGTCAGCATCGCCGCATGCAGCCAGCGGGCGGGCGGCGTGGGACAGTCGAACCGCCCGCCGACCGTCAGCAGGTCCAGTCGCTCGCCGATCGCGCGGGCCACGAGCGCGCTCGGCAGGCGCAGGTCCGGACGGGTGTCCGCATCCAGCGTCACCACCCACTCCGACGTCGCCGCCGCGATTCCCTGGTGCAGCGCCCACGCCTTGCCGGCCCAGCCGTCCGGGAGTTCGGCGCCGCTGATGACGCGGGCGCCCGCTGTCTGCGCCAACTCGGCGGTGCCGTCGCTCGACCGGTCGTCGACGACGATCACCTCGGCGACACCGGGTGCGTCCACGATGGCGGCCAGGAGTGGGCCCATCCGGTCCGCCTCGTCCCGCGCCGGGATCACCACCGAGATCGGGTGCGGCGGTGTCACGGTCGGGCGCACCGGCGCCGCGGTGTGCGCCGCACGTGCCAGTCGGCCGACGGCGACGCCGGCTGCGCCGAGGCGCGCCGCACACAGACCGAGCCGCCCGAGCCGGCGTAGTGCGCCCATCAGGCGAGATCCTGAGCGACCATCTCGGCGACGATCGCCGCGCTCGTCGTCACCAATGGCAGTCCGCCGCCCGGATGGCTCGACCCGCCGACGAGGTACAGCCCGGCGCGGGCACCCCGGTTGGCCGGCCGGGCGAACGCCGCCCGGACACCGTTCGACGACGTGCCGTAGATCGCGCCGCCCGGCGAGCGGTACAACTCCTCGATGTCGGTCGGCGTCATCCGTGCGGCGAACGTCATCCGCTCACGCAGGTCGACGCCGTGGTCGGCCAGACGCGCCAGCACCACGTCGCGGTATCGCTCGGTGTCGATGTCGATGCCCGACGGTGTGTTGACCAGCAGGAACCAGTTCTCGTCGCCGTCGGGCGCCTGGCTCGAGTCGGTGACGGCCGAGACGCAGCCGTAGATCGTCGGGTCGTCGGCGAGCTGGCCGGCGTCGAGCGCCCGGAACTCCTGGTAGTAGTCGTCGGAGAACCAGACGTTGTGGTGACCGATGCCCGGTGTGCGACCCCGCACGCCGACGCACAGCACGAACCCGCTCGTCGAGCGATCGGCACGGCGGACCCGGCGAAGCGCGCCGTCGTCGGGGAGCAGATCGGTGTAGAGGTGCTCGGCGTCGACGTTGGCGATCACGATGTCGGCGTCGACGATCTCGCCGTCGGCGAGCTGAATGCCGGCGACTGACTTGGAGTCCGCGATCACCTCGACGACGTCGGTCGACGTGCGGATGTCGACGCCGAGCCCCCTTGCCACCCGCTCGAACGCGTCCCGCAACGTGCCGAGCCCACCGATCGGATACCAGCAGCCGTACTCGGCCTCGATGTGCGGGATGCATGCCATCGTCGCCGGCACGTGCCGCGGTGACGACCCCGAGTAGGTCGCATATCGGCCCACCCACTGGCGGAGGTGGTCGTCGTCGAAGGAGTCGCGGGCGGCGTCGTTCAGCGAGCGCAGTGCGTCGATGCGCAACAGGTCGCGCGGCGAGTTCATCCGCCGCAGCACGGTGAGCGGGCCGGTCATCGGTCCGGTCATCGGTCCGGCGAAGAACGTCCGTTGCGCGACTTTCCAGATCTCGGCGCCGTGGGCGTCGAACTCGCGCCACGCCGACCCGGCGCCCGGACGGAATGCCTCGAATGCGGCCGCGGTCGCGTCGGTGTCGTCGCGCACGGTCAGCCTGGCACCGTCACGCCACGAGTAGCGGAACTGGGGGTCGAGCCGGACGAGCTCGACCTCGTCGGCCAACGTCGTGCCTGCGAGGTGGAACACCTCGTCGAAGATGTGCGGCATCGTCAGCAGCGACGGCCCGATGTCGAACGTGAATCCGTCGCGCTCGTACGTCGCGACCTTGCCGCCGACCCGCTCGTTGCGTTCGTAGATCGTCACGTCGTGGCCCGCATGTCGCAGCCGGATCGCCGCGGCGAGGCCGCCGATCCCGCCGCCGACGATCGCGACCCGGTGCCCGGTCATCGTCCCGTCACCGTCCGGACGACCGCGGTGGCGGCCAGCGGCAGCATCGCCACCCCGCCGACGATCGCGACGAGCGGGTCACGGAAGTACCGGGCGAACCCGACCGTCTCCATCACGCCCATGTACGCATAGGTCCCAACCGACCTGATGTCGTGGGTCGGAGTCGCAGTTGTGCCAGGCACAACTTTGACGGGGAGGAGGGTGTCGAGGGCGGACATCACGGCGAGGCCGGTGGCGAACCAGCCGAGGAAGTTGGTGAGGGGGATGCCGCGGTAGACGCCCCGGCGAGCCCACGCCCAATACCCCTCGCCGACCATCTGTGGATCGAGGAACAGGTCCCACGCCGTCAGCGCGGCCGAGCCGAGCACCGCTCGGGTCGCACGCGTCGACGACGCGCCGAGCGTGGCGTGCGCCGTGTCCCGCGCCGGCAGCGCCATCGCGAACCACGCCAACGGCACGATCAGTGGCACGTGCGCGACCTGCGGCTGCAACGCCCTGGTGTACGCATACCGCCCGAACGGGACGCCGGTCGCCGTGCCGACGCGCTCGACCGCGGTGGTCGCCGCGGCGATCGTGCCGGCTGCGGTCAGCGCCCGCTTCGATCCCCAGCGGCGGGCGGCGTTGGCCGTCGTCACTGCGAACAGGCCCGACACCACGACGTTCGACAGCACCCGGCGGGCGTGGCCGCCCCGCGGTTGCAGCGGCGTCGCGATCATCCCGGCGACCGTCACGATCGCCGCCAGCCCGGCGATGCGGTCCGTGGGGCCGAGCCGCCCCATCAGCGGATCAACGACGCGACCATCGTCGCCTTCTCCCGTGTGGAGACGGTCGCTCGCGACCCGAACACGTCGTAGTCCTGCGCCTCGATCTTGTCGAGGATCCGGCCGTACAGCGTGTGCGCGGCCCGCACGCATTTCGCCGACCGGTCCGGCAGCATCGAGATCCCAACCTCGGCCGAGCGGTACAGCTCGCGGCAGCGGTCGATCTCGAAGCGCATCAGCGCGACGAACTCCGGCGACACCGCGCGGGCAGTGAGATCGACGTCGAAGTTCCGGCTGTCCTCGAGCGGGATGTACTGGCGGCCGCGGTCGAGATCCTCACCGATGTCGCGCAGGAAGTTCGTCAGCTGGAACGCGTTGCCGAGGTCGCGGGCGTGCGGCAGCGCGACGTCGTAGTCGGACGGTTCCAGGATCGGCAGCATCATCTCGCCGATCACCGCCGCCGAGCCGTCCATGTAGCCGAGCAGGTCGTCCCACGTGTCGTACGACTCGACGGTCAGATCCATCGTCATCGACCGGAGGAAGCGCCCGAACGCGCCGACATCGATGTCGAACGCCCGCACCGTGTGCACGACCGCCTTCAGGATCGGGTCGTCGGACCGCCCCGCCTCGAGGTCCGCATGGAACCGCTCACCGAAGTCGCACAGCGCCGCAGCCCGCACCTCGGTCGGCACGTCGCGGCCACCCTGCGCGGGGATCTCGTCGACGATGTCGTCCGCGTACCGGGCGAACGCGTACAACGCGTGGACGTGATGGCGCTTGACCGCCGGCAGCACTTTCGTCGACCAGTAGTACGTCGTGCCGTGCCGCTTGTTGAAGTCGCGGCACAGCGCGTAGCTCTCGTCCAGCGTCACCGGTCCGATCGGCAGCAGCTGCGTCGTCGGCAGCGGCGGCGTACGGCGTCGGAGAGGCAGTCGCATCACGGGCGAGCGTACGCGCACCGGGTGTCACATCTGATGCCTGGCACCAGATGCATCGCCGTACTGCATGACTCGGGCGGCGGCGAGCTTGCCGGAGACGAGCACCATCGGCACACCGACGCCCGGCAACGTCGACGACCCGGTGAACACCAGCCCGGGCACCTGCTTGGTGACGTTGTTGGGGCGGAACGGGCCGGTCTGGAAGAACGTGTGCGCCAGCGCGAACGGCGTGCCCTGCTCCATCCCCATCCGCTCCCAGTCCTGCGGGTCGTAGACCCGGTCGACGACGACGTCGGTGGGATAGCCGAGCGCCGCAGTCCGGCGCTGCAGATCGCCGACGATGCGATCGCGCTCGCGGGACCAGTCGATCGTTCCGCTGAGGTTCGGCGTCGGCTCGAGCACATAGATGCTCGAACAGCCGTCCGGTGCGAGCGAGCGGTCGTCGAGGCTGTGCAGCGTGACGAGGATCGACGGATCCGGCATCCGTACGCCGTCCTCGATCAGCGCCTTGAACGAGCCGTCCCAGTCGGCGCCGAAGTGGATGTTGTGGTGCGTGGCCTCCGCCGGGGGCAGACCGTTCACGCCGGCGATCCACAGCAGGCATGACGGCGAGTACTTCCCCTTCGCTGCAGCGCGCGGCATGTCGACGCCGTCGAGCAGTTCGCGATACGCAACCGGCAGGTCGGGGTTGCAGACGACGGCATCCGCCGCCAGCAGCTCCGCGCCCTCGGCGCCCGCCTCGCCCAGGCGCACACCCCGCACCGAGCCGTCGGCGAACCGCACGATCTGCGACACCGGCGCCTCGTAGCGGATCGTCACGCCGGCCTGCTCGACCGCCTCGGCGAGGCCGGCGGCCATCATGTGCATCCCGCCCTCGGGCACGAACACGCCCTCGACCGAATCCATGTACGTGATGACGGCGTACAGCGCCAGCGCCTCGTACGGCGCAAGACCTGCATACATCGACTGGAAGCTGAAGATCCGCTGCAGCCGTTCGTCGTCGAAGAACGAGGCGACCTTCTTGCCGAGCCGTCCGAATCCGCCGAGCCGCACCAACTCCAGCCCCGCCCGCCACGGCTTGAGCAGGTCGAGTGGCGAGTCGAAGTTGGCGTCGATGAACGAACCCATCTCAGCCCGGTACAGCTTCGCCAGCCAGTCACAGAACCGGCCGAACGCCTCGGCGTCGTGGTCGCCGGAGAACCCGGCGATCTCCTCGGTCATCGCCTCCCGGCCATGACGGACGAACAGGGTCGACCCGTCGGCGTACACCGCCCGGTACATCGGATCGACCGGCTTGATCGTCAGGTGGTCGGACATCGATGCGCCGCACGCTCGGAACGCGTTCTCCAGCAGGTTCGGCATCGTCAGGACGGTCGGCCCGTTGTCGAGACGGAAGCCCTGCTCGATCACCATCCCGGCTCGCCCGCCGGGCATCGCCTCGCGCTCGACGATCGTCACGTCGTGGCCCGCGCCGGCGAGGTGAGCGGCCGCAGACAGACCGCCCAGGCCGGCTCCGATGACGACGACGTGCACGATGCCCGAGTCAGGTCGTGCGGCGACTGACGTACGTCGCCAGCTCCGCGAGTTCGATCTTGACGTGGTCGGCGATCGGTGCCGCATCGAGCGACGCGATGGCGGTCTCGGTGAGCTCGGTGATGTGTGCCTCCAGTTCGTCGAGCGCGCCGGTCTCGACGATGACGTCCTGCACCCGGGTGACGGTGGCCGCGTCCATGCCCGGATCGCCGACCAGGTCGAGCACCGCGAGCTGTGCGTCGTTCGCGCGCCGGGCGGCCCGTGCCAGCAGCGGCGTCGGCTTGCCCTCGATCAGGTCGCCACCGACCGGCTTGCCGGTCAGCGCCTCCTCGCCGAACGCGCCCATCACGTCGTCGCGCATCTGGAACGCGTCCCCGAGCGGGAGCCCGTAGTTGCTGAGGTGGGGGAGCAGTTCGGGCGTCCGGTGCGGCGCAGCCAGCGCGGCCCCGAGATGAAGCGGCCGCTCGATCGTGTACTTGCCGGACTTGTATCGGCAGATCCGCTCCGCCGTGGCGACGTCACGCGTCCGCTGCACCCCGCCGAGGATGTCGAGGTACTGGCCGATGTTCAGCTCGATCCGCAACTCGTCCCAGATCGCCGACGCGGCCGGCGACGCCTCGTGCAGCAGCCGGTCCGCATAGACGAATGCGAGGTCGCCGACGAGGATCGCCACCCCCTCACCGAATCGTCGTGACTCGCCCGCCCAGCCGTCGCGGTCGTGCTGGTCGGCCGCGACCGTGTGCGTCGTCGGCTGGCCCCGGCGCGATCCGGCGTCGTCCATCACGTCGTCGTGAAACAACGCGAAGGCGTGCATCAGCTCGAATGCGGCCCCGGCGTCGACGTCGACCGGGTCGTCGTCACCGCCGCCCGCGCCGACGTAGCCCCAGTGGCAGAACGCGGGACGCAGCCGCTTCCCGCCCGACAGCACGAGCCGCCGGATCTCGTCGATCGGGTGGGCCAACTCGGCGTCGAACGCGGCCCACCGATCGCGTTCGGCCGCCAGGAATGCGTCCAACCGTGCATCGACCCGCGCGGCGAGCGCGCGCAGCGAGGCGGGAGGCGAGCCTGACATGGTGCCCGAGGGTAGTGGTACTCCGGATTGATCGCCTCGGCGCCGCTCAGCCGTCGAGTTCGGAGGTGACCTGCTCGATCTTGACCTGCGCGTTGGTGATCTTCTCCCGGCAGAGCGCGATCAGCTCCGCGGCCCGTGCGACGCGCTCGGCGAGGTGGTCGACGTCGACGTCGGAACCCTCCAACTCGCGGAGGATCGCATCGAGCTCGGCGAGCGCCGCCGCATACCCGGGTGTGTCTGGCGAATCAGCCATCGGATCAGTCCTTCTGCTCGGTCGTACTGGATGGTTGCGGGGCGGCAGTGACGTCGGAGACGACGCTGGTGATCGACCCGTCGAGGAGTTCGGTGGCGAGCGCGTCGCCGGCCGCCACGTCGGCGGTCCTGCGCACGATCGTGCCGTCGGCGTTGCGGGTGATCGTCCAGCCGCGGGCGAGTTGCACCGCCGGATCGAGCGCACCGATCCGCGCGCCGAGCACGTCGAGCTGCTGCACCGACTGGGCCAGCAGCGCGGCCGGTCGAGCGCGCAGACGCTGCGCGGCCCGGTCGAGATGCTCGGTCGACCGGGCGAGCACGCGTGGCGCGTCCCGCCCGAGGCGGTCGATGCGCATCCGCAGACGCTCGTCGGACCGTTCGATCGCGGCGTGCGTGCGGCGGGCAATGCGGTGCGCGGTGTCGGACAGTTCGGTGCCGGATTCGGCGAGCACGGTGGACGACCGGCGGCAGATCGCCGCAAACCGCTGCTCGGTGTCGGCCGCATACTGCGTCGCCCGGGCGATCAGCTCGCCCGCGCACGCGGTGGGCGTCTTCAGCGCGGTGTGGGCCACCTCGTCGGCGACACTGCGGTCGACCTCGTGGCCGAGGCCCGTCAGTACGGGCACCGGCGACGCGGCGATGATCCTGGCGATCTTCTCGGAGTCGAAGACCGCCAGTTCGTTGCGTGCGCCGCCGCCTCGGATGACCACGATCGCGTCGAGGCCACCGTGCAGGCCCAGCCCGTGGATCGCCTTCGTGACCATGTTCTCGGCGAGGTCGCCCTGGACGCGCGTGTCCGCGACAGTCAGGTTGAACCCGACGCCGCTGTGCTCGATCTCGGTGCGGAAGTCGTGCCACGCCGCCGTGCCGACGGACGTCACGACGCCGATTCGCAGCGGGATCGGCGACAGCGACAGCGCCTTGTTCGTGTCGAGCAGGCCCTCCGCGACGAGCCGCCGCATGATCTCGTCGCGCGACTGCGCGATCGCGCCGATCGTGTACTTCGGGTCGAGGCTGGCCATCTTCAGCCCGAGCCGGCCGCCCTGGGCCCAGAAGTCGAGGTGGCCGTGGATCCGCACCTTCATCCCGTTGCGCAACTCGAGCCGAAACTTGCGCAGCATCGGTGCCAAGCGGGCCTTCGTCGGCGCGAACAGCTGCACGTTGAGCACGGCCTTGCCGCCGTCGTCGTCCTCGACCAGCGAGAAGTAGGTGTGGGGGCCCCGCTGCTGGAGGCCGCTGATCTCGCCCCGCACCCAGACGCCGTCGCCGAACCCGCGCCGCAGTTGCTCGTTGATCGCGGTCGCCAGCTCGCCGACCGTGTACGTCGGGTCGGCGAAGTCGGCGGGCACGTCGTCGCCGAAGTCGAACGCTGGTTGGCTCACGGCACTCGATTCAATCAGGCGCGCCCGGTCACGGGCGCCTGCCGGTCTCGCCGGGACCCGAAGTCAGGCCCGGCCGCCGGTGCCGGTCCGGTTCTGGGGACGTTGTGATGCGGTTTCCGCAACGATCCGTCCACAGAACGTGGTGGGCGGGCCACCGGGCCGCCCCGGCCTCGGCCGGCCGCGCCGCCCGGGGTCGGGTCAGGCGCCGAGTTGGCGGACGGTGCCTTCGGCGGGGGTCTCGGCGTCGTCGGCGTCCTTGGCCAGCGCGAACAGCTCGCCGTCGACCGGCAGGTTGCGCTCCTGGCGGATGCCGTCCAGTTCTCGCAGCGGACGCTCCAGCGCGCGGCGCCGCGTGCCGGCCAGTGCCTCGAACTCGCGCTCGACGCCCTCGAACCGCTTCTTCACCTTGTCGACCTGTTCGGCGTATTTCGTCCACTGCGTACCGAACTTGCCGATCAGCTGGAGGATCTCGTCGCTGGTCTGCTCGATCATGAAGTTGTCGAACGCCTGCCGGATGACGCCGACGAACGCGAACAGCGTGAGCGGCGAGCACATGACGACCTGCTGACCCATCGCGTCGTCGAGCAGGCCCGGGTCGTGCTCGTGGATGAACCCGGTGAGCTGCTCGTTGGGGATGAACAGCAGTACGTAGTCGACCGCCTGCTGGTTGCCGACCGTGCCGTAGTCGCGCTTGGCGAGCTCTTTCACCCGCATCCGCACATCGCGCAGGAAGTTCTTGAGGTGGGTCTCGCGCTCGGCGTCGGTGCCCGCTTCGAGGTAGCGCAGGTACGCGGCCATCGGGAACTTCACGTCCATGTACAGCGCATGACCCTTCGGCATGTTGAACGTGTAGTCGGGACGGCCGCTCGCACCGTCGATCTGGGTCTGCCGGGTGTAGTTGACGTTCTCGATGAAGCCGGCGAGGCGCAACACGTCGTCGGCCATCCGCTCGCCCCACTGGCCGCGGGCCTGCGGATTGGACAGCGCGGCTCGCAGCGACTGCGTGGACTCCGCGAGCGTGCCGGCCACCTCCGCGTGGGCCCGCAGCGACGTCTCGACCTGCCCGAACTTCTCCGCATTCGTGCGGCCCAGGGCGTTGACCATGTCGGTGAGCTTCGTCAGCTCGCCGCGCATCTCCGCGTGGACCTGGTCGAGCCGGGAGTCGATGACGTCCTTCTTGGAGGCGAGATCCGCGCTCGCATGTTGCTGGACCTGCTGTGCCGTGGCGCCGAGCTGCTCGCGCTGGAGCACCGCGCTCTGCTGCAAGGCGGCAGCAACCGCGGCGTCACGCTCGGCGCTGGCGAGGCCGCGCACCTCCGCCACCGCAGCCTCGACCGCGGCAGCGACGGACACCTGCAGCGACTCGTGCGACAGCGCCTGCTGGTCGAGCTCGTCGGCGAGCAGCGTTGCGTTGCGCTGGTCGGCCCGGCGCTCGGCGAGCAGGTAGGCGGCTGCCGCGGCGACGGCGGCGAGCACGACTGCCAGCAGAATGACAACGAACAACATGGTGCCCATGATGCCCATGGGGTGTCACACAGTTCGCGGACCCCGGCCGGGGCCCGGCCGTTAGCCTCTGATCGATGCCGTATCAGGAGCCCGAGTTCCTGCCGTGGGACGGGCGGCGGGTCCCGATCACGTTCGTCGGCGGCTACCTCGGCGCCGGCAAGACGACGGCGATCAATGCGCTGCTCGCCCACGTCGACCGTCCGATCGCCGTGCTCGTGAACGACGTCGGCACGATCAACGTCGACGCAGCCCTCGTCGGTCGGCGGCGCGGTGACACGATCGAGTTGACCGACGGCTGCGTCTGCTGCAGCCTGATCGACGGCTTCGGGGCGGCGTTCGACCAGCTCCGGTCGCGGCCCGAGCCCCCGGATCACGTCGTCGTCGAACTCAGCGGTCTGGCCGAGCCCGAGCGGGTCGTGCCGTGGGGCAGCACCGCCGGCTTCGTCCTCGACGGCGTCGTGATCATCGCCGCGGCCGACCAACTGCTCGCCGCACCGGACCCCGTGCGCACGGCGATCGAGTCGCAATTGACGGCGGCCGACCTGATCGTGCTGTCCAAGATCGACCTGGCCGATGACGCACGCATCGCCGACGCCCGCCGCCGGGTGGCCGAGATCGCGCCGGGCACCCCGGTCGTCGAGTCGGCGCGCACCGGATCGCTCGCAATCGGGTCGCTGCTCTCGCTCGGCGGTCGCCGGCCGGGCGGCGTCGCCGACGTGCCCGCCCCGACCCTGTTCGACGCCCACGACGTCCGTATGGTCCCGCTTCCGGGCGATCTGCGGCTGCACGACGTGGCGGCGGCGGTCGACGACGCGCTCGCTCGCTTCGACGGTGTCGTGCGGGCGAAGGGCGTCGTCACACCGACCGACGGCCCGCCGCAGCTGATCCAGGTGGTCGGCACTCGTCGGGAGATCACACCGCTGCCCGAGGCAGAGCAACAACCGGCGACGGCGCTGACGGTGATCTCGCTGCGCTCGTAGGATGCGGCGATGACCGTCCTCGTCGACACCCGCCTCGGATCGTCGGCCTGGGCCGCGGAGCTGCGCGCCGCACTGCCGGACACCGAGATCGCAACCGCGGACGACGGCGTCGACCCCGCTGCCGTCGAATACCTGGTGGTCTGGCACCCGCCCCAGGACTTCACTCCGTACACGCGGTTGCGGGCGATCCTGCTGATCGGCGCCGGATTCGACCACCTCGACCTCGACGCGCTGCCCGACGTGCCGGTCGTCCGCCTGGTCGACCCCGCGATGGCCGCCGACATCGCCCTGTACGTGCTGAGCTGGGTCGTGCACTTCCAGCGTGACTTCGATCGCTTCGCCGCCGCCCGCCACACCGCGACGTGGGACAGCGATCTGCCGGCGCGATTTCCGCGTGACCACGTCGTCGGCGTGCTCGGCGCCGGGGCGATCGGGCAGGTGGTGCTCGACACGTGCGCGGCGCACGGCTTCGTGACGCTCGGCTGGTCGCGTTCGTCGCACGACCGGCCGCTGCACCAGTTCCTGCGCGACGTCGACGTCGTCGTCGATCTCGTGCCGCTTTCCCCAAACACCGTCGGGCTGCTCGGGGCGGACGAGTTCGCCGCGCTCGGCGACGGCGTGGTGATCAACGTCGGCCGAGGGCCAACCGTCGACACGGCCGCCTTGCTCGATGCGCTCGACGGCGAGCTGCGAGCCGCCGTCCTCGACGTCTTCGAGGTCGAACCCCTGCCTGCCGACTCGCCGCTGTGGTCGCGGCCCGACGTGATCGTCACGCCCCACATCGCCGGACGATCCGACCCCGTGACCGGCGCGCCGATCATCGCGACGCAGATCGAGGAGTTGCGGGCCGGCGGGATGCCCGCCGACGTCATCCGTCGACGCTGAAGCTGGCCTGCTGCCCGCGCGACAGGTGATCGTCGACGTCGCAGATCACCTGGTACACACCGGGCGAGTCGAACGTGACGGTGATCTCGCCGACCTCGCCGGGGTCGAGGCGTTCGGTGCGGTCGATCAGCCGGGCGTCGGTGTCGAGCAGTTGCAGTTCGTGGACGAGCCCGCCCTCGTTGCGGACCACGAACCGCACCGTGTCGCCGGTGGCGATCGTCGTCTCGGGATCGCCGGTGAACACGTACTCGGTGGCGATGATCTCGATCGTGCGGGTCACCTCGGGGGTGTCGGTGTCGGCGCCGTCGGCCGACCCACATGCCGTGATGCCGATCACGGCGGCCGCCAGCCCACACGCCGACACGACGCGCCGCGCCCGCCCGAACTTCGCTGTCGCCATCGAGCGGGACCGTAACCGACCGACCGGCGCGGGGCAATCCTCCTGCTCGACGCACGGACCGGCCACCACCGGTGGGCGCGCACCGCACGGAGTGGTCGAGCGGGAATTTCGTCGTTGAACTCGACAACTTCTTCTCAAGAAGGGCGTTCAGGCGCCCGAAAGCTCATGTATGAGGGCGAACGTCTGGAAGATCTATCTGACGCTGGCGGTCGCCGTCGCGGCGACCTACTTCCTCGTCGAGACGACGAGCCTGTCGAAGCTGGTGCTGTACAACGGTATTGGACTGTCGGCGGTGATCGCCGTCCTGTTCGGGATCTGGCGCAACCAGCCGACCAACAAGAAGGCGTGGTACCTGATCGCCGGTTCGCTCGCGTCGTTCCTCACCGCCGACATCGTCTACTACGTCCTCGAGATCATCCACAACGAGCCGCCGTTCCCGTCGATCGCCGACGCCTTCTACCTCGGCATGTACCCGGTGATGATCCTCGGGATGCTCAGCCTGCTGCGCACCGTCTCACCGGGCCGCGACATGGCCGGCCTGATCGACGCCACACTCGTGGCCGTCGCGACGTTTGCCGTGCTCGGCATCCTCGTGATGGACACCTACATCACCGACGCCGACGTCACGCTCCTCGAACGTCTCATCTCGATCGCCTACCCGGTCATGGACGTCGCGCTCGTCGCGGTGGCCGCCCGGCTGATGGCCGCCGTGCACCTGAAGCAGCGGACGTTCGTCTTCATGACGATCGCGCTGCTCAGCCTGCTCGTCGCCGACACGCTCTACGGCGTGCTCGGTATCGCCGGCACGTTCACGACCGGCGGACCGGCCGACGCATTCTGGCTCGGCTTCTACGTCCTGATCGCCACCGGTGCGCTGCACCCGTCGATGGGCGACAACCTCGCAGCACGCGACTCCAACCTCGCGACGATCACCAAACCGCGCCTCGGCCTGCTCTTCCTCGTGGTGACCGCAGTGCCGCTGATCGACCTGCTGTGGGGTGAGCCGTTCGACAAGCTGCTGACGACCGTCGCCTCGATGATCATGTTCAGCCTCGTGCTCGTCCGGCTGATGGGCCTGATGTCGGTCGTCCAGCACAAGGAGAAGCAGGCCCGTCACGACGCCCGCCACGATGCCCTCACCGGGCTCGCCAACCGTGTGCTGTTCGGCGAGCGCGTCGAGAGCTTCGTCAACCAGCGCAAGGACGGCGTCGTCTCGGTGCTGTTCGTCGACCTCGACGACTTCAAGTTCATCAATGACAGCCTCGGCCACCACGTCGGCGACGAGCTGCTCGTCGCCGTCGCGGCCCGCCTGGAAGACTGCGTGCGCACCAACGACGTCGTCGCCCGCCTCAGCGGTGACGAGTTCGCCGTGCTGCTGGAGAGCGCGGTCGACCGCCAGGACGCCGTCGCCGTCGCCCAGCGCGTTCAGGACAGCCTGGAAGACCCGGTGATCATCGACGACCGCGAGATCATGATCTCGGCCAGCGTCGGCATCGCCGTCGAGCGCCGCTCCAACATCGAGCGGGCCGAGACGATCCTGCGCGCCGCCGACGTCGCGATGTACCGCGCGAAGAGCAAGGGCAAGGGCCGGTTCGAGTTCTTCGAGCAGGGCATGCACCTCGAGGCGATCGAGCGTCTCGACCTCAAGACCGACCTCCAGGTCGCCCTCGAGCGTGGCCAGTTCGAACTGAACTACCAGCCGATCGTCGACATGAACACCGAGAAGGTGCGCAGCGTCGAAGCCCTGATCCGCTGGAACCACCCCACCCGCGGTTACGTGCTGCCCGACCGGTTCATCAACCTCGCCGAACAGACCGGCCAGATCGTCCCGATCGGACGCTGGGTCCTGCGCGAGGCGTGCAACCAGGTGATGCGCTGGCGCAAGGAGCACCCGGACACCGCGCCGAAGGGCGTCGCCGTCAACCTGTCGGTGCGCCAGCTGCACGACCCGAAGCTGCTCGAGGACGTCGCCGACGCGCTCTCGGTGTCCGGGCTCGAGCCGCAGGCACTGACGCTGGAGATCACCGAGAGCATGCTGATCGAAGAGACCGATCGCGGGTCGCGGGCGCTCGACCAGCTGAAGGCGATGAAGGTGAAGATCGCCATCGACGACTTCGGCACCGGCTACTCATCGCTGTCGTACCTGCGCCGCTTCCCGGTCGACACGATCAAGATCGACAAGTCGTTCGTCGCCGAGATGGAGACGTCGCCGACATCGGTGGCGCTCGTGCGAGCGGTGATCGACCTCGCGCACAGCCTCGAGGTTGCGACGGTCGCCGAGGGCATCGAGACCGAGGACCAGAAACTCCAGCTGAGCGGGCTGAACTGCACGTACGGGCAGGGCTACTACTTCTCCCGCCCGATGTCCGCCGGCGCGATCGACGAGAAGCTCGTCACCGCGGCGAAGAACGCGAAGGCCCGCCGCCACGCCCCGCTCGACGTCGAGATCCTCGACGGCCTCGAGTCGACCCGCGATGTCGTCCCGCAGCTCGGCAGCCTGCACTCCGAACTCGGTGTGCCGGTGATGGCCCGCACGCGCTGGATGGAGACGTGGGCATCGGTCTACGAAGAGTGGGAGCCGATGACGGTCCTCGTCCGTGAGCGGACGACGGGACGCGTCGAAGCGGCTGCACTGCTGGCCCACAAGGAAGACGGCTTCGGCGGCCACGACATCGTCGCCATGGGTCACGGCACGATCGCCTGCACCCGCTTCCCGTCCCGCAGCGAGCGGGCCTCGAAACTGCTGACGAAGGGCATCAAGGACCGGCTGAGCCAGTTCGGCAAGTGGACGCTGCACTTCCAGCAGCTGCCCGAGGGCGACCCGGTCACGAAGCTGCTCGCGCAGCAGCTGTCGAACGCCGAGATGACCCCCGACCTGTGGGTGCCGCAGGTGATCTTCGACGACGACTCGTCGCTGAACGACTTCCTGTCACGCAACATGCGCCGCCAGATCAAGAAGGCGTGGAACCGCCTCGCGACCGACGGCCACCGCGTCGAGATGAAGATCGCCCGGTCCGAGTTCGAGATCATGGAGGTGCTCCCGCGGATCGAGGAGATCCACGTCGAGCGCGACCACGACACGGGCCGCGAGAGCGACCTCGACGACCCGAAGGTGAACGAGTTGTGGAAGCGACTCGTGCTCGCCCACGGGGCGTCCGGGCAGATCGAGATCTCGACGATGTTGATCGACGGCGAGATCGCCGGGTTCGTGATCGGCATCATCGACGACGACGCCTACCGCGTCTTCGACGGCCACTTCAACAGCGAGTTCCACCGCTATTCGCCCGGTCGGATCATCGAGTCCGCCGTGCTCGAACGGGCCGCGGTCGACGCCCGGTTCCGGGAGCTCGACTGGATGGCCGGCGTCGCCGCCGAGAAGATCCTCACCTCGAACCACAACGAGGGTCGGATGCAGCTCGTTGCCTCGTCGAAGGCCAACGCCAAGCCGGCGCCGAAGCCAATCCCCGACCACGCCCCGAACGGCGCGGACGGCAAGAAGGAGCATGCCGAGGTCCCGGTCGACACGACCCGCAATGGCCCGAAGCCGAAGGCGGCGAAGAAGAATTCGAGCGTCCTGCTCGGGGACGCCTGACCGTCTCCTCGGGAGGAGACACCGATGTCCGCCCTCTTCGCGCTCGCCGCCGCAATCGGCTGGGGATCATCCGACTTCGCAGCCGGCTACGCCAGCCGCCGGTCGTCGGCGGTCTCGGTCGTCATCCTCACGCACTTCGCCGCACTGCTGGTGCTGCTGGTGTTCGCGGTCGACCTCGGTCCCGTCTGGACGATGTGTGGCGACCTCGTCGCCACCATCGGCCCCGGTGACGGCGGCGGTTCGATCCGCTGGGGCGGACCGGGCATCGCCGGCACGCCGACCACGGCCGACATCGGCTGGGGGATCGCCGCCGGTCTCGGCGGAGGTGTCGGGGCGATGTTGCTGTTCCGTGGGCTCGGCAAGGGTTCGATGGCGGTCGTCGCTCCGATCACCGCCGCCGGCGCCGCCGTCATCCCCGTCCTGTTCGGCCTCGCGACCGGCGACCCGGTGACCGTCGTCGGCATCGCGGGCATCGGGCTTGCGCTCTTTGCGATCGTGCTCGTGTCACTCGGCGGCCCGGAAACCTCCGACGCCGCGACCGGGCCGGTCGCGGCCGACGGCGCGAGCCCGTTTCGTCCACCACCCCCGCCACACCACCCAGCCGCATCGGGCGGGTCGGACACGGCCCTGCTCGTCGCGCGACCCACGATCGAGTCCCCTGCGGTGCCGCACGGCGCGACCGTCGCCTTCCGTCGCGCGCTGCTCGCGCTGATGGCCGTCGCCGGGCTGTGTGCCGGTGCGATCGCGATGCCGGCCCTCGACGCGTTGCTCGTCCACGGGGAACTCACCGGCTCCGACGCCGCCGGCCTCGTGCTGGCGGTCGCGATCGTCGGCCTCGCCGCCTTCGCATTGCACCGCGGCGCACCACTGCTCGACGCGATGGATCACGAGCGACGAATGCAGGCGGTGGGGAGCCGGACGGCTCCGCGGGCGGCCGATCGCTCGTGGCGCGCGATCATCCGCCAGCCCGGTGTCACCGAGGCGCTGTTCTCCGGCCTCGGATTCGGGTTGTTCTTCGTCTTCATCTACCGCGCCAGCGAGGCGGCGGGGCATTGGCCGCTCGTCGGTGCACGCCTCGTGTCGGTCGTCCTCTTCGTCGTGATCGCCTCGGCCACTGCGACCGCCCTGCTCCCCGACCGGGCCTCGCGCCCGCCGGTGATCCTCGCAGGGCTGCTCGACGCGGCTGCGGCGATCTTCTTCGTGATGTCCACCCGCGTCGGCCTGCTGTCGGTCGGTGCGGTGATCGCCGCGCTGTACCCGGTGGCGACCGTCGTACTGGCGCGGGTGATCACCAAGGAGCGCATCCGGCGGCAGCAGCTGACCGGGCTCGTCCTCGCGCTCGTCGCCGTCGGCCTGCTCGCCGTCTGAGCTCAGCGGAGCTCGATGTTGAAGCAGCGGTCGCTCAGCGAGCCGAGCGCGTACGACTCGTAGTCGATGCCGAAGTCGCTGTAGAGCGACCGACACGACTCGCTCCACGCCAGCGCGGCCGGTGACGACATCCGGTGGACGACCTGCATCACCCCGCCGTCGTACACGCGGTACTCGGCCCACGTGCCCGGGAAGTCCTTCGTGCAGCCGACCTCGATCGTCGGCACACCGGACACGGTCATCGTCCGGACACGGTGACGATGCGTGTGCCCCGCGGCGTAGGCGAGGATGCTCGTGCGCCGGGCAACCACCGCGTCCAACGCGTCGCTGCTGTCCGGATGCAGCCCGAAATAGTCGTCGCTGCGCCGTCCGCTCGCCTGCCCGATCCACTGCTGGTGGTGGCCCATCACCAACACCGGATCGGTGCTCGCCGCGCACTGAGCGTCGAGCCACTCGATCTGCTCGGGCCGGAGCTGCCCGGTCGTCGCACCGGGGATCGCGGTGTCCAGCAACGCGACCGCCACACCGGGCAGGTCGATCCAGCGGTCGCCGGCGTACGCGGCCTGATGGCGGTAGGCGTCGTGGTTGCCGCGAACGACATGCAGCCGATCGCCGAACGGCGTGCGGTAGCACTCCTCGAACGCGGCCCACTCCTGCGGTGCACCGTCGAGCGACAGATCCCCCTTGACGATCACGGCGGCGGCGTCGATCGTCGCGATCTCCTCGACGGCGGCGCGGTTCATCACCTCCGGGTACGGCTCGCTGCCCGCTGGGACCCGGCGGATCGGCCCCGACGGCTCGTCGTCGACCCGGCCGGCCTCGACTTCGCCGAAGTGGACGTCGTTGACGGTCGCGATCCGGCAGCGCAGTGCGCCCGACGGCCGCGGCAGTGTCCTGACCGTCGTGCCGTCGAGGTCGTACGCGGTGTCCGCATCGAGGCCGTCGTGTCGCCGGACGGTCGTGCCGTCGTGGATCACGACGAGGTCGTCGGCGACCGTCGTGACGTCCATCAGCGCACGCTCACCACCTGCGGAATCCGGTGCGGCGGCGCTGTGTCGTGCGACCTCATCGCCACGGCCGGAGTCGGCGGACCGGCAGTGGGCGGGCCCAGTTGCGGCTGCTGAAACGCCACGCCGTGTTACGTGGTTCGGTGTCCGGCGGGGCCGCCGTGGTGCGAGGCCAGAGCGCCTCCATCGCCGCGACGATCGCGGCGGCCTCCTCGTCGGTCGGCACGGGCGCGACCGCGACGCGCAGCGGTGTGTCGACGTCGGTGTCGCGGTGCATCGCGGCAGCCTATTGTGCCCGCCGCCGCGGGACGCAGGCGCCGTCCGCGGTCAGTCGTCGCCGACGACCCACGTGGCGCGTGCCGGGCGGGTGACGATGCTGCCGGCTGCGTGGTCGTGGAAGCTGCGACGCTGCTGGTCGAGAAACGCGACGATGAAGCCGAACATCAGCACCGGCGAGATCAGGCCCCGCAGGACGAATCGCATGGCGGCGTCGTTGACGGAGATGTGGCCGCCCGTGGTCAACTCGACCACCTCGGTGTTCGTGACGCGGTTGCCGAACCACTTGCCGGTCGCGGCGATGCTGCGGGCGTAGAGGCGGGCGGCGTACCCGAAACCGGCGGCGGCGGCGATCAGGCCGGCCAGCCCGAGCAGCGAGGCGCGACCGATCCACATGAGAACGATCCCCGGCGACATCAGCACGAGCGTGGCGGCGAGGTCGACCAGCACGCCGAC
>JABDKP010000159.1 GCA_013002175.1 Ilumatobacter sp.
GCCCATCGGACCTCCGATCAGCGGCAGGCAAACGACCAGATCGCAGAGTTAGAGAGACCGGCGAGGGCGGGGTCTTACCCGGGGGCCGACGGCCCCGAAAAATCCGACCCGCCCCTCCCCTCGCGACTGGTTGCCGTGCTGAGCGCCACGGCTGAAATTGCACGGAGAGCACTCGAGCTCGAGCGGCGAGTTGCGGTCGCCGTCACGGACGTGACCGGCGGTCCACTTCGCCTTGCGGCCGTTGGCGTGCCGGCCGTTGCGGTTCGGGCCACACGTGTCGAGCGGCTGCTCGCACTGCCAGCAGCAGGCCTCGTCCGGGTGGGTCAACGCCCACGCCACCATCCGAGCACGGCGCCGGCGGTAGTGGGCGTCGTAGATGTTCGGGCCCTTCGCTGGCATCGGGACCACCTCCGCCGTGGCCTGAGTGGCAGGGGCAGGATTTGAACCTGCGACCTCCGGATCATGAATCCGGCGAGCTAACCGAGCCGCTCCACCCTGCGCCGAGAACGACGAAGCGACCAGCCGCCGAGGCGGACCGGTCGCTACATAGTCACCCCACAAGTTACACGCGTGTAACCCCTGGTACAAGCAACCCACCTACCGGGGCTCGAACAGCCACGGGAGGCCGGAGTTGAATCGCCGCCCAGGCCGAACCCACGCGCTGCAATCCGACACCTGACGGAGCGCTTCGCGAGCGTTCCGAGCGTTGGTGTGCACGACACATGGCTTCGGCTCGTTGACCCACTCGAACTCGACGTCGATCCGATGACCCCAGATGTGGCGGACGTAGACGATCTTCACGAAGGTCGGCCGTGCGCCAATGTTGAGCGCGACCGCCTCGCGAAGCCGCTCGACCTGACGCGACTTCACAGCAGTCGCTCGATCCACTCGGGGAATAGCCGCACGTCGGCAGGCGCGGCGGGCCGGTCCGGGTAGTTCCACGGATGGAGCATCCGATCGGTGCGCTCGGCCAGTCTCCGCTCGAACTCCAACCCGCACGTCCGGGAGGCCAATCAACGCGTCGGCGCTGATCGGGATGTACCCGGAGACCTTCCGGACGTTCATCGGCGAGTGCCCCTGGTGCGGTTGCGGGTGCGGTCTCGGTGGGCTTGCCGGAACGGTTTGATCTGGTGGTCGTACACCTTGCGGTGATCGACGTGGAGCTGCACGAGCTCGACCGGGGGCACGAACCCTTCGGCGGCCTCGAACTTCCGGCACCACTGACACAGCTCGCCCCGGTCACGGTCGCGGCGTTCACCGACCCGCAGGTGCGACACGCACCACATCTCGGTGAGGTCGACCGCCATGAGCTCACGACGTTGGCGCGGGACCGCAGGGCGCTTCGGGTCGTAGCCCCAGTTCTGGCACAGATGGAACACCCGATCGACCGGGTTCTCGACAGCGTCGAGCCGATGTCGGATGTCGGCGAGGTCGGCGATCGTCGTCACCTCGGGGTCGAGGATGCGGCGCAGCCGGGCGTAGGCGAGCACGACCTGCCGGTCGGCGCCCGGGCGGGCGTCCGTTCCCCAGTTGGGGCCGGGGTCGACGTGCATCGCATCACACAGGTCACCGGTCGCGGTCACGCTCTTGACGGCCTGACGTTCGAGCTCGGCGAGCGCGACCGCGGCGTCGTCACGGCCGGCGAGGCCGAGGGCTTGCACCTCGACCGATGACACCGGCACCGCCAACGCATCCCGATCACGGTCATCGCCCGGGTCGTCGAGGAACACCGTCGGTCGGCCACCCTTGCCGCCACCCGGGTCACCCGACCCTGGTGTCTTCGACGAGTAGCCGCCCATCTCCTGTCGCATGTTCCGCACCGCACGACCGACCCGCTGCACCGACGCGTGCAACATCGACTCGAGCTCGATCAACCGCACCTCGAACCGCGACACACTCACCGGTCCACCCGCAGCATCCGCTCGAGGTCAGCGTGCGACCTGCCCTGCTCGATCACGATGACCTTGGAGCGCGTGCACCCTTTCAGCCGGCCGAGCAGATCGACGTGGATCTCGACCTGCTCACGATCGAACGGCCAATCACCCGACTCGACATCGATCAGGCGAACGAGCTTGCACTTCGACCCTTCACCCTCGACGTGCCAGCGACCGTCACTCCAGAACGCTCGCATGATGACCTTCTTCGTCCGATACGCGATGGGCCGGAACCGGTTGTACAGCCGATCCCACGACCGTTGTTCCTGCGGCGTCATCCGTCTACTCCTGTGAACTCGTCATCGGTTGGTGTGGGTGGAGCGGGAGGTTCTGCTGCTCGATCCCCTTCGGGGATCTCGTCGCCCGACCCGGCCCCGCCCGACCCGTTCCGGCCCGACCTGGCCCGACCCGACCCCCCTGCGCGAATGGATCGCGAATCGTTCGCGAATAGATCGCGAACAGAAACGGTCTCGTCCGGTTGGTCGGGGATGTGCTCGCCGAAGAACGGCTCACGCAGCGGCATCTCGGCCTCTTCGGGGGTGAGGCCGCCCTTGACCGAGTTGCACGACTTGCACGACACGACGCAGTTCTCGACGCTGTTCGGGCCGTCCGGGTCGACGTGATCGATCGTCCCGGCGCGGCCACCACGGCGTGCTTTCCACGACACCTGGGTCCAGCAGTAGCGGCAGTGGTCCCGGTCCCGGTCCTTCACGGCGGCGAGCACCCTGCGGCCCTCCACGGTGCGATACAGCGCCTTCTTGCGGGCCTCGCGGGTCTGCTCGAGCTGCACCTGACCTTTGCCCTTCTGGTAGTCGGCGAAGTCGTGGATCTCCCAACCCGGGCCGCCACGGCTCTTCGGGAGCTTGTGCCACAGACCGGCCTTCACGAGCAGCGGCGCGGCGTCGAGGTACTCGTCCTCGGTGAGATAGACGCGGGGTGCGATCTTCGCGGCTGCGTCCTCGGGGACGATCCCGTCGCAGTTCACACGGCAACCCCATACCAGCGTCCCCAGCCAGACGAGCACGGCATCGCCGGCGAGCTGCCGCGCCGCCGCACGGTCTTTCGTGACGGCGCGGGCGTGCGTCATGATCGCGATCCACTTCGGGTGGTCGATGAGGTCATCATCGACACGCATCCAGCTCATCGGCCGACCTCGCGAGATCGGTGACAGTCACGACTCACCCGACCGCCTTCCGCCGGTAGTCGTCACGTCGGGTGCGCTTGATGTTGGCTGGCATCGGCATAGCGTCGAGCTCGTCGACAACGGCAGCCAGCGGGGCCGACAGATCCCGGCGCACCAACTGGCCGAGCAGCCGATCGGGTGACGGGTGGAGCTCCTGGATCACCGGAGGCGGGAGATGGCGGCCACCGACCGAGCAGCGCCGCTCGCCGGCGTACCAGACCATCGGGTGTCCGCAATCGCAGTCGACCCCGACCGGGAGCAGCATCTGAGGGACGGTCACGACGCCTGCCTCCGACGAAGAGCACGCACCGCGCCCCGCTTCGTGAACCCGTGCCCGACCACCCACACGGACGGGACGACCTCGAACTTCGCCGTCCAACGCTGACGCCAACCACCAACCCGGCAGCGCTCGAGCGACAACCGCGGATCGACTGTCATCGGAGCGCCTCTTCGGTGACGAGGTCGTGCACGAACTCACGGAGCGAGCGGCCGGTGAGCGCGGCCATGTCGAGCAGCGCCCGCTCGACGTCCATTCCGACACGAATGTCAGGCAGGGCGGACCGGTGATCCCGAGCGACGGCCTTGTCCTTGCATCGGTCAGAGCAGTAAGCGCGCTTCGACGGCCTGGAGCAGGTCCGGTTCTTGCAGATGCCAGCCACGACGTGCGGCGAGGTGTCGTGCGGCTTGAACGGGCCCTCACCGAGGTCACACGGCCGCCACAGTCGCGCCGAGCAGCTCGGGCACGATCCGAGCTGTTCGCGGGTCGTACGAGGTTCGCCCGGGTTCTTGCCGGTCGAGGGGACGCAGACGAGCGTTCCGCAGTGCCGGCACCCGACGAGCAGCGACGCATGGCGCTGCATCACCGGGGTCGGTACGAGCTCGACGTCCGGGAACAGCGACATCTGAATCGTCATGATGCGACGTCCTGACGGCGGATGTCTCGTCGGGCCTTGGCGGTCAGGGCGCCGAAGATGCCGTCCGGGCGGTCGATGTTCGCCGCGCGGCACTCGGCGCGGACGGTGCACGAGCGGCACACCTTGAGCGCCCGGCGCATCGTGTCGAGGTCACCCCTGGCGGGGAACCACATCCAGGGCGGCCGGTTTCGGCAGGCGGCTTGAGCGCGCCACGGCTGGGCGTTGCGTTCTTCGACGATCTCGGCGAGCTCGAGCAGCAGTTCGGAGATGTCGGCGGACGTTGTCGCCTGACGGGTCGGTGTCACCTCGACCGGGGTCGCAGCGGGTTCGGGGCGTGGCAGGGGTCGGTTGCCGTGCTTGGTGCGGCGTTCGGCCACCCAGGCGCCGGTGCGCCAGCGGCGGTGAAGGTCAGCGACGGCGGCGGCGTTGCGCGCCGACAGCGACGTGCGGGACAGCTGCAGCCCGGGGCCCTGTTGGCCGAGCTGCTCGGCGATCTGCGCCTTGGGGACGCCGACAGCGACCATCTCGTCGATGAGTTCCCACGACGGGGCGGCGTCGACTCGCCCGCCGTCGGCGATGTCGGCGGGGGTGACGGCGAGGATCTTGGACATCGTGTCGGGGCGGATCCGCTTCGACGGGCCACGGTTGCGGGTGCCGTAGACGAGCTTCGACAGGGAGCCATGCGAGACCCCGGACGCTTTGGCGACCTGCTTGAGGCCGACGCCGGCGGCGGCGAGGGCGGCGATGTGGTCGCGGGCCGGTTGGGCGAACACGTACGGCGGGACGACGCGGGCGCGGCGGTCGCGTTCGTAGGCGCGGTTCGCTTCGCAGCAGACGTCGCAGCGGCACTTGTTGACGACGAACCGGTTCCGGCCGTGCGGGTAGGTCTTCACGGTCACAGCGGCACGTCGGCGTTCATGTCGGGAGGTCTCCTGCTCTCGGGATGAGGTTGACGACGACCTTCGCCATCATCAACGGCTGGTCGGGCTTGTAGAAGCGGGGGTCGAGGACGACGACGTGGTCGTCGGTGTCGTCGGGCCACACTGCGGCGTCGACGAGGCCGTCGATGATCGCCTTCACCGTCGGGGCCTGGTTGTGCGGATCGCGCCGACGGCCCGGATCCGCGACCGGGAACTCGACACGAACCATGCACGCACCACGCGCCCGCTCCGACGGTGCACGGCCGAGCTGAGCGCACGCTGCGGTGTGGGCGGCGTGCCGCCACAGCTTCGTGAGACGATGCCGGGTCCGCCAGTGCGGACGGTCGTTCATCGACAGCCGTTTCGCCGGCGGCAAGAACGACACCGTCCACACCGACGCGGCAGGATGCTGATCAATCGTGCGATGGGTGCTCATGCTGCGCTGTTCTGTGAGCGTTGTGCCCACACGGCGAGGCCGCGGGCGGTGATCTGATGGACACGCGCGTACGAACCACGGGGTGTGGTGCGGCGACGGTCGGTGGGTTCGCACAGCCCGTACCGTTCGAGTTCCTTGCGGCGCTTCCCGGCCGAGTCCTGCAACAGCCCGGTGCGGGCCTCGTGGTCGTGATCGATGAGCCCGGCACGGCCGGCCTCGGCGAGCGCGCCGAGGGTCACCCACTGATGGTCGGTGAGATGCTCGACCGTCGCTGCGGCGGCGAGGCGGGCGGTGTCAGGGTCGCCGGTGCGGTGCATCGGTGACCGGTGGGTGCTGCGGGTGTCGCCGCTGTCGATCAGGGACGTGTCGAACCACATCGTGCCGCCGAGCGACAACTCGACGAGCACCTTCCCGTCACGACGCACCTTGCGCACGATGCCGATGTCGACCCCGACGAGTTCGCCCGGCACACCGTGCCCGTGCACGACCGTCACCTCATCCCCCGGGCTCACGTGACGACCTTCCCGTCCACGTAGCAGCGGGCGACTTCATCGATTGCCACGTATCGACGGATCCAGTAGCCGACCGCCTCGTCGTGGCCGTCGCTGTCGCTCTCGGCGATGTCCCAGTCGTCCAGACCGTCGACTACGGCGTGGGTGTACTCGTCGTGGATCAGCTCGTCGTCGTCGCGGCCGAGCACGAACATCGACGCAGACGCCGCGTCGAGCTCGGCGAACGCAGCGAGCAACAGTTCTTCCAGCTCGCCGGCTCCCGGCGCAGTGTCGGGGAACTCCGCAACCAGCACACCGGACAGGTACGAAGCGAGGTGTTGGCGCTTCATGCGGCTGTGACTCCTTCGGCGGCGATGTCCTGCGCGACGACGGCGGGTGCGCGGCGTACGATGCGGTCGAGGGTGTCGAGCTGGTCGACCGTGTACGGCGGATGCGGTGGGATCTGAGCGGTCAGCTTTTCCCCCGCCACATAGGCACGCATCCGGTCGCCGAACGGATGCTCCGACCAGTCGGCGGTGAACTCGGCGAGGTCGGCGACCAGGGCGTCGTGATCGACCTGATCCGACCAGCCCAACGCCACCCAATCGACACCGGGCCGGTCCGACACGTAGTCGTCACCGAGATGCGCGGCGAACGCTGCGACGAGGGCGCGGGCCAGCGTCGCGTGACGGGGAACATCGGACGACACCTCGAGCAGCAGTCCGATGCGGTCGTGGTCGTCGACGAGTTCGTACCGGCCGGCACCTAGGGGTCGATGCCGCCACACGCGTGATGAGTTGTGCATCGGGGACCTCCTGGGGTCGATCGGGTTGACGGGGTTGTGTTGCTGGCCGGCGGGGCACCCTCGAGAAGCGAGGGAAGCCTCGAAGTGGATGTGAGGTCGTCACCGCCACCGATGACGTCGGTGGCGGTGTCGTCTGTCCCAGACGTCGGGGGAGAACGACCTCCAACGAGACCGGCGGATACCCCGCCGGCCAGCGAACTCAGCCCCAACCGGGGCAGGTGGGCGATGCCCGCCCGGCGGGAACCGCCACACGGTCACCACCATCGGCAACGCCACAAGCATCGAGAACCCGGCGGCGATCAGCATCGACACACGTGACACGGTCACAGCAGCCGTCCGATCACATCGAGAACGATCCACAGCCCAGCTCCGAGCGTCCCGCCGACCAGCACACAGCCGACCAGCAACACCGCGCCACACCCGGAAACAGGAGGCGTCGGTGTGGAGATGTCGGCCTCGAACTCGTCGAGGTCGTACTGCTGATCCCACCCGCTCACGACGCCGTCTCCAACAGCAGATCACGGGCCTCGGTGAGGCGGCGAAACGTCTCCGGGTCACCGCCGTGGTCCGGGT
>JABDKP010000191.1 GCA_013002175.1 Ilumatobacter sp.
CGGCGGCGCACCGCCGGCTTGTCGGTCGTGGCGGCGATGATCGCGTCGACCGCCGCGTCGTCGCCGATCGCGCCGAGTGCGGCGACCGCAGCCTCACGCACCAGCGCGTCGGCGGCACCCGTCGCCAGCTCGACCAGCGCGTCGACGACCGGGGGCCGGTTCGATTCGTGTTCGCCGAGTGCCCACGCGGCCATTTCGACGACGGTTGCGTCGGGGTCGCCGAGGCTGGCGACGAGGTCGACGGTCGGATGGGTGGCGGCCAGTTCGGCGGCTCGGCGCCGGACGGTCGGATCCGGGTCGGCGAGCGCGTCTGCGAGCCGGTCGTCGGTCAGCAGTTGCAACCGTTCGAGCGCACCGAGCGCGGCGGCACGGGTCGACGGGTCGTCACTGTTCCAGCCGGCCTCGGCCGTCGCGGCGTCGCCCGTGTGCCCGGCGATCGCAACCGACCGGCGAGTGGGCGGTGCAGTCACGATGCCGGGATCACTGCTTCAGCAGATCGGTCAGCGTGACGACGAGGTAGGCGAGCCCGAACGCGACGATGGTTGCGAGTACCGCGCCGAGCACGACGGCGATGCTGGAGCTGGCGACGACCGCCCACACCCGACGGAGCGGGTTCGGTCGCTTGTACAGCTGCACCGTCGTCTCCGCGACGCCGATCGGTACCCACTTGCGCCGTACGATCGGTGCCCTGCGTGGTGTTCGGGGTGTCGCTCTGGCATTCTTTCTCCACCCGGCGGCGAGCAGCGCAGCGACCGCGAGCCCGACCATCCATCCGGCCTGAGTAGTGAGATCCGTGACCGACACGACATCGCCCATCGTACCGACCGAGCCACGTCAGCGGTGGTGGGCATGGGTGATCGCCACGATCGGGTTGGTGCTGCTGCTCGTCATCTCGGTCACGTCGCTGATCCCCGCGACCGTGGTGGCCGAGAAGGAGAACGCCCGGTTGATGGAGGACCAGCCTGCGCCCTACGCACAGGTGCCCGCGTCGGCCGAGTCCGTGAACGACCGGGTGGTGTTCGGTGACCTGCCCGACGACGTCGGTCGGTTTCGGCCCGACGGTGACTTCTTCTTCGTCACGGTCAGTGCACCGGCGCAGTCACTGCTGTCGTGGTTCGCCGGCCGCGGCGACCCGGCGATCGATCTCCTCACCACCGAGGACAAGTTCGGCGTGCGCACACCGTCGCAGCGGCGCGAAGCCGCGTTGCAGCAGATGCGCACCGCGTCGCAGGAGGCCCAGTTCGTGGCGCTGACGGCGGCCGGCTACGAACCGGAGATCAGCCTGGGTGAAGTCGTCGTCCAGGAGGTGCTGTGCCGGACGGTCGGCGAGGACGGGCTGTGCGCCGAGTACTACCCGTCCGACGAGCAGATCGACCCGTCGGACACCATCGTCGAGGCCGAGGGCGTGCCGTTGAACTCGGTGGAGGACCTGACCGCCGTACTCGCCGACAAGCAGCCGGGCGATACGGCAGACCTGCTGATCGACCGGCCGGAAGTCGGTCGCCTCGACGTGACCGTGGTGTTGTCGGCTGCGCCGGACGACCCCGAGCGGACGATCGTCGGGTTCCGGCCCTTCGACACGCGCGTCGTGACGCTGCCGTTCGAGGTCGACATCGACACCGGCCGGATCGGCGGGCCGTCGGCCGGGCTGGCGTTCACGCTCGCGCTGATCGACGAGCTGACTCCCGGCGAGTTGACCGGCGGCCGCAACATCGCGGTGACCGGCACGATCGGCCTCGACGGGTCGGTCGGCGCGATCGGCGGCCTGACCCAGAAGGTCAACGCGGTCAGCCAGCACGGCGTCGACGTGTTCATCGTGCCGGCCGGGCAGCGAGAGCTGCGCGAGCCGGAACCCGGCGAGCCGGATCTTCGCAGGAAGCTCGACGAGGCCGGTCGGGGCCAGGTCGAGCTGATCCCCGTGGCGAATCTGGAGGAGGCGCTCGCGGCCCTCGAGGCGCTCGGGGGCGACCCACTGGTTCCCGTCAATTCCTGATTGCCACCATCTCAGAGGTTGGGATGCGTAGCGTTGACCGAATGGCCATGTCTTTTTCACGTCCCGATCCGTCGTCGCCGGCGTCGATCGCCGAGGCAACGTTCGGGACGAGCCGCCGCGGTTTCGACCAATCCGAGGTCAAGGACTTCCTCCGGATGGTCGCCGCCGAGTTCGGACGGCTCCGCGAGCGCGAGCGCTTTCTCGAGCGCGAGCTGCAGATGGCCCAGGGCGCGCCGGACAGTGCGCGCCTCGACGACGAGACGATGACCCGCATGCTCGGTGAGGAGTCGATGCGCGTCCTGCTCACCGCGCGCGAGAGCGCGGCCGAGATCAAGGACAAGGCCGTGCAGGCTGCGGAGGTGTTGCTGACCGAGGCGAACCAGGACGCAGCCCGGGTCCGCGAGGAGGCCGACATCGAGGCGACCCGCCGGCGCGCTGACGCGGCCGCGGATGCCGAGGCCGAACTGTCGATGGCCAAGCAGCAGGGCCGCGAGATGGTCAACGAAGCTCGTGCGTACCGCGAGCGCGTGCTCAGCGAGCTGGCCCGGCGCCGCGAGCTGGCCCGCGAGCAGATCGAGCAGTTGGTGCACGGGCGCGATCGCCTGATGCAGGCGTTCGAACGGGCCCGGCTCGTCGCGGTCGACGTCGTGGCGGAGATGCAGCCGCTCGGGGAACCGAACGAGTACGTCAACCTCGCTCCGACGACGGGCCCGCTGCCGGTGATGATCGCCAACTCGCCCCGCCCGGACCAGGCTGCGGAACCGGCCGGCGAACTCGCACCGGCCCACGACGATCCGGAGCTTGCTGACGGCGATGCCGGTGACGGCGCGGATTCCGTGCTCCCCGAGACGGTCGGCGACCTGCGCATCGTCGGCGACGACGAGGACGGCACGCCGGAACCTCTCGACGGGGACGGCACTGCCGACGACCACGCTGATCACGATGATGACGTGGTCGCGGACACGGTCGATGACGAGGGCGAGGACGACCCCGCAGCGGCCGGCGATGACGCCGAGCACGGCGGCAGCCCTCACGACGGTGGTGATGACCGGGCAGACGACGGCGACGATGACGACGATGACGACGACCGTGACGGTGACGTCGTGGTCAGTCTCTTCGCCAAACTGCGCGCCGACAGCGATTCCGAGCCGGTGCACGACGAGCGTGCCGACACCGGGGCCGACGCGGACGACGACGGTGCCACCGCCGCCGAACCCGAGCACGAGCCGACACCGTTCGAAGTGCGCGACGAGGAGCTGACGCCCTTGATCGTGGCCAGCGCCAAGAAGATGAAGCGGGTGCTCGCCGACGAACAGAACGAGGTGCTCGACGCCCTCCGCCGCAACGACGCCGTGAGCGACCTGGACATGTTGCTGCCGTGGGCGAGCGAGCACGCCAACCGGTACCGCAACGCGATTCTCGAGGAGCTCGTCGCGGCAGCCAGCTCCGGCGGGGCGATGGCGCGCGGCAACCGGCGCAAGATGCGCCATGCGCTGATCACCGCGTCCGTCGATGCGGCCAACGAGATGATCGAGACGTGGCTCGTCACGCCGCTGCGCGACCGTCTCGAGACGTGCGTCCGCGACGGCGCCGGCGACAACGCGGCGGTCACCAAGAAGATTCGCGCCGTGTATCGCGAGTGGAAGACACAGCACATCGACGAGACGCTCGACGACGTGGTGCGCACCGCGTTCGGCCGCGGTGTCCTGGCCGGTTTCGACCCGGACTCACCGGTGGTGTGGCACGTCGACGAGCGGCACCCGGCATGCCCCGATTGTGACGACAATGCGCTCGCCGGTGCCGTGGCCGCGGGTGCGCCGTTCCCGACCGGAGCGACCTTCGCGCCCGCCCATCAGGGCTGCCGCTGCCTGTTGCTGGCCGCCGACCGATAATCTCGGCGCCAATGCGGCGCGCTCAGGACCTCCCGGTCGATCGCCCACGTCGCCGCGTCAGCGGTCGTGGTGTCTTGATCGCGCTCGGCGCGCTGTTCATGTTCGTGCTGATCTTCGGTCGCGCGATCGCCCGCTTCTACGTCGACTACCTGTGGCACCAGTCGCTCGGCCGCGGCGACGTGTTCTGGGGCGTGATCTGGGCGAAGCTCACGCTGTTCGTCCTGTTCTTCGCGATCTTCGCGGTCGTCGCCTGCGTCAACCTGTTCATCGCCGACCGTACGGCGCCGTCGTCGTTCCCGGCCAACGTGCATCCCTACGTCGAGCGATTCCATGAGGTCTTCGGCCAGCGGCTGCGGCTGGTGCGGTACGCGTCAGCGTTGGTGGTCGCGGTGCTGGTGGCGTTGCCCGCGGTCAGCCGCTGGCAGGACTGGCTGCTGTTCAAGAACGCGAAGGAGTTCGACGTCGCCGACCCGCAGTTCGGCGCCGACGTCGGGTTCTACGTGTTCCAGCTGCCGTTCCTGACGTTCCTGTTCGACTGGCTGTTCGTCGCGGTGATCCTCGTGCTGCTGTTCACGGCGGCGACCCACGTGCTGAACGGCGGCGTCGTGTTCGTGTCACCGGTGCCGGCGATCCGTCAGGCGACGAAGGCCCACATCGCGGTGTTGCTCGCGATCCTCGCGGTGCTCAAGGCCGGCGACTACTGGCTCGACCGGTACAAGCTCACCAACAGCCAACGCGGCATCGTCGATGGCGCCACGTACTCGGTCGTCAAGGCCCAGATCCCGGCGATCATGCTGTTGATCCTGATCGCGCTGCTCACTGCGGGCCTGTACCTTTCGGTGATCAAGACGAACTCCTGGCGGTTGCCGCTGGTGGCGTCGGCACTGTGGCTCGTCGTCTCGATCGTCGGCGGCGTGATCTACCCGGCGGTCGTGCAGTCGCTGATCGTCAACCCCAACCAGCAGACGCGCGAGCAGAAGTACATCGAGCGCAACGTCACCGCAACGCGCGAGGCGCTCGGCCTGACCGACATCGAGGTTCGCGACGTGCAGTTCGGCACGCTCACGGCCAGCGAGGTCGAGTCCGACCTCGCGCCGCTGGGCAACGTCCGCCTGCTCAACCCGACGGAGATGGAGACCCGCTTCCTCGTCGACCGCGGTGAGGTGGCCGGCCTCACGATCGATGATCTCGACGTCGACCGCTACGACCTCGACGGGGAGGTCGAGCAGATGCTCGTCGCCGCACGCGAGCTGGAGCTGAAGGGCGTCACCAACCGAAGCTGGCAGGGCCTCCACCTGATCAACACCCGCGGGTGCGGTCTCGTCGTCGCGCCGGCCAGCCGGGTGCAGTCGAACCAGCGCCCCGACTACCGCACGCTGGAGCTCGAACGACCCGAGTTGTACTTCAGCCCGGAGCTGAGCGGGTACGGCATCGCCAACACGGAGTCGACGGAGCGGGTCTGCGACGAGGAGCACCGGTACGAAGGCGACAAGGGCGTCCGGATGAACTCCGTCGCCCGGCGCGCCGCGTTCGCGCTCGCCTTCCTCGACTACAACGTGCTCGGTTCGGGTGCGATCAACGACGACTCGCAGATGCTGTGGGTGCGCAACGTCAACGATCGGCTGAACAAGCTCGCACCGTTCCTGTCCTACGACGCCGATCCGTATCCGGTGGCGATCGACGGGCGCGCGGTGTGGGTCGTCGATGCGTACACGACGACGAGCCGCTACCCGTACGGCGAGTCGATCGGTGCGGTCCAGCGCTCACCGGACTCCGGGTTGTCGAACAGCGACAACTACGTGCGCAACAGCGTCAAGGCCGTCGTCGACGCATACACCGGCGAGGTCACGTTCTACGTCGTCGACAACGACGACCCGATCCTGCGGGCGTGGCGAACTGCGTTCCCGGATCTGTTCACGCCGCTGACGGTGATGCCCGACGAGCTGCGGAACCATCTCCGCTACCCCGAGGACCTGTTCCGCATCCAGACCGACGTGTACTCGAAGTACCGCATCGACGCGGAACTGTTCTTCCAGCGAGATGGCAACGCCTGGTCGGTGGCGCAGGCGCCGGGATCGTCGCCGACGAGCACGACCCGTACGCCGGCCCAGACGGCCGCATCCGAGGCACCGTCTGCCGCGGCCAACACGTTCGCGACGGAGTCGGATGCCAGCCGCTTCGTGCCGTACTACACGATGTTCGACACGAGCCGGCCCGGCGAGGAGGCGAAGGAGGAGTTCGTCATCCTGCGGCCGTTCGTACCGTTCTCCACCGGCGACACCCGAACGCAGTTGCAGGCGTACATGACGGCGTCCAGCGACCCGGAGACGTACGGGCAGTTGACGACCTACGTCGTGCAGGAGCGCAACGGTCAGCTCCCCGACGGGCCGCTGCGCGTCGCCGGCAACGCCGAGTCGCAGTCGCTGATCTCCGAGCGGATCTCGCTCGACAACCAGGACGCCGGCGGCTCGAAGGTGCGCTTCGGCGACCTCCAGCTCGTGCCGGTCGCCGACGGATTGATCTACGTCCGGCCGTACTACGTCGCCGTGCCGCAGAGCTCGGGCGATGTCGAACAGGTCACCGAGTTCCGGTTCGTCATCGTCTCGTACAACGACAACTCGGTGCTCACCCGCACGATCAGCGAGGGCCTGGCGCAGTTGTTCCCCGGGTTCGAGGGCGACGTCGGCGACCGGATCGGTGTCCCGGCCGAGCCGGGTGCGGGCGACCCGCTCGAACCGGACGATCAACCGGTGCTGCCCAGCGACGCCGCCGAGCTGCTGCTGCTCGCGGATTCGCTGTTCATCGAGGCCGACGACGCACTCGCCGCAGGCAACCTCGGGCTGTACCAGTCGAAGGTCGAGGAAGGCCGTCAGCGTGTGGCCGACGCGATCGCGATCCTCGAGGGTTCCGGCCTGGCCGCTGACCCTGGCAGCGACGGTGACGCTGGCGTCGATGGTGGCGTCGATGGTGGGGTCGATGGTGGGGTCGATGGTGGGGCCGACGGTGGCGATGCCGACCCCGAGTCCCAGCCCGCCGACGAGTGACAGAGACCGGCGACCGGTGACCGGCGACTCGGCGTCCGGTGAGTCTCAGGTTCCGGGACGCCGGAGGCGCTCGGCGAGTTCGGCGAGGTCCTGGCGGAACTTGATCTCGTAGCGTGCCTGCTCCGAGGCGAGGCGGGTCGTGCCCTGCTGGATCACGGCCAACGCCTTCGCGAGCTGTTCGCTGACCTGTGAACTGACCCGTTCATCGACCTCTTCGACGACCTTTTCGTCGAGCCGCTCGGCGAGCTGTGCATCGACGTGCGCGTCGAGTTCGCGTCGGAGTCGCTCGGCGTCGACGGGCGGCGCGGCGTCGGCCTGGTCGAGGAGCGCCTGGACGTCGTCGCCGAGTTCGGTGAGCTGGTTGGTGAGTTCGAGGGAGACGCCTCGCACCCGGCTGTCCAGCGTCGAGATCCGTTCCACGATCTGGGCCATCTCCGTGCGGATCGTGTCGACGTCGGTGAGGCGCTGTTTGGCGGCGCTCAGCTCGGCGTGCTGGGCGACGAACGCCGCGTCGAGGTCTTCGAGACGGTTCGCGAGGTCGGTCAGGAGCTGCACGTCGCGATGATCGGCGGCCTCGTTGACCGATGCGTTCATCAGTGCGGCGACGGCGCTGTTCAACTCGTCGATCCCCGCCGTCTTCGCCTCCAGACCGTTGAGGCGGGCGGTGATCGCGGCGAAACGCGGGTCGGTCCGTGGTGGCGGTGGAAGCTGCAGCGTCGAGGGGGCCGGAGGCGGGCTGGCCTCGACCCGTTCGGCGAGCTCGCTGACGCGGTGCGACAGGTCGCCGAGGGCGCCGACCCGCTGCTGGAGGGCGGCGCTGGACGAGCCGATCGTGCCGACTTCGTCGCCGAGGGCGCCGACTCGCTGTTGGAGGGCGGCGCTGGACGAGCCGATCGAGCCGACCTGGTCGCCGAGCGCGGCCTGCGCCGCGTCGAGCGTGGCGATCCGTTCGTACAGCGTCCGGTTCGTCGAGTCGACGGCGTCGAGCTTGACGAGCAGTTCGGCCTTCTGACGGTCCGCCTCGTCGAGACGTCCGCGCAGCTTGGCCATCTCGGCCTGGAGCGCCTCGCGCGCGGACGCGTCCTCGCGCTTGTTCCGAAACAGTCCCATTCGCTTTCCGGTGCTCACTTCCGGTGTCGACGTCGCCGCCAGTGCACGGCTGAATGCCGGCGCGCGGCCCAACCTATCCGCACGAATCGGACGTGTCCCCGACGGATCGACGATCGACGGGTGATCACCTGGTCGTGACCTCGAACGATGACCTCGGACGATGATCTCGAACGATGATCTCAGGTGATGAGCCGTCCGAAGCCGGTTCCGGGGGCGAGTGCCCCGGAACCGGCTCAGGTCAGTCCGAGTTCAGACCCGGGTCACACCGGCACGATCCGGCTGAACGGCGGCGTCACCGGATAGTCCGCCGCGGTGATCAGACCACCGAGCGGACCCTGGATGTAGTTCGACAGCGCCTGCTGGTAGCTGACGCCGAGCACGGTGAACGGTGCACTGCGGAACGGGTACTGGTCGCCGCCGCGGGCGAGGAAGTCGACCGTGGCCACGTTGATCGCAGGTCCGGGCTGGACCACGCCGGCGTCGACGATCACCGTCCCGTCGTCCAGCTCGACGTCGACGATCCGGCTGCCCTCCATGCCCGGGTCGGCGAAGCCGTCGTTGTCACCGTCGACCCGGGGCGCGCCCAGTGGGTCGTAGGTGAAGCTGAACCCACCGATCTGCGGGAACCGTCCGTCGACGAACTCGACTCGGGACACCGCGTTCTCCAGGATCTCCTTGAACTGGTCGCGGGGGATGTCCGGCACCACACCCACGAAGTTCGGGAACGGCAGCATCGCGAACGTGTCCGCCTCCGAGATCGGACCAGGGCCGATTTGGAACTGGTTGCGGATACCGCCGCCGTTGGCGATCGCGACGTCGGGCACCGCCACGCCGAAGGACGGGGCGAGTTCGGTCGCCTGCCACAGTTGCGAGTCGGCGATGAGGTTGCCCTCGTTCATCTCCTGGGTGCGGATGCCCGGGTTGCGGACCGCGGTGAGTGGCACCTCGGAGTCGCCGATGATGTTGGCGGCGAGTTCGGCGACGAACGCGGCGACCGGGTCGGCGACCTTCTTGGCGAACTTCTTCACCGGCTTCACGCCATCCGGGCCGACGCCTTCGCTGACGACGCGGATCGGGCCGCTGCGGTCCTCGTCGACGCCGATGACGACGCCGTCGTCGTCGAACGCGACGCGCAGGTTGCCGAGATAGCCGTAGCTGCCGGACGTGGTGACGACCGGAACGTCGACGCCGTCGGCGTTGACCGCGTTGAGCGGATACGCGCCGAACACGTCGCCGGGCTCGTCGCTGGGGAGCAGGAGGTCGTCCGGGTTCGCCAACAGCTCGTCGCCGCCGCCGGCGATCATCACGTCGATGCCGCTCAGCTCTTCGGCGAGCAGCAGGTCCTCTTCGACGCTCTGGAGGTGCGAGATCAGCACGATCTTGTTGACACCTGCCGCTTCGAGCGCGTCGATCTCGGCCTGGACCGCCGGTTGGACGGCATTGACCACGACGTTGCGCGGCGACGAGATCGAGGGCAGCCCCTCGGTGGTGGCGCCGACGATGCCGATCTCCTCGCCCTTTTCCTTGACGATCGTGCTCTTGGCGATCACGCCGTCGTCGACGAGTGCCTGGAGCGCGGCTTCACCGCTGAAATCGAGGTTGGCGCTGAGGTACGGCGGCTTGCCCGGCTTGTTGAACCCTTCGGAGATGAAGTCTGCGAGCACATCGGGACCGAAGTCGAAGTCGTGGTTGCCGAGGTCGATCGCGTCGTACTTCAACATGTCGAGCGCGAGGGCGTCGTAGAACACGCCGTCTTCGATGCTGGCCGTGAATGCCGGGCTGGCGAGGAAGTTGTCGCCGGACGACACGAAGATCACGCCGCGTTTGCCGCTGCGGAGGAAGTCGTCGACCTCCTTGTCGCCGGTCTTGGCCGGCTTCTTCTTGCCGGCCTTCTCGGCGTCGGCGCGCACCTTCGCGAACAGCGCGATGCCGCCCTGCTGTCCGATGACGTTGTCGTCGTCGTCGAGGACGTCGCGGGCGAGCAGCGCCGACTCACCGTCGTTGTTGTGCAGGATCGTGAGCCAGTAGTCGGGCTCGGGCGTCTCGTGGTCCGCTGATGCGCCGAGTGGCGCCAGCAGGGCCAGCGAGGTGAACAGTGCGGTAGCAGCAGCGAATGCAGTACGCCACCTACGTACGGGTCGTGACACGACAATTCCTCCCATGGTTCGAGACGTGCGCGACCGTGGCGGCCGGCACGTCCGATCGAGGGTAACCGCTGAGCGTGGTCCCGGCCAATCCGAAGCGTGATGTCGAGGTCCGACGATGACACGCGACGCGCGGCCACGTGCGACGACGCGTGGTCGTGGCGGGCTTCAGTGCAGCGCGGGGCGGCGGAGGCGTTCCGCGAGTTCAGCGAGGTCTTCGCGGAACTTGATCTCGTAGCGCGCCTGCTCGGCCGCGAGTCGCTCGGTGCTCTGGTGGATCGCGCCGAGCGCCTGGCCGACCTTCTCCTCGATCTGCGTGTTGAGCGTGAACTGCAACTGATCGGGGTCGATCTGAGGGCCGGGCTCCAGGTCGGGCCGGTCGAGCAGCCGTTGCAGGTCGTCGCTGAGCTCGGTCAGCTGATTCGTCAGCTCGAAGGAGATGCTGCGCATCCGGCTGTCCAGCGAGCTCACCTTGGACGTCATCGACGCCATGTCGGTCCGCATTGCATCGATCTCCTCGAGCCCCGCCTTGGACTCGGCGAGTTCGTCACGCTGCGTCTCGAGCGTTGCCGTGACGTCGTCCAGGCGGCCGGCGAGATCGGTGAGCCGGTCGTCGTCGGCCTCGGACGCGTCGGTCGTCGAGCCGTCGGTGAGTGCGGCGATCGCCTGATGGAGGTCGTCGATCTCCTGGTTCTTGGTTTCGATCAGCGCCAGCCGTTCGGTGAGCGCGTCGACGCGTGGATCGTCACGGACCGGCGGGGGCGGAGGCGGCACCGTCGGTGGCGCAGTCGTCAGCCGGGACGACAGCTCCTGGACCTTGCACGACAGGTCGCCCATGTACCCGAGGCGATCGTGCAGCTCGGCGCTCGTGGAAGAGATCATCCCGACGCGGTCGTCGAGCGCGAGTCGCGCTTCATCGATCGAGTCGAGCCGGTCGTCGAACTGCTCGCGGGCGTGGTCGAGCGAGCGCACCCGTTCGTCGATCCCCATGCTCGTCTCCGCGACGACGTGCAGCTTGGCGTACAGCCGATCCTTCTGGAGGTCGGCCTCGTCGAGCCGCTGGCGCAGCAGCTCGATCTCGGCGAGCAGATCGTCGCGTTCCCTCGGGTCGGCGGTCTTCCTACGAAACAGTCCCATGGGTTCCCTGCGTGGTCTCGAAGTGGTCTCGAACGTGGGGCACAGCGGCGATGCTGGGCTGGAATCCCACGGTACTTGCCGGTGGATGCCGAATCGGGGCAATCGCGCAAGCGGCCGAACCGCGGTCTGGATGCAGATCGCAGGAATGCCGGCTCACGAGTCCGGGATCAGTGGCGCCCAGGATCACAACCGCAGCTCGAACTCGTTGGCGGCGGTCGGCTGGAAGCCCATGCGACGGAGGTAGCGGTCGTGGGTCTCGGTCGTCGCCGCAGCACGCAGCTCGGTGATGCCGAGCGAGCGGAACACGTCGGCGCTGTCGGTGAACAGCCATGTTCCGAGGCGGGAGTCGCGGTAGGCGGCCAGGACGTAGTCGAGGTCGACGTGCAGCCGGGTACCGTCCCGGCGGCCGATCAGCGCTCCGGCCGGGAGACCATCGCGGGTGAGCAGCAGGGCG
>JABDKP010000001.1 GCA_013002175.1 Ilumatobacter sp.
TTGGTGGGGCCACGCCGAGGCTGTCTTCGAGCCGGCCGATGTTGTAGCGCCGCCACGAACATCGTGGCCCGGAGTCGCCGCCCTCGGTGTAGACCACCCCCGTCACCGCCCGCACCTCGATGTCGCCATCGCTTCCAACCGAGTTGCCGATGTCGGCTCCGACAGTTCCGTGTCCGCCTGCGAGGACCATGAGAGACGTCAAGCAAACCAGGCCTACTCGTCGCACGTCGTCGCCCCGATTGTGTCGCTCTCTGTTGTGCCACCCGCCAGCTTCAACCGGCCGTCGACGCGTACGAATTCGCTGACGGCGATCACTCGCCTGACCCTGTCGTTGATGACCACATCGTCGACCGGGCTGTAGATGACTCCCGCATCGACTCGACAGACTCGAGCGCTGAGCCGATTCGGGTCACCTTGGACCGATGTCGGAATGGAGAGAAGCTTGACTACTTGCGGTACTTCAGCGCTGCGGCGGGCGCGGAGCCCCTCCTGCCGCAGTTGGCCAAGGGTGTCAAGGAGGCCCTGCAGCGCGTCCTCGGCGAAGAAGTCTCCGAGTAGCTCTGGGCCCTCGGGCGCACTCGGATCGGAAAAAGCAACGAAGATCGCGTCCTCGCCTTCCTCGAGCACGGTCTGGACCTCGGCTTCGATGGCGGGGATGGGGTCGGTAGTTGGTGGGGGTGGGGGTTCGGTCGTGGTTGGCGATGTCGTTGTGTCCGCGGCGGTGTCGGGTGGCGTCGTGTCGACCGGTGGCGTCGTGGCGATGGTGGTCGTCGGGTCGCCGTTGGCGGTGGTGGTTCCGTCGGACGCGCTGCTCGAGCATCCTGCGCCGCCGAGGGTGGCGACAGCGACGCTCACAGCGATGTACCGGCGCATGGCGGAACCGTAGCAACCACGATCACACCTGGCCAGTGGGTCGCGGCGGCCGTTGGACGGAACGGTTGCGAGGGCGCGCGGGAACCTTGGACGCGCGGTCCGGTCCCCGTTGGCGCGTCCGAACAGCGCCGGGTGGTGTCGGCCATCGTGGGCGGGCTCGGTCCGCGGCAGGTCAGCCTGTCGGCGATGTCGCGGGGGAGCGTCGCCCGCTGCCCGATGCCCGGGGTCTATGCGGCGATGTCGGGTTGTCGCCGGTCGCCGGTCGAGGCTGGTTCGGTGCGGTTGATGGTGGTGCCGGTGTGGTGGGTGGTGCCGTCGGGTCGTTGCCAGGTGGCGATGCGGTCGGGGGTCATCGTCAAGGTCCAGCCTCCTTCGTGGACGAGGTGGTGGTGGCGTTCGCAGAGTGGGAGGAGGTTGTCGATGTCGGTTGGGCCGGTGTGGCGCCACCACCATCTGATGTGGTGGATGCGGCAGGCGTCGAAGCCGATGTCGCAGTCGGGGTGGGCGCAGCCGCGGTGCATCGCGCGCAGTGCGCGGCGTTGGGAGCGGTTGGCGGTGCGTCGGGATCGGCCGTGGTCGAGGACTTCGCCCGAGCCGCCGAGCACGGTGGGGATGATCTCGGCGTCGCAGCAGAGTCGGCGCATCGTGGCGATCGGGATCGGGTGGCCGGCTTCGGTCTCGCAGATGCCGTGGTCGGTGAGTCCGGCGAGCCATTCGTAGCTGACCAGTGCGGTGATCTCCGGGACCCGGTCGACTCGACCCGGACGGCACCCGCACTTGCCCGATTCCTCGCCGGTCGCAGCATTGGTGTCGGCGCCGTGGCCGTCGGCTCGGGCATCCCGGCCCGCATCGGCGACTGAGTGATCGGCGGAGCCGACGGCCGGCTGCGCGGTCGCGGCCGTCGTGTGGATGCCGGCCGCCGCGTTGACGAACGCGTCGATTTGGAGTTGCTGCCACGGCACGTCGTTGGTGCCTTTCGTGGCTCGCATCCGGGCGAGTTCGGCGTTGGCCAGTGAGTGCAGTTTGGCGTCGCGGATCGGGTCGAGGGCGAGGTGGGTGTGGTGCATCCCGGTGGTGCGGTCGACCCAACGCTGGATCGATGACGCGTCACGCATCGCCGCCAGCTCATCCACATCGTCGCCGCCACGGGCGTGGGCGACCAGCCGGGCCGCGAGCTGTCGGCACTCGCGGCGAAACGCGTCGAGCGACAACTTGCCGGCGCGGGCCAACAACATGTCGGCCAACGCGGTGTACTCGGCGCGGACCGCCTCAGGCAACCCCCGCGCCGCAGCCGCCATCGCATCGACATAACCCGCGGCGATGTCACCATCGGCGAACGCGTCCTCGACGGCGGGCATCTCCTCGCACAACTCGTCACGCTCGGTGATCGACTTCGCGTCGCGGCCGCTGTGACCGCCGGCGTTGGCGATCAACGACTCCGCCGCCTCGGCCCGGCCCGCCGCAGCGAGCTCACGCATCCGCCGCGACACACGCATCTCGATCGCATCGAGACACGACCGCGCCCGACGCACAACGGCCAGCAGTCCGGCGAGTTCGTCGCGGGACATGCCATCGGGTTCAGCCGCACGCGCCGCGGCCCACGCCGCATCGGTGCCATCGGTACTCATCAGGAACCTCCGATCAAGTAGGTGAACAAGACCGGGGGAGTCGGTACCAACAACCCTAGAGAAGGGGTGTCACACACAAGGCGACGTGGCCAGGTGTGCGGACGACCGGGGGGGCGACTCAGCGTGTCGCCGATGAATGCAGCGCGAGCGTGTCGCGCCGCGTCTCAGGAGACGCGGGTGGTCAGCGGTGCGCTCAACCGGCTCGTCACGGCGGCGCGAACCTGTGCGTCGAAGGAGATGACGTGCGCCTCCACCAGCGCAGCGACCGTGTCGGCGTCGCCGGCCTGGAGTGCGTCGTGGATCGCCGCGTGCTCGTCGACGGCATGGCCCATGTCGGCGACGTCGGCGAGGTAGATGTGCCACAGCCGGTCGCTCTGCGCGTACAGCGTGTCGAGCGTGTTCGTCAGGAACCGGTTGCCCGCTGCACGCCAGATGATCTCGTGGCAGCGCCGATCGAGCTCGATCAGCACGTCCGGCGTCACCCCGGGCTGCTCGGTCTCGGCGAGCACAGCGGCCATCTCGTCCCAGTCGCGCTGCGTCCCCCGCACCGTCGCCAGGCGCGCCGCGTACGGCTCCATGATCGCCCGGGTCTCGTACAGCATCGACAGCTCGTCGACGTCGATCGTGCTGACGAACATCCCGCGCCGGGGGATCACGGTCACGAACAGGTCGCGGGCGAGTCGTTGCAGCGCCTCACGGATCGGCGTGCGCCCGATCCCGAGCTGGCGTTGCAGGTCGGCCTCTCGCACGACGTCGCCGGGCGCGAGTTCGAGGCGGATGATCATCCGGCGGATCTCCTCGTAGGCGCGCTCGGCCAGCGAGGTGGCGGCGCCATTGGTCGACTCGTCCGGGGTTGACATCGGTGTGATACTATGATGATATATCACGACGGTCAAGCGTCGGCCCGACACACCGACCGTCCGGCGCACCACCCGATCGTTCTGGGGACGTGTCGATGCGGAATGCGCATCCCAGCGTCCACGGAACGAATGCAACCCGACCCGGGCCCGCCCGAACACGAAGGAACTGATCATGAGCGACAACGACGTCCCCACCAGCGCGAAGGTCGTCGTGATCGGCGCCGGCATCGTCGGCAACTGCCTCGTCGGCCACCTCGCCCGGCTGGGCTGGACCGACATGGTGCTGCTCGACAAGGGCCCGCTGCCGAACCCGGGTGGTTCGACCGGCCATGCCTCGAACTTCATCTTCCCCGTCGACCACAACAAGGAGATGGCGCTGCTCGGCGTGCAGAGCGCCAACCAGTACCGCGACGTCGACCGCTCCGTCGACTCGGGTGGCATCGAGGTCGCCCGCACACAAGAGCGGATGGACGAGTTCCAGCGCCGCATGACGTCGGCGGCCGCATGGGGCGTCGAGGCCGAGCTGCTGACGCCGGCCGGCGTGAAGGAACTGGTGCCGTTCATCAACGACGACGTCATCCTCGGCGGCTTCCACTGCCCGACCGTGTCGGTCGTCGACTCGCTCGACACCGGCACGCTCTTCCGCAACGAGGCGATCGAGAAGACCGGGCTCGAGGTGTTCGCCAACACCGAGGTGCTCGACGTCGAGACCGAGGCCGAGCCGGCGACCGGCCTCCGGAAGGTCACCGCCGTCGTCACCGACAAGGGTCGCATCGAGGCCGAGTACGTCGTCGTCGCCTGTGGCGTGTGGTCGAACCGCATCGCCAACATGGCCGGAGCGACGATCCCGCTGGTGCCCGCCGTCCACCAGATGGCCGACGTCGGCCCGATGGACGTGCTCGCCGAGACGAACAACGAGATCGGCTACCCGATCGTGCGCGACATGGACACGTTCTGTTACGAACGCCAGTCGTCCGGCTCGATGGAGGTCGGCTCGTACGCCCACCGGCCGATCCTGCACCACCCCGATGACATCCCGAGCAACGAGGAAGCTGCGCTCAGCCCGACCGAGATGCCGTTCACGCCCGACGACTTCGACCAGCAGATGGAAGAGGCGATCGAGCTGATGGACATGCTCGGCGACGCCGAGATCAAGTACGCGATCAACGGCCTGCTGTCGCTGACGCCCGACGCGATGCCGTG
>JABDKP010000012.1 GCA_013002175.1 Ilumatobacter sp.
GACGGCCTCGACCCCGACGAGCTGCTCACGACGCCGTACGTGCTCATCGGCACGGTCGGCGAGATCGTCGAGAAGCTGCACGCGTGTCGCGAGCGCTGGGGCATCACCTACTTCGCGGTGCGCGAACTCGACGCGTTCGAACCGGTCATCGCCGCGTGCCGCTGACGCACCAACCACCAACGCGTGAGGTAGGTGCGCGCCACGTGCGCAATTTCCTCACGCGTTCGGGTGTGGTGGGCCGCAGGCGGGCGTGTCGCGCCCGCCGGAATCAGGTAGACCAGTGGGCATGACCGAAGCGGCGACCACCGACCTGGCGCCCGCCAAGGGCAACCCCACCCGGCCGATCGTGATCGCCGCCAATCGCCTGCCGGTGATGCGCGACGACGAGACCGAGACCGGCTGGTCGCCGAGTCCCGGCGGGCTCGTGCGCGCCTTGCTCCCGATGCTGCGCGATTCCGGTGGAACGTGGGTCGGCTGGACCGGCGAGGCCGACGACGCACCGGCGCCGTTCACGATCGATGGCATCGACGTCCATCCGGTCGAGATCTCCACCGAGGAGATCGAGCTGTACTACGAAGGCTTCTCGAACGACGGGTTGTGGCCGCTGTACCACGACGCACTGCGCGAGTCGACGTTCGACGCGCACCAGTGGGACGCGTACCACCGCGTCAACGAGCGGTTCGCAATCACGCTCGCCAACATCGCACCGCCCGATGCGATCGTCTGGGTGCACGACTACCAGTTGCAGCTCGTGCCGGCGATGCTCCGGCGCCAGCGGCCCGACGTCACGATCGCCTTCTTCCTGCACATCCCGTTCCCGCCGGTCGAGTTGTTCTCGCGTCTGCCCTGGCGCGACCAGATCATCGAGGGGCTGCTCGGCTGCGACCTCGTCGGGTTCCAGCGCCCGATCGGCGCGGCCAACTTCACGGCGTGCGCGCACCAGTTGCTCGACGCGAAGGTCGACGACGACGTCATCACGCACGCCGGACACGACTCGGTCGTGGGGCACTTCCCGATCTCGATCGACTTCGCGGAGGTCGAGGAGATGGCCGCCGGTCGTGCGACCCGCAAGCTGACGAGCCAGTTCCGGACTCGGCTCGGCGACCCCGAGGTGATCCTGCTCGGCGTCGACCGCCTCGACTACACCAAGGGCATCGGGCTGCGACTCCGCGCCTTCGCAGCCCTGCTCGAGTCCGGCGAGCTCGACGCCGAGCGGTGCGTGATGGTGCAGGTCGCGACGCCGACGAGGGAGGCGGTCGAGCACTACCAGGACGAGCGCCACGAGATCGAACGACTCGTCGGGGAGATCAACGGCCGCTACAGCCGCATCGGGCTGCCCGTCGTGCACTACCTGTACCAGACACTCTCGTACGACGACCTGATCGCGCTGTACCGGGCGGGCGACGTCATGCTGGTGACACCGTTCCGCGACGGCATGAACCTGGTCGCCAAGGAGTACGCCGCCGCGCACATCGACGGTGACGGCGTGCTCGTGCTGTCCGAGTTCGCCGGAGCCGCCGACGAACTGACCGACGCCGTGCTCGTCAACCCCCACGACGATCGCGCCCTCCAGGAGGCGATCATCACCGCGGTCGAGATGCACCGCGGCGAACGGCGAACCCGGATGGGTGCGCTGCGCGACCAGGTCAGGCGGATGGACGTGCAGGGGTGGGCGGACCGCTTCCTCGCGGCGATGGAATCCGTCAGCGAGCGCGCGTGACGACACCACCGCACGGCACGGCCGCCGGCGACGACCTCCAGTTCGACGATCCCGGCGCGCTTGCCGCGGTCGTCGCCGATGCCCCCCGGCCGCTGCTGATCGGCCTCGACATCGACGGCGTGCTCGCGCCGATCGTCGCGCATGCCGACGACTCCGAACTGCTCGACGGCGTTGCCGCAGCCGTCGGTCGGCTGGCGAACCGTCCTGACGTGACGGTCGCCGCTGTCTCCGGGCGTTCGCTGGCCAGCATCCGCTCGTTCGGACTGCCGGACGGGCTGGAGTTGGTCGGTGGCCACGGTATGGAGCGCAGCGACCGCCCGACCCGACCGCTCGACGACGAGGAGGCCGCCCGCCTCACCGAGCTACGCCGGCTCGCCGACGACGCGGCCGCGGCCGCCGGCGACGGGGCGTGGGTCGAGCAGAAGTCGGCGAGTGTCGTCCTGCACGTCCGCCAGGCTGACCGGGAGCGCGGGAGTCGGGCGATCGCCACGCTCGACGAGCAGTGCGCAGCGATCGAGGGCGCCGAGCAGAAGCACGGCAGCGAAGTGCTCGAACTGTTCGCCCGCTCGGCGAGCAAAGGGGCGGCGATGGCCACGCTCGGCACCGAGGCGGGCGCTGCGACATCGGTCTTCGTCGGCGACGACGTGACCGACGAGGAGGCGTTCGCAGCGTTGGCCGACTTCGACATCGCGATCAAGGTCGGCTCGGCCGCGACGATCGCCGGTCACCGCCTCCGCGATCCCGCGGCGGTGCTCGCGTGGCTGCGCGCCCTCGGCGACGCGCTCTGACTGCGCGGCCCGGCACGTCGTCGTCAGAACAGCGCAGTCTGACCGGCCGGAGGCGTGCGCCTGATCGCCGTCCACGGGTTGTAGTGATCCATGAAGATCCAACTGCGCCGGTGGATCGCGGACGGGCCGTAGCCCTGGATCGCGCTCTTGTGAACCGGGCACGGATATCCCTTGTTCGTGTCGAACGACCAGTGGGGATAGCTGTCGGCGAGGGCGCGCATCTGGCGATCACGGACGACCTTGGCGAGGATGCTCGCGGCCGCAACGCTGAGACACCGCAGGTCGGCCTTCACCACGAGTTCGACGTGCGGGACGGACGGGGACACGAAGTCCCACCTTCCGTCGGTGACCGCGACGTCCGGTGCCAGCGACAGCGAGTCGATCGCGCGTCGCGTCGCCAGCTTCTGCGCCGCTGACATGCCGAGCCGATCGCACTCGTCCTGGCTCGCGGCACCCACCGACCAGGTCACGCACCATGCGGCGACCCGGTCGAACAGTGCCTCGCGCTCGGCCTCGGTGAGCAGTTTCGAGTCGCGGACGCCGTTCACCCGAGTGTCCCGCGGCAGCACCGCCGCCCCGACCATCAGCGGCCCCGCCCAGGCACCCCGCCCCACTTCATCGACCCCGACGACCAGTTCGTGGCCCCGTGCCCACATCTCCTGTTCGATCGCCCGCGTCGGCGCGCGCTTCTTGCTCGCCCGGACCGGCCGGCGGTTCTTCGCCTTCGTCGACGTGGCAGCCATCTCCTGGCATCATGCCAGGCGCAGCCCGCGCGAGCCCGCGCAGGTCAGGAGAACGACGCCGACCCGTCCTCCGGCACCGCCGTGACCGACAGCGGCGCACGGTTCACGCGGGGCGGCGCCGCCCACAACGCCTCGCCCGCCGGGGCCGCCGTCGACCAGGCGGCGTCGAGGCCGGGAGCGGTCAGCCGCTGCGACTCCCCAGTCTGCTCCCACAGCACGGCGGGTCGTTCGCCATGCCAGCGCACGGCATACGAGACCGCCGATCGATCGCCGGTGGGGACGCCGTGGACCTCGAAGTTCGAGCCGAACCAGCGCGTCGGAATGCCGGCCGGGAGCAGTTCTCCACCGCACGCGAGATGCCGTTCGACGTCGTGGACGAAGCGCCCGGCGGACCCCGCACGACGGAGCTCGGCGAACGATCCCGCAGGGCGAGTGGCCGGGTTGACCCGGGCGCGGAGCCGAACGATGTCGCCCAGCGCCCGGTCATCGGACGCGGCCACGGCGATCCGGGCCGCCGCATCGAGCGCCGCGGCCAGGAAGTGGTCGCCGGACCGGGCGACCGACTCGATCGGGACGACGACCTCGGCCAGCCAGGGATCGGCCGGCTCGCCGCAGCGGACGAGTTCGCCGACGTCGAGCACGAACCCGATCGGGTCCACCGCCGCGTCGATCGGACCGTCGAGCATCAGGTCGCAACGCGCGGCGACCACCGCCTCCGCAAGACCGGGGTCCGGGAGGTCGACGCGTCCGGCCCGCGCGGCGACCGCCGTCCAGCCGCGAGCGACGTCCGACGCGCCCGGTGCACCGGACAACCTCGCCGGCTCTCCCGGCCCAGCGGGCACGTCACGGTGCGCGAGTGCGACGCGGACCGCGGCGCGATGACCGACGGGCAGCACGATGGCGTCATCCGGCAGGTCGATGCCTTCGATCGGAGCGTCGGCCGGCGGCCGCTCGGTGAGCACGGGACGGCCCGCGAACGCGACCGCAAACGGGAGCGGCGAGTCGTTCTCGATCTCGACGATCGTGAAACCGCCACCGTCGGCCACCGACCACACCCGCTGTACGGCGTCGCCGTCGGGGATGCGGACGCGCGTCTCGATCACCGGCGTTCCATCGACGCGCCGCTGCCGGACCGTCGGCTCGTTCGCCGGCCGGTGCCAGCGGTCGTCGGCGGCGACGTACCACTCGAGCGTCCGCTCATCGGGACCTGCCAGCGGCGTGACCGCGCCCCATGCGGACACCGCCGCGCGCCACGTCTGTCCCGTGACGCCGACGGTGGTCGTCGGAACGGCTGCCATCACGGCAGGCTATGCACCGCCGGTGAGGAACCGGTGCCCGGCCCCACCTACAGTGCTGCACGGTGCGAGTCGCGGCATTGATCCCGGTCAAAGGCTTCGACGCCGCCAAGGGACGGTTGGCCGGCGTGCTCGACACGTCCGAACGCGCCAGCCTCGCTCGGTGGGTCGCCACGACGGTCGTCGAAGCGCTCGACCCGATCGACGTGTTCGTCGCCTGCGACGACCCGGTGGTACGGACCTGGGCCACCGCGCTCGGTGCGACCGTCGCGTGGGGCCCGGGTCTCGGCCTCAACGGGGCGATCGACGACGGCGTGGCGACGATCGCCGAGGCCGGCTTCGACCATGTGTTGATCACTCATGCCGACCTGCCCCGACCGTCGTCGCTGCTCGCCGTGGCGCGATGTGACACGGTCACCCTCGTGCCGGACCGCCGGCGCGACGGGACGAACGTCATGGCGTTCCCGGTGTCCGATCCCGTCGAAGCGTCGTACGGGCCGGGGTCGTTCCGGCGTCATTTCGCGGCGGCCGCCGCGACCGCCCATGCGGTCGAGGTTCGTGTCGACCCGGACCTGTCGCTGGACATCGACACCGCAGACGATCTCCGCCACCCCCAGATTGACGAGGTGCTGCCACCATGGCTGCGAACGATCCTGGCCAGCCGTCCGTGAGCGCGGGGCGCGAAGCGTCGCGCAACCATCCGACACCCGCCTCGGCGCTGGCGATCGGAGCGCACCCGGACGACGTCGAGTTCGGTGCGGGCGCCGTGCTGGCCAAGTGGGCCGCCGACGGGTGCGTCATCCACCACCTGATCTGCACCGACGGTGCGAAGGGCACCTGGGATGCCGGTGCGGACACCGTCGCACTGGCGGCTCGCCGGCAGGACGAGCAGCGTGAGGCCGCCCGGCGTCTGGCGGGCTCACCGGACCGGGCAGGCGACGTGCGCTTCCTCGGCGACGTCGACGGCGAGCTCGACAGCTCGCTCGTGCGACGCGGCGAGGTGGCGCGCATCATCCGGGAGTTGCAGCCGCAGGTCGTCATGGGCCACGACCCCTGGAAGCGGTATCGACTGCACCCCGATCATCGGCATGCAGGTCTGCTCACATGCGAGGGGATCGTCGCTGCGCGTGACCCCCACTTCTACCGCGAGCACGGTCTCGCGGCGCATCGGCCCGATGCGCTGTTTCTCTTCGAGGCCGACGAGCCCGACCACGTCGAGGACGTGACCGCGTTCGTCGATGTGAAGCTCGACGCACTCCTTGCCCACACCAGCCAGTTCGAGTCGACGATGAAGGCGCTCGACGCCGATCAGCTCGGGGCGTTTCGGGACCGGATCCGGTCGAGGCTCGCCGAGCTGGGCGCACCGTTCGGCTTCGGCGGCGCCGAGGTGTTCAAGATCATCACCGACCTGTGAGACGCGAAACGGGAGGCCCGCAGGCCTCCCGTCTCGGTCTCGTCGATCGTGATCAGACGATCGTCAGATCACTTCTTCTTGGCTGACCGCTTCTTGGCAGCAGCCTTCTTCTTCGCCGGTGCCTTCTTCGCGGCAGCCTTCTTCTTGGCCGGACGCTTCTTGGCAGCAGCCTTCTTCTTGGCCGGTGCCTTCTTGGCAGCAGCCTTCTTCTTGGCGGGTCGCTTGGCAGCCATCAGGTCAGCGGTTGCCGTTGAGGGCTTGCTTCAGCGTCGAGCTGGCGCTGAACTTCATCGCCGTCGAGGCCTTGATCTGCACCGGTGCGCCGGTCTGCGGGTTGCGGCCCTCGCGCGCCTTGCGCTCGGTGGTGCTGAAGGCGCCGAAGCCCGGCCATGCGACCTTCTCGCCGTCCTTCGTCGCACTGACGACGTGATCGAAGAACGCACCCAGCGTCCGCTCGGCGTCCGCCTTCGAGACTCCTGCTGCGTCTGAGACTGCGTCGATCAATTCTGACTTGGTTGCCATGTGGGCTCCTCTTTCGGATGTTCGGATGGTCGTGTCTTCGGTTTGCCGTCGTGCCCGTCACCGATGCCTGCGTGGCGGGCGGATCCCGCTTTCGTCGCGGAACGACCCCCATGAGACCGACCTGGCCACGGGCTTGCAAGGACCAAACACATTGCATTTGCAATAACCTTTCCCGCGCCGATCGGTCGCGACACGTGGTTCGGGCCCGTGGGTGCCGCCCAGCGCATCGCGCCACCAGCAGACGCCGGTCCCCATCCACCACCTCGCACCACCGTCGGACTACAACAGAACCCGTTGCGTATGAGCCACCGAACAGCGATCCACCGTTCCATCGAGGAGTGAGATGACCGACCTGCTTCCGTCCGCCGACACCACGACCACGACAGGCGCCGTGGAGCGGGAAGGTGACGGGACGGGCCAGGATCGGGCGGACGACAGCAGCGGCGACGGCACCCACCGAACCCGCACCAGGCTCGTGCTCGACACATCGGTGTTGATCGCCGATCCGACCTGCATCCTGGAGTTTCGTGACGCCAACGTGATCATCCCGCTCACGGTCGTCGAAGAACTCGACGGACTGAAGAGCCGTCGCGACGACGTCGGCCGAGCCGCCCGGACCGCGCTGCGAACACTCGAGGAGCTCCGCGTGCGCCACGGCGGATCGCTCGCCGAGCCCGTGCCCACCGGCGCCACCGGCGCCACCGTGCAGATCGAGATCAACAACATCCGCAAGCACCTGCTCGTCGAGCACGGGCTCAACGCGGAGGTGCCCGACAACCGCATCATCGGCGCCGCGATCGGGCAGTCCGACTACGGGCCGACGACGATCATCAGCAACGATGCTGCATTGCGGATCAAGGCGGCTCACCTGGGTGTCGCGGCCGCCGAGCACACGCTGGCGCGCACCCGCGACGAACGCCCGGCGATCGGCTGGACCACGATCGACACCTCCCACGAGGTCATCGACTGCCTCTTCGCAGCCGGCGGGATCGCCACCGGCGCGGTCGTCGACGACGAGATGCGCGAGAACGAGTTCGCCGTGCTCCGGTCCGGTTCGCAGTCCGCGCTGGTCCGCACGGTCGGCGACGAGTTCGTGCTGATGACGCAACATCCACCCGAGCCGTGGGGCCTCCGGCCGCGCAACAAGGAGCAGCGGTTCGCGCTGGAGCTGTTGCTCGACCCGGACATCACGGTGATCGCCCTCGACGGCCGAGCCGGTACCGGCAAGACGCTGTTGGCGGTTGCTGCGGGCCTCGAGCAGGTGGTCGAGCAGCGCCGCTTCGAGCGGCTGGCGATCTACCGGCCGTTGGTGCCGGTCGGCCGCGCCGACGTCGGCTTCCTGCCGGGCGGGCTCGATGAGAAGCTCGACCCGTGGATGGCAGCGATCCACGATGCGGTCGTCGCGCTGTCCGACCTCGGCAGCAATCGCGACGCTCGCAACCTGATCGAGGAACTGACCGAGCGCGGCCAACTGTCGCTGGAGTCGGTGACGTTCCTCCGGGGCCGGTCGTTGCAGCGCCAGATGGTGATCATCGACGAGGCCCAGAACCTGGAACCGACCACCCTGCGCACGATCCTGACGCGGGTCGGTGAGGGGACGAAGGTGATCTTCACCGGCGACACCAGCCAGATCGACGCCCCGTACCTCGGCGAGTCGAACAACGCGCTCACGGTGCTCGCCGCCGCGTTCGGCAACCAGCGCTGCTTCGGGCACATCACGCTGACATCGTGCGAGCGCAGCGACGTCGCCAGCCTCGCGGCCGAGTTGCTGTAGCCCTGCCGGGCGTTCACGTGGCACCCGGCGGTGTGACACCGGCTGTCTAGGGTTGACGTCGTGCCGCTGCCGAGATTCGCCGTCGTCGATCTCGAGACCTCCGGGTTCTCGGTGCGGCGGCATCGCATCCTGCAGGTCGGCATCGTCGTCATCGAGGCGGACGGCTGCGTCCTCGACGAGTGGTCCACGCTGGTCAAGCTCCGATGGCCGCTGCAGCGCGTCGGCCCGACCGACGTCCACGGCATCACCCGACGGATGCTCGCCCACGCGCCCCGGATCGACGACGTGCTCGCCGAGGTGGGCCAGCGGCTCGATGGGGCCGTCTTCACCGCCCACAACGCCGAGTTCGATGCTGCATTCCTCGTCCGGGCGGCCCGACGCCGTTCTGGGCTGGACCTCGGCCCCCGGCTGTGCACGCTGCGGATGTCGCGCCGGCTCGATCCCGATCGCCTCGTGTCACACCGGCTCAGCGACGTCTGCGAACGGTACGGCATCGTCATCGAACGCCCGCACGACGCGCTCGCCGATGCAGCTGCCACCGCCGCCATCCTCCCCCACCTGATCGCTGCGCACGGCATCACCGACGACGCCGAACTCGTTCCGTTCTTCGACCGGTCGTGACGCGCGGTCAGTAGGCGGCGAGCATCCGCTCGGCCACGGCGCGCACGTCGGCGGCCACGTCTCCGGGTTCGATCACCTCGGCATGCGGCCCGAGCCGCACCAGCAACCGGGTCAGCCAGCGTCGCGTCGCGACCGGGAGGCGAACCTCGACCCAGCCGGCCGGCTCGTCGAGCGCGCGGACCTCGTCGGTCGGGTACTGCTCGAGCACCCACTGCGCCGGTGGGGCGAGCCGGATCACGGCACGGGGCACGTCGACATCGGCGAAGAACCGGTCGGGCGCCCCCACCGTCTCCGCCGCCTCGACCGTGCGCCCGGTCGGGACGAGCGACTCGATGCGGTCGATCCGGAACGTGCGGCGCTGCCCGGATTTGTCGTCGTCGGCGACGACATACCAGTTGCCCGACTCGGCGAACACGTGGCGGGGCACGATCAGCCGCTCACCGACTTCGTCGCGGGCGGGCGAGTAGTACTCGATCGTCACCTCGGCGTCCGTCGCCGCAGCCTCGGCGAGTTCGTCGGTCATCGCCGGGCGCGCCAGGTCGATCGCGACGCCTGCGGTGTCGTCCGACGACGCCGTCGTGGCGATGCCGGCGTCCGACAGGGCGGCCGCCAGCTTGCGCAGGCCGCGGCCGAGCGGACCGTCGGGATCCGCGCCGGGCAGTTCCATCGCCGCGCGTGCCGACGCCAACAGCGAGAAGCCTTCCGGGGCGGTGAGCCGGAGCGGCCGGGTGAACAGGCGGGGCACCCCGACGAACACCATGCCGTCGTCGACGAACACGTCGATCATCTCGTCGACGAACGGCGGCAGGCCACACATCGCGACCAGTTCGAGATCCTGCTGTACTTCGCCCTCGGTCATGTCGTAGCGGGCCGCGACGTCGGCGAGCGGTACCTCGCCGACCTCCATCAACCACGGCAGCATCACGAGCAGCCGACCCAGTCGCGCTTCGGCGCCGCGGCGGCCGCTCATCGGCCCGCCAACCCGCCCACCCAGGCGACGATGTCGGCGCGCACCTCGGGTGGCCCGAGCACGACGGCGTGGTCGAGCAGCCCGAGCACCCACGACCGGAACGCGTCCAGGTTCGAGGCCGGAACGGAGAGGTCGACCGAACCGTCGGGGTGGCGGTCGACGACCCGGTCGGCGCCGAGTTCCCGCTCGATCGCCGCGGCCCGAGTCGCGCCGACACGTACGACGGCCTCGATGCCGTCGCTGGGAGCGTGACCGATCTGCTTCGGATCGGCCGGGAATGCGTCGCGCGGGTCGAACGACGGCGGCCGCTCGAACGTGCCCGGCTCGCCGACCTCGACCGATTCGGTCGCGAACCGGTCGACGCGGAACGTGCGCCGCTCGCCGCGGTCGAGATCGTGACCGACGACGTACCAGAAGCCACCGCGCAGGAGCAGCCCGTACGGCTGGAGGTGACGCTGCTCGCCGCGATACGAGAAGCTGATCGCGGACCGCGAGGCAACCGCGGCGCGGAGCGCGGGGAGCTCGGGACGGTCCGGCATGACGGCGGTGACCGGGAGCCGATCGCCGGCCGACAGATCGCCGCCGAGCTTCCAGATGGCGTCGCGACCGGCGGACGAGCCGCTGCGCACGGCCGCGACCGCCACCTGCAGCGCCCGCATCTCGTCGACGTCGAGGTCGAGGTCGGCGAGCTCGTACTTCCGTCGGTCGATCGCGTACCGCGAGGAGCCCGCGTCCGGCCCGGCGTCGATGATCGTGGTGTCGATCGGGACGCCGAGCTCGCGCAGCGCCGCCTTGTCGCGCTCGAATGCGCCGCGGCGGGCGCGGTCGCCGTCGGGATAGTGCTGGTCCAGTTCCGCGGTGATCTGCAACTGGGTGAGCGGGACGCGTGTCTCCAGCAGCAGTGCGAGGAGGTTCGTCAGTCGTTCGACGCGATCGCCCTGCTTCGTCGCCATGCCGACCAGTCAAGCAGCCGGGAGCCGTCAACCGGTCGTTGGTCAGTGCGGCGCGTAGTCGTAGAACCCGCGGCCGGACTTGCGCCCGAGCAGACCCGCCTCCACCATGCGCGACAGCATCGGCGGCGGCGCGTACAGCGGCTCCTTGAACTCCTCGTACAGGCTGAGCGCGACCGCCAACGTGGTGTCGAGGCCGATCAGGTCCGCGAGGCTGAGCGGCCCCATCGGATGGTTGCAGCCCTCGACCATCCCGTGGTCGATGTCCTCGGCGGTGGCGAAGCCGGACTCCATCATCCGGATCGCCGACAGGATGTACGGGATCAGCAGAGCGTTGACGATGAAGCCGGCGCGGTCCTGGCTCTTGATCACGATCTTGTCGAGCGTGTCGGTGGCGAACGAATGCGCCGCAGCGACCGTCTCCTCGGACGTCATCAGGCTCGTCACCAGCTCGACGAGCTTCAGCACCGGCACCGGGTTGAAGAAGTGAATACCGACGACCTGCTCTGGGCGCTGGGTTGCGATTCCGAGCTTCATGATCGGGATCGAGCTGGTGTTGCTGGCGAGGATCGCATCGTCGGCCTCGACGACCTTGTCCAGCGTGCTGAACACGTCGACCTTCATCGGCTCGTCCTCGATCACCGCCTCGATCACCAGGTGCCGGTCGGCCATGTCGCCGAGATCGGTTGTGAACGACAGCCGCGCCGCCGTCTCGCTGCGCTCGTCCTCGGTCATCTTGTTGCGCGCGACCGCCTTGTCGAACGACCCGAAGATCCGCTCGCGACCACGTTCCGCTGCGCCGGCGTCGATTTCGCGGACGAGCGTGTCGAGCCCGGCCCGTGCGCAGACCTCGGCGATGCCCGCCCCCATTTGCCCGCATCCGACGATGCCGACGCGCTGGATCGATGTGCTCACGATTCGGTCTCCCATTCGTTCGGGTGCCGGCCCCGACAGGTCGGCTCGGCTGCGATCCTGCCACACTTCGTGAGATGCAGATGTCGCGGCGACGCTTCCTCGCCCTCTCCGCGACGTTCGTCGCCGGGTGCACGACCTCGGAGGGGGCCGGATCGGACACGACCCTGTCCCCCACCACCGCATCGCCCGCCTCGACGAGTACCTCCACCACGTCGACGACGAGCACGAGCACGACATCGACGTCGACGACGAGCACGACCACCACGACCGAGCCGGAACCCGAGTTGGAGGTGAACCCGTTCACGCTGGGGGTCGCGTCCGGTGACCCCGAAGCGTCGTCGGTCGTGCTGTGGACCCGACTCACCGGCGACCTGCCATCCGCCGGCGTGACGGTGGAGTGGCGGGCGACCGCCACCGGCGGCACCGAAGTGGCCAGGGGCGAGTTCACCACGGGGGCGCTGCTCGGCGGGGCGGTCCGTGTCATCGCAGACATCGACCAGCCGGTCGACTACCAGTTCTTCGCCGGCGGATGGGCCTCGCCGGTGGGCCGGACTGCGCCGCTCGTGGCCGCCGACGAGCTGCGGATCGCGTCGGCGTCGTGCCAGCACTTCGAGTCCGGCTTCTACGCCGCGCACCGCGATCTCGCCGAGTGGGCACCGGATCTGGTGCTCTTCCTCGGCGACTTCATCTACGAGGGAGATGCCCGACCGATCGGCGACGATCGCGTGCGCGCCCACGAGGGGCCCGAGCCCACCGACGTCGCCGGGTATCGCGCCCGCTATGCGACGTACCTCGGCGACCCGCAACTCCAGTCGGCCCGTGCGGCTGCGCCGTGGATCTGCATCTGGGACGACCACGAGGTCGAGAACAACTACGCCGGCCTCGTCTCGGAGGACGACGCCGACGTGGACGTCTTCGCCCGCCGCCGCGCCGATGCGTACCGGGCGTGGTGGGAGAACATGCCGACGCGGCTGCCGCCGCCGGAGGGCGGCGTCGACTTCGAGATCTACCGCGGCACCGACGTGCCGGGTACGGATGGCGCGGACCTGCTTCGACTGTCGATGCTCGACGGGCGGCAGTTCCGGTCCGACCAGGTGTGCGAGACGACGTTCGACCTCGGTCCCCCGTGTGCCGGGTCGGACGACCCCGCACGGACGATGCTCGGCGCCGCGCAGGAGGCGTGGATCGCGGACCGGTTCGCGTCAACCGCCGCGACGTGGAACTGCGTCGCCCAGCAGACCGTGCTGAGCGATCTGCGCTTCGGTGACGTCGGTGCCATCCTGAACTACGACCAGTGGGACGGCTACGCGCCGGCGCGCGATCGGCTCCTGGCCGCTCCGCCGAGCGGCCTGGTCGTGCTGACGGGCGACATCCACCTCGGGGGCGTCGGCCTGGTCGGTCCGCTCGACGCGCCGGTCGGGGTCGAGTTCGTGACGACGTCGATCTCGTCGGCGGGCAACGTGCCGGTCGACTTCGCGCCGGTCGTCGAGGGATTCGAGAACATTGTGGCGGCCGATCTCGTCCACCGCGGCTACACGCGGCACACGGTCACGCAACAGGCCTGGACGGCCGAGTACCGCACGGTCGACGACATCACCGACCCGGAGTCCGCGGTGTCGACGTGGCGGACGTTCACGGTCCCCGCCGGTGCGGTCGCGGTGACCGGGGACCCCTGACGCGGACCGACGTCAGCGGTTGTTGCGATACCAGTCGATCAGTGCGTTGGTGCTGGCGTCGTGGGCGTCGGGGCGATGCGCGTCGTCGTCGCCGGTCAGCTCGGGGGTGACCTGGTTGGCGAGCTCCTTGCCGAGTTCGACGCCCCACTGGTCGTAGCTGTTGACCCCCCACACCGTGCCCTGGACGTGGACGATGTGCTCGTACAGCGCGATCAACTGCCCCAGCACTGCCGGTGTCAACTGCTCGGCGACGATCACCGTGTTCGGCCGATTGCCCTCGAAGTGGCGGTGCGGTTCGGCGGCGTTGGCCCGCCCGAACGCCAGGGCCTCGGACTGGGCGATCAGGTTCGCGATCAGCAGGTCGTGGTGTTGCTGGTACCGATGGTTGGCACGGGCGAAGCCGATGAAGTCGACCGGAACCACCCGCGTGCCCTGGTGGATCAGCTGGTAGAAGGCGTGTTGGCCGTTGGTGCCCGGTTCACCCCACACGATCGGGCCGGTGTGGTGGTCGACCCGCATGCCGTCGAGGCCGACCGACTTGCCGTTCGACTCCATGTCGAGCTGCTGGAGGTATGCCGGGAAGCGTGCCAGCTCCTGCGCGTACGGCAGCACCGCCTTCGTGTCGAACCCGAGGCCGTTGGCGTACCAGACGCCCAGCATGGCGAGCACGACCGGGACGTTCGACGCCAACGGCTCGGAACGGAAGTGCACGTCGACGGTGTGGAAGCCGGCGAGGAACTCGCGGAACGCGGCCGGGCCGATGGCGATCATCAGCGACAGCCCGATCGCCGAAGCGACCGAGTAACGACCGCCCACCCAATCCCAGAACCCGAACATGTTGGCGGTGTCGATCCCGAACTCGGCGACCCGCTCGGCGTTCGTGGACACGGCGACGAAATGATCGCGCACCGCCTGTTCACCGAGGGCGTCGACGAGCCAGGCGCGTGCCGTGCGGGCATTGGTCAGCGTCTCGATCGTGCCGAATGTCTTCGAGGCGACGATGAACAGCGTCGATGCGGGGTCGGCATCGGCGAGCACGGCGGCGATGTCGGCGCCGTCGACATTCGAGACGAACGAGCAGCGCAGCCGAGGATGGCGGGCCGCCTGCAGCGCCTCGTACGCCATTGCCGGGCCGAGGTCCGACCCGCCGATGCCGATGTTGACGACGTGGGTGATCGTCGGGTCGGCCCGGACCCGCTCCGCGAACGCGGACATCTCGTCGAGAACGGCGTGCACGTCAGGCACGACGTTCTCGCCGTCGATCATGAATTCGCTGCCCCGCGGCATCCGCAGGGCGACGTGCCCGACCGCACGATCCTCGGCCACGTTGATGTGCTCGCCCGCGAACATCGCATCGCGCCGGGCCTCCACGCCCGACGTGTGGGCGAGGTCCAGCAGCGCGCCGAGCACGTCGTCGGTCAGCCGGTGCTTCGAGTAGTCGACGCGGAGGTCGCCGACGTGCTTGACGTACCGTTCGGCGCGACCCGGATCGGTGGCGAAGAGTTCCCGCAGATGGGCCGGACGGGGGAGATCGGAGAGTTGCGCGAGGTCCATCCCGGCGAACCTAGCGCCGGGCCGCGACGTCGTGCATTCCCGCTCAGCCGATCCGGCCGGCCGCGTCCGGGTCGAGGAACAGCGTCGTCGCGGAGCGGCGGACGTGGCACGCCGGCAGTCGCGGATCGAGGTCCAGCCACCGCCGCACGACGTCGGCCTTCTCGGCGCCCGCCACGAGGAACAGCCGGCTGCGGGCGGCGTTGATCGGCACGGGCGTCATCGTCATCCGCCCGTGGCCGTTGAACGCACCGACGACCGCGACGCGCCGTTCGCAGTCCACGACGGCCGCGTCCGGATGAGGGGCCGGCGGCCACGAGGCGGTGTGGCCGTCGCCGCCGAGCCCCAGGTGCACTGCGTCCAGGGTGGGGAGCTGTGACGCATACCTGCTCGCCGCGCCCTCGACGTCGTGGTCGGTGACCGGCATCGGCCGCAGCAGTGCTGGCACGGCCGACAGCTGCCGCGCGTTGCGGTCGCGGTGGTCGTCGGCAACGATCCGCTCGTCGACCTGCCAGACGGTCACCCGGCCCCAGTCGAGGTCCTCGTGCACGAACGCAGAGAGCATCGACGGCGCCGCCGACCCGCCGCTCACCGCAAGGGCGGCCTCCCCCCGACGGCGGATCGCAGAGCGCAACCGGACGCCGAGCGACCGGGCGATGTCGACAGCCGGGTCGTCCGAGATCCGGATGGTGACTGCGCCATCACGCACGACCCGCGGACGACTCATCGCGGCGACGATAGGCGACGCCACCCGCTCGCCTCCAGTGCGGCGAAACCGCTGCGTCGCCGTACCGTGTCCGGCGATGGCCATCGACCGCCCCGCCGACTCAGTCGACAGCGCCGTCGCTCGGGGTGTCCGGGTCGGTTTCGCGGCGTACACGATCTGGGGCTTCCTCACGATCTACTGGAAGCAACTGAGCGCGTTCGGCGCGATCGAGCTGATCGGCTGGCGGATGCTGACTGCGGCGGTCGTGATGGCCGCGTTGACGACGGTCCGCGGCAACTGGGCACCGCTGGTCGTCGCGCTGCGCGATCGGGGCACGCAACACCGGCTCGTCGCCGCGGCGCTGCTGCTGACGGTGAACTGGGGGAGCTACGTGTGGGCGGTCGTCAACGACCGCGTCATCGAGACCGCCCTCGGCTACTTCATCGCACCACTGGCCACGATGGGGATCGGCGTGCTCGTCCTCCACGAGCGGGCCACCGGCGCACAGCGGTTCGCGTTCGTGTGCTCGTCGTGCGCTGTGGTGATCCTGACGATCTCGTACGGGCATCCCCCGTGGATCGCGCTCGTGCTCGCGGCGACCTGGAGCCTCTACGGGCTGAGCAAGCGCCGCATCCCGCTCGGGCCGGTCGCAGGACTCACCGGTGAGACGCTGGTGCTGTGCGGTCCGGCGCTCGCGATCGTCGCGATCAGTTCGACGCGGGCGGGCAGTGTCGTGGCGTCGGCCGATGCGGCCGAGTGGGGGTTTGCGCTCGGCACCGGCTTGATCACCGCGATCCCGCTCGTGATGTTCGCCTCCGCGGCGCAGTCGATCCCGTTCACGCTGCTCGGACCGCTGAACCTGCTCGTTCCCGTGATCAACTTCGGACTCGGCTGGGCGCTGTTCGACGAACCGATGCCGGCGGCGCGGTTCGTGGGGTTCGCGTTCGTCTGGGTCGCGCTCGTCGCCGTCATGTCCGACCGGGTGCGCCGCGGACGCGGGCCCTCGCCGGCGATCCCCGCGGTAACGTGAGGCGCATGCAGCCGCGTCTCCGTCCGGCTGGCGCGGTCGGTGCACTGTCGGCCGCCGCCGCCGCGTGCACACTGCTCGCCGGGTGCTTCACCACGTCGGCCGACTTCCGGCGCGACGCGGAGACGTTCATCCGCGACAGCGTGGCGCCCGAACTCGACACCAGCTTCCAATCGGTGTCCTGCACGAAGCCCGTGAACCAGGACGTCGGCACACGGTTCGCCTGCGAGGCGCTGGACGCGGAGGGCGGTGTCTGGGAGTTCGACAACGTCATCGATGCGCCTGGCGAGTTCACCGTCAACGTGTCACGGCGACCCTGACCTCGCGATTGTCCCCACCGTCGCCTGCCGATCTGGCACGATGCAGCGAGCAGATGATGTTTGTCGAGAAGGGGACCTCCATGAAGAAGACGTGCACGATCCTGATCGCGGTTGCCGCGCTGGCCGGATGCGGGTCGGGCGGCGTCGATCGTGACGGCAGCCGCGACCTGTTCATCTCTCAGATCGAGGAGTCGACCGGCTTCAAGGCCGATGCCGACTGCATCGACAAGGTGTTCGACCAGTACAGCGACGACGAGCTGAAGGACTTCGACGAGGCCGAGAACCAGGACACGGCGGCCTTCGAGGAGTTCTCGGCGAAGCTGATCGAGTGCGTCGACACCGAGACCGGCTGACCGCACGTCACCGCAGACGCGAACTGGCCGGCGACTCCGAGGAGTCGCCGGCCAGTTCCGTTTTCGGATCTTCAGATGTTCAGGCGTTCAGGTGTTCAGCCGAACGAGCCGCCCTGACCCTCGAAGTCGAGGAACTCGCCACGTGGCTCGAACACCAATGAACCGTCCTCGTTGACGACCACTTCCTGCAGCTGGGCGCCCTCGGTCCAGTAGGCGTCGTTGACGCCGTCCAGCTTGAGGGTGCCACCGAGCAGCGAGTCGTTCGTCAGGTTGGCGTTCCACACCGCAGCCATCAGGTTCACGCGGTTCAGCCCGCCGGGCCGCTCGGAGGCGGCACGGATGACGTCGACGAGGAACTCGCCGTACAGGATGCCGGTCGAGAACGAACCGTCGGCGCACGTGACGCTGCCGTACTCGTCGAGGATCCGCTCGATCTCGATGATCTTCGGGTCGTCGGCCCAGACCGGGTCACCACAGACCTTGTTCGAGTTCGCCATGTACGGGCCGGCACCCTCGTCGCTCAGGGTCTTCGCCTGGTCCTTGACCGGATCGAAGAACGACGCCAGGTTGTTGCACGTGTACGACATGTACGTGCGGGGGCGCCAGTCACGGGCGGCGAGGTCGGCCGTGGTCTGCGAGCAGAACTTCGACGTCGTCCCTGCGATCAAGACCTGCGCTCCGGTATCGGCGAGCGTCGTCATCTCGTTGGTGACGTCGGCACCTGCGGGGTCGTGCAACTGTTCGGACACGACATCGAGCCCGGCACACGCCTCAGATTCGTTCAGCGTCTGCTGGTAGGTCTTGCCGAAGTCGTTGTTCATGATCAGCGCGGCGACGGTCGCATTCTCACCGAACTCGTCCTTGATCGCCGTGCACCAGATCTCCGTCTCGGTGACGTAGTTCAAGATGTTGCCGACGGTCCACGGGAAGTTCGCCGGGTCGCCCCAGAACGGGAAGCCCGACGAGTTGAAGAGCTGCGGAACGCAGGCTTCGTCGGTGATCGGGCGGATCGCCAGGTTGATCGGGGTACCGATCACGTGCCCGAATGCGAAGATGTCGTCGGAGTCGATCATCTCCTCGACGTTGGCCACGGCACGACCGGCTTCGTAGCCGTCGTCCTTCGCGATCAGCGTGAGCTCCTTGCCCTCGATCGGGTCGGTGTCGTTGATGAAGTCGAAGTACATCTGCATGCCTTCGCCGATCGCACCGAATGCGGCGAGCGCACCAGACTGCGGCAGCGTCTGGCCGATGCGGATCTCATCGCCGTCGACGCCCTGGAACGGATCCCAGTCGTCGGGGCAGTCGCCGAGGCTCAGCACCGTGCCGGCTGCGACTTCGACGTCGCCCTCGAGCGGCAGCTCGTCGCCGCCACCGGCGGGCGCCTCGGTGTCCGCGGGTGCCTCGGTGTCAGCGGGTGCCTCGGTGTCACCGGGTGCCTCGGTGTCGGCAGGTGCCTCGGTGTCGGCAGGTGCCTCGGTGTCGCCGGGTGCCTCAGTTGCGGTCGGCGCGTCCGTTGCCGCCGGCGTGTCGTCGTCGCTGCCACATGCCGCGACGATCAGGCCTGCGGCCATCACTGCGGCGATGGACCGTTTCATTGGTGATCGCATGTTCTCCCCTGTTGGTTTGCCCGGTGGGCTTGATGGTGCTGAGTGCTCAGCCTGTGTTCGTCGGAACGCTACGGCGCCGAAGCGGCCGCGTCGGGTCCGGCGGGATTCTGTGTCCCTGACCTGAGTCAGGTCTTCACGCTTGCCGCATCGACAGTAGCCGAGTCGGCGAGCGGGTCGATGGTCGGGCCGTCGGCGTTCAGCAGCGGCGGTCGTGCCGGGTTGACCCGGACGAAACGGGCCCGGAGACGGCGGACCCCGGCGACGATGCCGCCCGGCAGGACGAACGTCAACACGATCAGCATGATGCCGAGGATCAGCCCACCGGTCGGGCCCTGCAGCCACCGTTCGGGCACGCCCGGGAAGTTCTGCGTCGACGAGGCCCAATCGGGCACGAACGCGATCACGAGGCCACCGACCACGGCGCCAGACAACGTGCCCACACCACCGACCACCAGCCCGACGATGAACAGGATCGACAGCAACTGGGTGAAGTCGCCGGGTGAGGCGATGCCCAACTCCGCGACATAGACCATGCCGCCGACGCCACCGAGTGCCGAGGCGACGCCAAACGACATCGTCTTGTGATAGGCGAGCCCGATGCCGTTGACCGCGGCGCTCGTCTCGTTGTCCCGGACGGCGCGGATCGCCCGGCCGGGGCGGCTCTTGATCAGGTTGCCGACCATCTTGAAGCACACGACGGCGACGATCGTCATGATGAAGAACGTCCAGACCCGCTGCTCTTCTCGACTGGACAGCCCGTCGCCGTCTCCGAAGTACTGCCCGACCAGCGGTATCTTGTGGAGTGCGTCGACGATGCCGTCGAGGGGCAGCCAACCGGGCGGCACGAGATCGGAATCGGTCTGCTTGCCTGCGGCCCCCGCCGTGTACGGCTCGAGTTTGTCGAGCAGGATCAGCGACGGCAGGATCGCGGCCAACCCCAACGTGACGAGCGCGAGGTACAGGCCCTTGATCCGCAGCGCCGGGATGCCGAACGCCATCCCGAAGATGAAGCATGTCGGGATGATGACGACGAGTGTCAGCAGCCAGGGCCAGTTGTGATCGGCGACGAGCCATGCCGAGAGGTAGGCACCGACACCGAAGAAGAACCCCTGGCCGAGCGACAACTGGCCGGTGAACCCGGCGACGACCTGGAGGCCGAGAATCGCGATGATGAACGAGATCGCCTTGGTGACGCGGGTGATACTGATCTTGTAGTCGTTGTCGAACAACGTGATCGACCCGGTGTCGCTGTACGCGAACGCGACGATCAGGATGAGCAGCAGCAGGATGCCGTACCCGATCAGCTTGTACGTCCGGTACTGGGTCGTGCCCTCGGTGAACTGAAATCGTGGTGCAGTTGCCATGTCGTCCCCTCAGACCCGTTCCACCGCTGGGGTGCCGAACAGGCCGGAGGGCTTGAACAGCAGCACGAGCATCAACACGACGACCGCGGCGAGCAGGCTCAGCTCGCTCGGCACACCGACATACGGCACGACGATGCTCTGCACCAGGCCGATCGCGAGCCCGCCGACGATCGCTCCCCCCAAGCTGTCGAGGCCGCCGAGTGCCGCCGCCGACACGGCGAAGATCAGCCCGGTGATCATCACGTTCGGTTCGATCTGGCGGACCGGCGTCGCCACGAACACGGCCACCGCGAGCGTGCCGACGGCCGCCGCGATCGCCCAGCCGAACTGCAGCGTCGGCCCGACCTTGATGCCGACCAGCTCGCTCGACTCGAGGTTCGACGACACCGCCCGGAACGCGAGGCCGATCTTCGTCTTGTTCAGCAGCAGCGTCAGGCCGCCGGCGACGACGAACACCGTGAGCACGGTGAAGATCGTGTACCACGAGAGGTTCGCGCCGCCGATCGACGTCGCATTGCCCGACGGGAACAGCTCGGGGAACGCCCGGGGATCGAACCGCCACACGATGCCGGCGATCGCATTGATCGCGAGGAACAGTCCGAGCGTGATGATGACGAGCGGCAGGTGATCGGCAGGGTCGAATGGACGGATCAGCGTCCGCTCGATGCCGGCCGCCAGCAGCGCGCTGAGCAGCATCGCGAGGATGACCGCGCCCCACATCGGCACGCCGCGCTCGGTGGCGAGCACGTAGGCGATGAACCCGCCGAACATCGCGAACTCACCCTGCGCGAAGTTGATCAGCGTCGTCGCCTTGAAGATCATCACCAGCGCCATCGCGATCAACGCGTACGTCGCGCCGTTCGAGAGGCCGTCGAAGATGCGGTTGATGAAGAGTTCCATCGTCGTCAGACTCCCAGGTAGGCCTTGCGGATGGCGTCGTCGTGGATCAGGTCGTCGGCGGGCCCTTCGATCTGGATGTGGCCCGACTCCAGGACGTAGCCCCGGTCGGCGATGCCGAGCGCGAGCTGGGCGTTCTGCTCGACGATCAACATCGTCGTGCCGGTGTCCTTGTTGATGTGCGAGAACCGGTCGAACAGGTCCTGCACGATGATCGGCGCAAGGCCGAGCGAGGGTTCGTCGAGCAGCAGCAGGCTCGGGCGCGACATCAACGCCCGGGCGACGGCCAGCATCTGCTGCTCGCCGCCCGACAGGCTGCCGGCGCGCTGGTTGCGGCGCTCACGCAGCACCGGGTAGACGTCGAACCACTGGTCCATGTCGTCGTCGACCTCGTCGTCGTGGCGGATGTATGCACCGACCCGCAGGTTGTCCTCGACCGACAGCTCGGGCAACGTGCCACGTCCCTGGGGCACGTGGGCGACGCCCTTGCGAACGATCTCGGGCGGCGTCGCCTTGCTGATGTCCTCGCCGCGCAGCTTGATCGTGCCGGTGCGCTGGATCATCCCGGACACCGCACGCAGTGTCGTGGTCTTGCCGGCGCCGTTCGCCCCGAGGATGACGACGACCTCACCCTCGGCGACGTGGAAGTCGAAGCCGTGGAGCACCTGGATCGGCCCGTACCCGCCCTCGAGGTGTGAGACGTCGAGGACCTCGGTCCGTTGCTCGCTCATGCGGGCACCCCGAGGTAGGCCTCGACGACGGCCGGGTTCTCCTGGACATCGGCGGGCAGTCCCTCGGCGATCTTGCGACCGAAGTCGAGCACGACGACGTTCTCGGAGATGCCCATCACCAGGCCCATGTGGTGTTCGACGAGCAGGATCGTCAGGTCGTAGCGGTCGCGGATCCCGGTGATCACCTCCGACAGCAGATCGACCTCGGAGTGGGTGAGGCCGGTGGCCGGCTCGTCGAGCATCAGCAGTTGGGGTTTGCCGATCAGGCACCGGGCGAGTTCGATCCGCTTCAGCGTGCCGTACGGCAACCCGGCGCACTGGTTGAACGCCACGTGCTCGAGCCCGAGGTCGTGGAGGATGCCGTACGCCTCCGTGGCCAACTCCCGCTCCTCCTTCTTCCGGCCGATGTTGAGCATCGCCGTCCCGAAGTTCTCCTTGCTGCGGACGTGCGCTCCGGCCATGACGTTCTCGATCACGCTCATCCGGGGCCAGAGGGCGAGGTTCTGGAACGTGCGGAAGATGCCGGCCTTGGCGATCTGGTGCGGGGGCGTCTTCAGCAGATCGCGCCCGCCGAATTTCAACGTCCCGTGGGTCGGATCGTAGATCCGGCTGATGACGTTGAACATCGTCGTCTTGCCGGCGCCGTTCGGGCCGATCAACCCACAGATCTGACCCTGCTCGATGTCGAAGGTCAGCCCGCTGAGGGCGACGATGCCGCCGAACCTGACCTCGATGTCGTTGACTTCCAACAATGCCATTCGCGCGACCCCCTGCTGCTCCGTGGCTGACGGGAACGTAGCACGCGGCCCGCGCGTCGATTGAGTTGAGCGGCGCGCGGCGGGAGGCAGCGCCGCCCGAACGTGAGAACTGCGTAAATCTGCGCCGTGCCGATGTCGGTCGGTCGGGCGCGGTGCCTAGAGTCGATTGGGTGCAGGCGATCAGGCGCGGAGCGATGCTGGCGGCGATGACGCTGAGCATCGCGGCCTGCGGCGCGGAGGTGCTCGTGGTTGCGGAACGCTCGGACGATCCGTCGACGGCGACGACCTCGCCACCGTTCCAACCCGACGTCCCCAGCACCGAGGACCCGCCGGTGACGACCACCGAGACCGGAACCGTTCCACCGACCGACCCGGCGACCACGCCCCCGCCCACCGCACCGCGGGTGATCGACCGCGAGGCGATCAACTTCGGGCCGAACAAGCCACCCAGCCCGTACGACGACTTCCTCCTGGCGACGGTCACCGACCTCGACGTCTGGTGGACCGAGCTGTACCCGGAGATCTACGGCGAAGCGTGGGTGCCCCTGCGCGGTGACGTGTACGCCGCGTATCCCGGCCGGCCCGACGACCTGCCCGGGTGCGGGACGCCACGGACGGGATACCCCGAGGTGCAGGAGTTCGTCGCGTTCTACTGCGGCACCGGTGACTTCATCGTCTACGACGACGGCGACGACGGCCTGCTCGCCGCCCTCGCGGAGAACTTCGGCGCCGGCACGATCGGCATCGTCCTCGCCCACGAGTACGGCCACGCGATCCAACAGCGGTCAGGGGTCCTCGAGCGCCGACTGCCGACGGTCGTGTCCGAGCAGCAGGCGGACTGCTTCGCCGGCGCGTGGGCCGCCCGCGCCGCCCGCGGCGAGGGTGGGCTGACGTTCACCGACGCCGATGTGCGGTCCGGGCTGATCGCGATGCTCGAGGTCCGCGACCCGGTCGGCATCGACCAGTTCACGCCGGGTGGTCACGGGTCCGGCTTCGATCGGGTCGGCGCGTTCCAGGTCGGTTTCCAACGCGGCCCGCAGCGGTGCAGCGAGCTGGACGACGACCCGCTGCCGTTGATGCCGAACCAGTTCAACGACTCCGAGGACTTCGCCAACGAGGGCAATGCACCGTTCGGCTACGGCGAGCGCGAACTGCTCGGCTTCCTCGTCAACGACCTCAACCTGTTCTGGGCCAACGACGCTGCGATCGACGGCTTCGAGCCGCTGACCCTCACCCCGGTGCAGGCCGCGGACGGCGTGCCGTGCACCGATCTCGAACCGGGCTTCGATGCAGGGGTCGCGTTGTGTCCCTCGACCGACACGGTGTATCTCAACGAGCCGGCGGCGCTCGACCTGTACCGGCAGCCGACGTTCGGCGACTTCTCGATCGGGTACCTGATCGGTATCGCGTGGGCCGACGACGTGCAGACCGCGCTGGGGTCGACGCTCGACGGTGAGGCGCGTGAGCTGGCGAACGACTGTCTCACCGGCGCATGGGTGCAGACGGTCATCCCGGTCGACTTCGCCCTGCCCGAACCGCGCGACCCCGATCGGACGGCGGTCGTGTCGCCGGGCGACCTCGACGAGGCGGTTCGCACCGCGATCCTGATCGGTGACGTCGCTGCCGACGACGACGTCCTCGGGAGCTCGTTCGAGAAGATCGACGCGTTCCGGCGTGGCGTGATCGGCGGCCTCGACGCCTGCGACGTCTGAGCCTCGCTGTCAGTGCCCCGCTGTCGGTGCCTCGCTGTCAGTGGCGCCGCAGCCGGTCGTCGATCAGGGCGGCGAGTTCGACCGGCCGGTCGCCCTGCACGCTGTGTCCGGCGCCGTCGACGAGGTGGTACTCCAGCGCGGGCTGCCGTCGCGTGGCCTCTGCGACGTCGGCATCGTCGACCACCGGTGACAGGGAGCCCCTGACGATCATCAGCGGACAGGTGAGGGCTGCGAAGTCGTCCCACAGCGGGTTCGGGCCACCGTCCTCGGCGAGCACATCGCGCTCGGGCATCGCGGAGCTGCGGTCGCTGCGATTCGTCCGGTCGTACCGCCACTGCCACGACCCGTCGGGGAGTTGGCGGGCATTGTGCAGGATCCCCCGGCGGAGGGACGACTCGGACCGGGTGGGGTTGAACTCGACGGTGCGTTGCAGCAGGTCGTCGAAGCTGGGGAACGCCTGGGGGCCGTCGACGAAATCGAGGATCGCCTTCGTCTTGTCGCGATTCACGCCCGGCGTGATGTCGACCATCGTGAGTGTGTCGACGAGCCGTGGGTGCCGTCGGGCGAGCATCATCGCAGTCAGCCCTCCGAGGGACATCCCGACGACGTGCACGGGCGTGCGGGCATGCTCGCCGACGGCCACGGCGACGTCGTCGGCGAGATCGGCGGGCGTGTAGGCGCCGTCGGCGCGCCAGCCGGAGTGGCCGTGTCCGGGCAGGTCGACGGCGAACGCCGGCCGGCCGAGCGCCAGTGCCACCGTGTCCCACGTGTGCGCGTTCTGCGCCCCACCGTGAACGAAGACGACCTCTGGCGGCGCAGTCCCCCACCGGAGCGCACTCACCAACCGGGGTGGCGAATCGTCTCCGGACGGAACTGCAGACTCCACCCGCTCGACCACGGGCACCTCGACGTCCAGGCCGAATTCGGCGATGTTCTCGTGGAACAGGCCGAACTCGTCGTAGTCGACACGTTCGGCCGGCGCGGTGTCGTCGTGCACGTCCTGGACGGTAGTGCTCGATCCGGTGGACGGCGACTCGCTGATCGGCCCACCGGACCGACCCGCAAGCGGGTCAGGGGTCGCCGCCACCCCCGGCGGGCACGGTCGTGGTGGTCGTCGGCTTCGGCGCTGGTGTCGTCGGTGGGGCGGTCGGCGGCGGAGGCGCCGTCGTGGCTGCGACGGTGGTCACCGGCGGGGCGACCGTCGTCGGCGGGATCGTCGTGGTCGTCGTCGTGGTGGACGTCGTCGTGGTCGTCTCGTAGTCGGGGTCGAGCCAGTTGAACGTCGGTGGCGGCGAGCCGTTCTCCTCGGGCTCCTTCTCGCCGTCCCACACGAACACCTGGTCGCCGTGGGACATCAGCTCCTGCATCGTCTCGGAGATGTTCAGCGGGATCCGGATGCAGCCGTGCGAAGCCCCCTGCAGCGGCACGTTCAACGCTCCGTGGATGGCGATCCCGTAGTTGAAGTACACCGGGTTCCACATGCCGCCGAGCGCACTCTGACGGACGCCTTCGACCTCGCGATAGACGGTGAACACGCCGCCCGGCGTGTTCGAGATCCCGCATTCGCCACGGACCAGTGGTTCGGTGCCGTCGCGGTTGCCGTATTCGCCCGGGCTGATCGTGACTTCCTCGCACCACTCCTCACCGCTGCCGCTCGACATGTGGGTGATCATCATCGGCTGGTCGTCGTGGAAGATCGCGAGCACCTGCTCGGGCAAGTAGACCTCGGTGTGGTTCGGCGTGGCGTTCGGCCGCCGCGGCTGGATCACGAACGGGTCCTGCATGTCGTCCCACATCTCGGGGGTGACCTTGCCGGTCGGCGCACTGCTCTCGCGCTCGAGCACGAGCTTCTCGTACGCCCAGACGGCCTTGATCGTCTGATCGCCGTAGATGCCGTCGGCCGGGCCCGGGACGAACCCCAGCTCGGTCAGCCGTTGCTGGACACGCTTGACGTCTTCGCCGGCGAGGCCGTTCGACAGGGTCCGGTCGAGCACCGTCTTCTGGATCGGCGCCGTCGTCTCGACCGTGCCGATCACGTCGGGTACCGAGTCGGGGACGACGAGCGTCTGGACCGACACGTCGCTGACGAACGCAGAGTCCGCCGGCTGCCGTTGCGCCTCGCCACCGTTGCCGCCACCGCCACCGAGTGCCACGCCGGCCACGACGACGGTCCCGAGCAGGCCCGCGGCCGCGACGGCCGGCAGCCATTTCGCGGCTGGATTCTGAGGGCGACGGGGATCGTTCATGGGGGCGGAATGTCAGCGAGATCGGCGTGGGGGGACGCAACGCAACAGCAACAAATCTACCAACGAACACGGCGCCAACGACCGCGCCCGGCCCACTTCGTCACAGTTTCGTCGATGGTCACACGAGCGACATCGAGAGCCGGGGCCCGGCGGCGGTCAGCGCCGTTCGACGACCGGCTCGATGCCGTCCAGATCGCCCCGCAACTGCCGCATCTCGCGCAAGATCTTCAGGATCACGCCCGGCGAGCTGAGCGTCGACTCGCCACGGGTCCGCGGGAAGTAGTCGACGCCGAATTGCAGCATCTCGTAGCCGAGCCGCGTCGCCCTGATCACGAGTTCGGCATCGATGAACGAGCCCTCGCTGTGCAGCTCGACGTGGTCGAACACCCGTGAGCGACACAGTTTGAACGCGAAGTTGATGTCGCGGGCCTTGACGCCGAACAGGCTCCGGATCAGCAGGTTGTAGGAGAACGTGTAGATCGTGCGGAGGTATCCCTCACCCGTGCGGTCGAACCGGTAGGCACTGATGATGTCGGCGTCGTAGTCGATCATCAGCCGCACGGCGCGCGGGAGTTCGGCCATGTCGAACGGCAGATCAGCGTCCGTGTACAGGATCAGGTCGCCGGTGGCCGCGGCGAACCCGGTCTTGATCGATCCGCCGAGCTTGCGGTTGTGCTCATGGTGCACGACCCGGACCCGCGGATCCTCGGACGCGATGCGATCGGCGATGGCACCGGTGGCATCGGTCGAGGCATCGTCGACGACGATCAACTCGTAGTCGGCGATGTCACCGCGTTCGATCAGCACCGCGCACGCCCGGCGAGCCGCGGTGAGCGCGCGTTCGATGTACTCCTCCTCGTTCCACATCGGGTAGAAGATCGAGAGCTTCTCGAAGGTCGCACCGGTCGTGCCGTCCGCAGTCACGCCGCTGGAGGGTACCTGCGTGGGCACCGCAGGGACCCGCGCCTAGGGTTCACCCGGTGATCGAGCAACCCGCGCGCACGTCGGACTTCGCGCCGCCGCTCGGTGCCCCGCAGCGCGTTCCACCCCCGCCGCCGCCCGTCGACGACCGACCGGGGCGGCTCACGGTGGCCTGGCAGATCATGGTTGCGGCCGGCTGGGCGGCGGTGTTCTTCGCCTTCGCTGCGACGTGGAAGGTCAGCGAGGAGATCGGTATCGGGACCTGGTGGCTGGGGCCGCGGGCGCAGCCACGCCCGCTGGTCGTCAGCCTGCTGCCGTTCGCGCTCGCACTCGCCATCTCGCTGACGGCGATCTACAACGTGCGGCGCGTGCCGTGGATCAGCCTGGGTGGCGCACTGTTGGTCGCCGCCATCGCGGTCTTCGACGTCTCCCGTTCGGGCGGGCTCGCGGCGATCGAGTTCGCGATCGCGGCCGGCGCCGCATTGATCTCGCTCGGCGCGATGGCCGGGACGCGGTCCGGTGCGGTCGGTCAACACGCGACCTCGCCCACACCGCAGCCGAGCGGTCGCACGCCCGGCGCGCCACTCGACCCACCGTCGATCTGAAGCCGCGAGGGGTCCCCGGTAGCGGGTCGCCCAGCAGTATCGTCGTGGACCATGCCCGACGCACCGTCCAGTTCCGCGACGAATGCCAAGGTGCTGATGTCGCTGCCGATCGGCGAACGGGTCGGCATCGCGTTCTCGGGCGGTCTCGACACCTCCGCCGCCGTCGCCTGGATGCGCGAGCGGGGGGCGACGCCGTACACCTACACCGCGGACCTCGGCCAGCACGACGAGCCCGACCTTGCCGGGGTGCCCGACCGGGCCAAGGTCTACGGCGCGGAGGAGGCCCGGTTGGTCGACTGCCGCGACGAACTCGTGCGCGAGGGGCTGATCGCCATCCAGTGCGGCGCGTTCCACATCTCCTCGGGCGGCAAGACGTACTTCAACACGACACCGCTGGGGCGGGCCGTGACCGGCACGCTGCTCGTGCGGGCGATGCGCGACGACGGCGTCGACATCTGGGGCGACGGCTCGACGTACAAGGGCAACGACATCGAGCGCTTCTACCGGTACGGACTGCTCGTCAACCCCAACCTGCGGATCTACAAGCCGTGGCTCGACCCGACGTTCGTCGACGAACTCGGCGGCCGTCAAGGCATGAGCGAGTTCCTGGTCGCCCGGGACCTCCCGTACCGCGACTCGGTCGAGAAGGCCTACTCCACCGACGCCAACATCTGGGGTGCCACCCACGAGGCGAAGGCGCTCGAAGAGCTGGCGACGTCGATGGAGATCGTCACCCCGATCATGGGGGTCGCCCACTGGGACCCTGCCGTCGAGATCCCGACCGAGGACGTGACCGTGCGGTTCGAAGAGGGGTGGCCGGTCGCGATCGACGGTCGCACGTTCGACTCGCCGGTCGATCTCGTGACCGAGGCGAACACGATCGGTGGGCGCCACGGGCTGGGGATGAGCGACCAGATCGAGAACCGAATCATCGAGGCGAAGTCCCGCGGGATCTACGAGGCACCCGCGATGGCGCTGCTGCACGTCTGCTACGAGCGGCTCGTCAACGGGATCCACAACGAGAACACCGTCGAGAACTACCGCACGATGGGCCGCCGGCTCGGGCGACTGCTGTACGAGGGTCGGTGGTTCGACCCGCAGAGCCTGATGCTGCGTGAGCCGCTGATCCGATGGGTCGGCTCAGCCGTGACCGGCGAAGTGACCGTGCGGCTGCGCCGCGGCGACGACTACTCGATCCTCGACACCGTCAGCGAGAACCTCACGTACCAGCCCGACCGGCTGTCGATGGAGCGTGTCGAGGACCAGGCGTTCGGGCCGCTGGACCGCATCGGTCAGCTGACGATGCGCAACCTCGACATCGTCGACACCCGCACGAAACTCGACCTGTATCGCGGCGTCGGCACGCTCGGACCCGGCGACGTCACCACCGCCCTCGAACCCCCCGACTGACCCGTCCCCAGGGGTCAGGCAGGTGTCTGACCCCTGCCTGACCCCTTTTCGGGACGTCCGCCGGATGGCCACATGGTGCCGCGCCGCGCATCGCGGCGCATTCCGCCTGGTCAACGGCATCGCACCCACCGGCAGGTGTCAGGCAGGTGTCTGACACCTGCCTGACCCCATTTGGGGGTCAGTCGGCGCAGATGTGGTGCACGAGGGCGGCGATGAGGCGGGCGCGGTCGGGCATCGTGGCCGCGACGACGTGTTCGGTGTCGGCGTGCGCTCCCCCACCGACGGCGCCGAGGCCGTCGAGCGTCGGAACGCCGATCGCGGCCGTGAAGTTGCCATCGCTGCCGCCGCCGACCGCGAGGCCCGCGATGCCGGGCGAGACCGCCTCGGCGATCGGAAACAGCTCGGCCGACGCGGACTCCGGCATCGGGGGCCGGTTGATCGCACCGGTGACCTCGATGCTGGCGTCGTCGACGACCGTCGTCAACGCGGCCATCGCCGCTTCGACGCGCTCCTTCTCGGCAGCGGACTCGACGCGTACGTCGACGCGCACCTTCGCCTCGGCAGGCACGGTGTTGTCGGCCGTGCCGGCGTGCGCCACGGTCGGCGTGACCGTCGTGCCGACCGATGCATCGCCGATCTCGTTGATCGCCAGTACCTGGTGAGCTGCTTCGATCAACGCATTGACACCGTTCTCGGGTTCGAGGCCGGCATGGCTCGCACGGCCGGTGACGACGACCTCGAACGTCCCGCAGCCCTTGCGGCCGGTCTTCAGCGCGCCGCCTGGCGCCGACGGTTCCAGCACGAGCACCGCACCACACGCCCGTGCCCGCTCCTCGATCAGCGCCCGTGAGTGGATCGACCCGACCTCTTCGTCGCTGCTGAACAGCAACTCGACCCCGGACACGTCCGTGAGCGAGGCCAGCCCGTGGAGTGCCTGCACGATGCCGGCGAGCATGTCGAAGCAGCCGGGCCCGGTGACGATGCCGTCGCGGACCTGGAACGGCAGTCGGGCGAGCGTGCCGAGCGGGAAGACGGTGTCGTGGTGCCCGAGCAGCAACACCTTCGGATCACCGCCGCCGGACCAGTGGACGTGCGGGCCGGCTGGACTGTCGACGAGCGTCGCCGGGCGACCGAGGTGCCGCTCGATCATCGCCGCGAGTGCCGCGGCCGACGTGTGCAGCGCGTCGAGATCGTGCGACGGCGACTCGATCTCGACGAGCGTCCGCACGTCGGCGAGCATCGCATCGAGATCAAAGGCCGAAGCGTCCACAGTCGTCATCCCGCCCACCGTATTGCGTTACATCTGGTGCCAGGCACCAGATGTAACGCCTAGATCGCGAAGCCGCCGAGTTTGACCTCGAGGTACTCGGCGATGCCGTCGCGGCCGCCTTCTCGCCCGAGTCCGGAGTCGCCCATGCCACCGAACGGCGCGGCCGCCGACGTGGGGTTGACGTCGTTGATCCCGACGATCCCGAAGCGCAACCCCTCGAAGGTCCGCATCGCCGTCGACAGATCGTTCGTGTAGACGTACGCGGCGAGGCCGTAGTTCGTGTCGTTCGCCATCGCCAGCACGTCGTCGCCGTCGCCGTACGTGATCACCGGGGCCACCGGCCCGAACGTCTCCTCGCAGCGGATCAGCATGTCGTCGGTGACGTCGGTGACGAGCGTCGGCGCGTAGAAGTGGCCCGCATCGAACCCGTCCCCGGTGAGCCGTTGACCGCCGACCGGCACCCCGGCGCCCTTCGCCCGCGCGTCGTCGACCTGGCGGGCGACCTTTGCGACCGCCGCGTCGTTGACGAGCGGGCCGACGCCGACACCGTCGTCCATGCCGTTACCGGCCTTGACCCGCCCGATGCGCTCGACGAGCGTCTCGACGAACGCGTCACGCCCGGACTCGTGGACGTACAGCCGGTTCGGGCTGATGCACGCCTGGCCCGAATTGAGGAACTTCAGCGCCGCCGCCCCCTTCGCCGCATGCTCCGGGTCGGCGTCGGGGAAGACGACGAACGGCGCGTGGCCCCCGAGCTCGACCGACACCCGCTTGAGGTTGCCGGCGGCCTGGCCGGCGAGCATCTTGCCGACCGGGGTCGAGCCGGTGAACGTCAACTTGCGGACCCGCTCGTCGGTGGTGAAGACCTCGCCGATCGGCTTCGGGTCGAGCGCGGTGACGAGGTTGACCACACCGGCGGGAGCGCCGGCGTCCGCGAACACACCGAAGATCGCCTGCGCGCACAATGGGGTCGCCTCCGCCGCCTTGAGGACCAACGTGCATCCGGCGGCCAGCGCCGGGCCCATCTTGCGGGTCAACATCGACATCGGGTAGTTCCAGGGCGTGATCGCGGCGACGACGCCGACCGGCTGCTTCAGCACCAGGAATCGCTGGTCAGCGCGCGCGGAGGGCAGCCACTCACCGGCGACCCGCGTTGCCTCTTCGGCATACCACCGCAGGAAGTCCGCCCCGTACTTCACCTCGGCCGCGCTCGCCTTCAACGGCTTGCCCTGCTCGCGCGTCATCAGCTCGGCGAGTTCGGCGCTGCGCTCGGTCATCAACTGCCATGCCCGGTACAGCAGGTCAGCACGCTCGTACGCGGTCGTCGACGACCACGCGCCGAACGCCCGGTCGGCGGCCTCGACCGCCCGCGTTGCGTCAGCGGCACCGCCGTCCGGGACGTCGCCGATCACGTCGCCCGTCGCCGGGTTCGTGACCTCGAACCGGTTCCCGGACGCCGCCTCGCACCATTCGCCGTCGATGTACATGCCCGCGAGAGTACGCCCTCCCCCGAAATCTGTCGGTGCGAGCCCGCACACCGCGGCAAGACCGTCAGATTTCGGGGATCACGGAGACAGTGGCCGGCCGTTCTCCCGAAATCTGGCGGTGTGAGCCCGCTCCGCGCAGTGAGACCGTCAGATTTCGGGGATGGGGGGGCGACGGCCGGTCGTGAGGATCGGATGCGGCGCTGCCAAGATGCTGCGATGCGGGCGACCCCGGCGATCCTGTTCCTGACGGTGCTCGTGGCCGCGGCATGCAGCGGCGACGACGCTCCGGAGGCCGGCACCACGACCACCACCGGCGGCGGCGGTTCGGACTCGGTCCCCGTGACGTTGCCGCCGGTCGACACCGCCGCGGTCGGCACCGCGGCCGCCGACACGACCGAGCCGGAGGTCCCCGACACGTTGGCGATCCTCGACCTGTCCGACCTCGCTCCGATGTTGTCGGCCGAGTTCCGGCCCGGCGTCGAGCAACTCGCCGTCCTCGGCGCGGAGCCGGGACTCGAGGTCTCGCTCGTCGCGTTACCGGGCCCTGCCGACGTGGCCGAGGGCGCCGCGCTCGCCCCGACCGCCGTCGCAGCCGGGACCGTCGACGAGTTCGGCTCCCTGCTGTTCCGCGGCGTCGAGCCCGGCGACTTCTACTTCGTGGAATCGGCGGTCTCCCGCGACGGCCCGTTCCAGGTCCTCTCACGCGACACCCACCCCAATCCCGCGTTCTTCGCCGAGCAGCGGCTGCCGGCTCCGGGATACGGCTACATCACGATGCGCGACGGCACGACGCTGGCTGCGAACGTCGTCCTGCCTGGGCCGGTCGAGGACGGGCCGTACCCGACGGTCGTCGAGTACTCCGGTTACACGCCGGCCGACCCGGAGGGCCAGGGGTTCGCTGATCTGTTCACGCCGCTGGGATATGCCTACGTCGGCGTCAACATGCGCGGCACCGGCTGCTCGGGCGGGTCGTTCCGGTACTTCGAGTACGCGCAGAGCATCGACGGCTACGACGTGATCGAGGCCGTCGCCGCGCAACCGTGGGTGTTCGACAATCGGGTCGGCATGGTCGGCGTGTCGTATCCGGGGATCAGCCAGTTGTTCGTCGCGCAGACCCAACCGCCGAGCCTCGCGGCGATCACGCCCTTCTCGGTGATCGACGACAGCTACAACTCCACGCTGTATCCCGGCGGGCTGCTCAACACCGGGTTCGCCGTCGAGTGGACCCAGGATCGCGTCGACCAGGCCCGCCCCGCAGTCGATCCCGCCGGCGCGATCCTCGACGAGGGCGGTCAGAGCTGGGCGAAGGATCGCATCGCGACCGGTGACGACGAGTGCACGGCGAACCAATCGATGCGGCTGCAGAATCCCGACCTGATCAGCGAAGTCTTCGACACCCCGTTCTACGAGGCCGACGTCGGCGACGAGATCTCACCACGCCTCTTCGTCGACCTCATCAACGTGCCGACGTTCGTCGCCGGGGCGTGGCAGGACGAGCAGACGGGCGGTCGCTTCCCGACGATGCTCGACCGCTTCACCGGAACCGAGCACCTGTACGTCTCGCTGATGAACGGCTTGCACACCGAGTCGATCGGGCCCGCGAACTTCCCGCGCTGGGTCGAGTTCCTCGACCTGTACGTCGCGCAGCGCACGCCGACCCTCGACACGGCGCGGACGATCGCGCCGATCCTCGCGTCCGGGCTGTACGGGACCGGCCCGATCGAGCTGCCGCCTGACCGGTTCGCAGGGATGTCCTACGACGACGCGCTCGCCGCCTTCGAGACCGAGCCCGCGGTCCGGGTGCTGTTCGAGGAGGGTGCGGCCGACGGCACACCCGCGCGCACGCCGCTCCCTCGATTCGTCGAGGAGTTCGAGGCCTGGCCGATCCCGGGCGTCGAACCGACCGAGTGGTTCCTCGCCACCGACGGCGCGCTGCTCCCCGAGGCCGAGCCCGACAACTCCCGCGCCGGCTACCTCGCGCTTCCCGAAGGGTTCCCCCCGACGTTCTACGAGGGCAGTTCCAGCGACATCTGGCGTGTCGATGTCGAGTGGGACTGGCAGGAGCCGGCACCCGGTACCGCAGCAACATTCCTCTCGGCGCCGCTCGGGGACACCGTGACGATGATCGGGTCGGCATCGGCGGACCTGTGGATCAACTCGAATCTCGGCGACACCGACGTCGAGGTCACACTGACCGAGGTCCGCCCGGACGGCCAGGAGATGTACGTGCAGTCCGGCTGGCTGCGCGCCAGCCAGCGCAAGCTCGACGACGCAGCCTCGACCGTGCTGCAGCCGGTCCACACCCACCTGGAGGCCGATGTCGAGCCGCTCACCGGCGGAGACGGGGAAGGCGACTTCGACCTCGTCCGCGTCGAGGTCTTCCCGTTCGCCCACGTCTTCCGGGCCGGTTCGCAGATCCGCATCTCGATCGACGCGCCGGGCGGCAACCGGCCGGTCTGGATCTTCGACACGATCGCGGGCGGCGAGCAGGTGCAGGTCGCCCTCGGTGGTGATTTCCCGTCGAAGGTCGTGCTCCCCGTCGTCGCCGGCATCGAGCCACCTGCGGAATATCCCGAGTGCGGCGCCCTCCGCGGCCAACCGTGCCGCGCCTTCACCGGTTGATCCGGCGGCCGCGGCCGATCGCAGCTGATTGACTCTGAGGCGTGGCTGAGGTCGCCGACCATCGCAGGGAGCTGGCCGAATTCCTGCGCGCCCGGCGCGAAGCGACCCAGCCCGAACACGTCGGACTGCCACGTGGCCGCGGCCGGCGGACGCCCGGCCTGCGGCGTGAAGAGGTGGCGTTGCTGGCCGGCGTGTCGCTGACTTGGTACACGTGGCTCGAGCAGGGGCGGCGGATCAATGCGTCGAACGACGTCCTGCAGGCGATCGGCCGGGCGCTGCGGCTGGACGACGCCGGCCAGGAGCACCTCCTCGCGCTGACCGAGCCCGGCACGGCCGAGGTCGATGCCCCGCAGGAGGCGCCGACCGCGCTGATCCGGCTGCTCGATGCGCTGATGCCCGCCCCCGCCTACGTGCTCGGGCCGCACTGGGAGTTCGTCGCGTGGAACCGGTCGCAGGAGCGTCTGTACCCGCGCATCGCTCAGCTCGCGCCGCCACGCCGCAACCTGCTCTGGGTGCTGTTCGCCGACGCATCGACGCGTGACCTGATCGTCGACTGGGACATCCACGCCCGCCAGGCGCTCGCCGAATTCCGGTCCGCGACGTCCGCCGTACGCCACGACGAGACGATGACCGAGTTGATCGATCTGCTCGTCGGTGAGAGTACGGAGTTCGCGGCGTGGTGGCCCGAGCACGACGTGTCGGGATTCGAGACGCGCCTGCGCCGCTTCTCGCACCCCGTGGCCGGCGAGCTGACCTTCGAGTACCAGCAGCTCGCTCCGGTCGAGTGGCCGGGCCTGCGCGTGGTCGCTCAGCTCCCCGTGCCGGGGGACGACTCAGCGGAGCGGCTCGCCGTCCGCCACCATCCGTTCTGATCCGCCGTTCGCCCAGGGCCCGGACGCCCAGCTGGGGCACGGCTACTGCTCGATCGGCGCCCGCGGGTCGAGCAGCCCGGACTTCAGCACGCCCGGTTCGAGGACGGCCGGCGTCAGCAGCCTGCCGCGCCGTGCGGGCGTGACGTCTCGGGCGGTCCGACGGTTCAGGCGGGGGGCAATGCGGGTGGTCCGTGACTCCATCTCGTCTCCTCAGGTCACCCCGTCGTGCTTCGACGGGCGATCGGGCCATTGAAACCGTGTGATGCTTCGGCCCGATGGCGCCCGCGTGAACGCCGCGTTTCGACTCGTGCGATGCGGTGGAACGATCAGTCGCGCCGAGGCGCCCAGTCGGTTGCGAGGTCGGACCGCCCCGGCGGATCGGCACCTCGCCGGGTCACGACGACTGCGGCGGCGGCGTGGGCCGCGTCGACCGCACGCGCGATCGACGAGAGGTCGACATGCGCGCGGCCGAATCCAGCCTGCTCCCACCACGCCAGCAGCGCACCGGTGAACGTGTCGCCGGCGCCGATCGTGTCGATGACGGGCGCAGCGAGCGGAGGGACGGTGACGTCGAGTTGGCCGTCCGGGGTGAGCACCGTGGTCGACTTCGAGCCTGCTGTGACGAGGATTGCGGACGGGCCGGCGTCGAGGAGTTGCTGCGCCGCGGCGATCGTCGGCAGGCTCGGCTCGAGGTAGTCGAGGTCGTCGTCGCTGACCTTCACGATGTCGGCCCGACCCAGCATGGCGTCGAGCCGGGCGCGGTACGCGCCGCGATCGGCGATGACCGTCGGACGGCAGTTCACGTCGATCATGACGAGGGTGTCGGCGGGGACCGTCGCAAGCCCGTCGGCGATCGTGTCGGCAATCGGCGTGAGCGCGAGTGCGAGCCCGCCGGTCAACAGGACGTCCGGCGGACGCGCGGTGTCGATCGACGCCAGTGACGGCGCGGCGGTCTGCTCGACGTAGAAGCGGTACACGGCCGCGCCGGTGTCGTCCAGTTCGGCCGCGGCGAGGGTGGTCGGTGCCTCGGTCCGCGGGGCGCTCGAGACGCCGACACCATCGGCTTCAAGACGATCGGCGAGCAGTGTCCCGAACCGATCGTGCGACAGCACGCCACAGAATTCGACGTCCGCGCCGAGGAGTGCCGCGGCGCGCGCCGCATTGAAGGGCGCGCCACCGAGGGCGGATTCGACCGAACCATCGGGCGCGATCACGAGGTCGACGAGCGCTTCACCGACGACGAGCAGCATCGGCTCATCGTGGCACGTACCGCACGGTGACGCGAGATCGTCGGTTCAGCGCTCGATCCTCCGGTCGCCGCGGGCGGACTCATCGAGCGTGGTCGACGGCCGACTGGGCTCGGTCGCACCGCGACGTTCGTCCCTTGGAACCGTCGTCTCGACCACCGTGGTCGTCGGGCGGATCGTCGTCGTCGGGCGGACGGTCGTCGGGGCATGATCGGTCGTGGTCGGGCGAACCGTCGTCGACGGGCGATCGACCGTCGGTGGCCGGTCGGTCGTCGACGGGCGATCAACCGGGCGCACCGCGGTGGTCGATGGCGCGGGCCGGGTCGACGGACGCGTGTCGCGGGGCGGTGCGGTGGTCGCCGGGCGGGCGTCGCGCGGCGGACGCGTCGACGATGTGGTGTTGTCGACGATCCGGTCCCGACCGAGCGTCGTCGTGGGCCGGGTGGTCGTGCCCGTCGAGGGGGGCTCGGTCGCCGGCGGGCTGCGGTCGACGGCGACCGTCGTCGGAACGGTGGAGGTCGTCGTGGTCGAGACCAGCACGCCGGCGTCCTCGGCGGCGACGACCCCGCGGTCGGTCACCTCGTACATTCCGGGGCCGTACGTCACGCCGTCGACGACCAGCGATCCCTCGACGTCGATCTTCGTCCCGGGCCGGAGCTCCACGCCGGCCGCAGCCGCCACGACCGAGCCGTCCGGCAGCACGAGTTCGACGTCCTCGGCCGCGGCGACGACCAGCGAGTCGTCGTCGCGCCCGAACCATCCGGCGCCCAACACGACGAGCGCGAGGATGCACGCCGCGGCCGCGCCGACGATGTAGCGCCGGGCCGCCGTACCCCGGCGGAGTGGCACGACGGCCGCCGGCGCGTCGTGCCGATCGGCGTGACAAGCGGCCATCACTCGCCGCTCCAGCGCCTCGAGGCGGGGCGTGACGTCCTCCACGGCGGCGGACCCGGCCGCTTCGAGGGATCGTTCGACGATCGTCATGACCGATCCTCCATCCGTGTGCGCAGCGCGGCGATCGCCCGGTGCAGCAGCACCGCGACGTTGCCGCGGCTGATGCCCATTGCTGTGGCGGTCTCCGCCGCGGTGAGGTCCGACAGGTAGCGCAGCGAGATCACCTCCTGGTACCGGGGCGGCAGCTCACCGAGTGCGTCGAGGATCGTCTCGACATCGCTCGATGCGTCGATGGCGGCGAGCCCGTCCGCACGATCGCGGTCGACGGCGCCCTCACCGCGCATGGCGGCGAGATGCTCGCGCTGGCGGCGCCTGCTACGTGAACGCATCAGCGTGGCCATCTCGTTGGCGGCGATCCGGAACAGCCATGGCCTGAACCGTTCACCGTGTTGGGCCCCGAGCTTGTCGAGGGCCCGCCACGCCTTCTCGAACGCCGCCGCAGTGATGTCGTCGGCGAGATCGACCGACCTCGTTCGGCGTTGTGCGAACGTGTGCACAGCTGTGGCATGGCGGCGGAACAGCAGCGCGAACGACCCGTCGTCCCCATCGAGGACGCGGGCGACGAGCGTCCCGTCATCCGGCACGCTCGTGCCCGCGGTTGCGGCGAGGGACGCATCGGGGGACCGTCTCAGTCCGGCTGCTCCGATCGTGTCTCGTCGCCGGTCGGGCGGGCGTCGACGGCGCGTTGCGGCTCGACACGGACCGAAGCCGTGCTGTCGGTGACCGGTCGAGCCTTCGCCGCATCCGGCCGCACCCGAGCCGGCCGCACCGGGTCGGACTGCACCGGGTCGGGCCGCGCGTCGACAACCGGCGCGACGTCGACCGGCGCGGCGC
>JABDKP010000019.1 GCA_013002175.1 Ilumatobacter sp.
TCGCGCTCGCCGTGCTGGCGATGTTCTGAACGCCGAACCCCGCCGACGGCCGCGCCGGGCTACACCGTGGTGAGCAGGAACGCGAGCGTGCGCGCCTCGTCGCGCCACGCCTCGTAGCGACCGGTCGGGCCGCCGTGACCGGCACCGAGCTCGGTGCGCAGCACGATCGGCCTGCCCGAGGTCGTGGCCGCCCGCAGGCGTGCCACCCACTTCGCGGGTTCGTGCACGCTCACCCGCGGGTCGTTGAGGCCGGCGGTGGCGTACACCGCCGGGTAGTCGGCCTCGACCGTGTTGTCGTACGGCGAGTACGCCGCCATCACGCTGGCGAACGGTTCGGAGCGAGGGTCGCCCCACTCCTCCCACTCGGTGACGGTCAGCGGCAGCGACGGGTCGCTCATCGTCGACACGATGTCGACGAACGGCACCTCGGCGATCGCGCCCGCGAACAGGTCGGGACGCTGGGTGATGCACGCGCCGACGAGCAGGCCGCCGGCGCTGCCGCCCCGGACCGCCAGCCGTCCCGCAGCGACGACGCCGCTGGCGATCAGGTGCTCGGCGCACCCGATCACGTCGTCGAACGTGTGCTGTTTCGCTTCGAGCTTGCCGTCGAAGTACCACTGCCGGCCGAGCTCGCCGCCGCCGCGTGGGTGGGCGAGCGCGAACACGAAGCCCCGGTCGAGGAGCGACAGCCGGGCCACCGAGAACCACGGCGGCAACGACGCCTCGTACGCCCCGTACCCGTAGATCACGCCGGGCGCGGTGCCGTCGAGCGGCGTGTCGGCGTGGTGCACGAAGTCGAGTGGCACGAGCGTGCCGTCGCTGCTCGTGGCCCACGTGCGCTGCGTCCGGTAGGCGTCGAGATCGACGTTCGGGGTCGGCACCCGTTTCAGCAGCTCGCGCTCCGCGGTCACGACGGCTTCGTCGTACAGGGTCGGCGGCGTGGTCATCGACTGGGTGTAGAACCGGATCGTGTCGCTCGTCCACTCCGGGTTCGACGACAGCTCGACGTCATGGGGGTCGGGGCCGAGCTCGACGGAACGCGCGGGCACGCTGCTGTCGCGGAACAGCATCCGCAGACGCGGCTGTGCGTCCGCCCACTCGTGCACCACCAGGTGGTCGGCGAACGCCTCGACGCCGACGATGCGGTGGCCGGGCACCTGCGGGACGAGTTCGGTCCAGACGTCGGGAGCGGAACCGAGCGTGCCGAACGCGTCCGCGACCGGCGCGGCGAGGACGCGGAAGTCGAGCGCACCGTCGTTCGTCGTGACGACGAACCGGTCGCCCCAGTGGTCGACGTAGTACTCGATGCCGTCGCGGCGGGCGGCGACGGCGCGCAGCGGCGCGGACAGGTCCGACGGCATCATCCGAACCTCCGAGGAGGTCTTGCTCGCGACGTGGACGAAGATCCACTCGTCGGAACGCGTCTCGCCGACTGCCACGTAGAACCGCTCGTCCGGTTCCTCGAACACCAGCTCGTCGTCGCCGTCGGCCGGCGCGGCGCCGACGGTGTGGCGCCACACCTGGAACGGCCGTTCCTGCGCGTCGGCGCGGACGTAGAACAGCGACCGGCCGTCGGCCGACCACGCGGTGCCGGCGTTGGCGACGTCGTCGATGACGTCGGCGGTGTCGGCGAACGACCCGTCGGCACCGAAGCGGCGGATCCGCAGGGTGTACCGCTCGTCGCCGGCGGTGTCCATCGACCAGGCGATCGCGGTGTGGTCGTGCGACGCGTCGAACGCGCCGAGGTCGAAGTACTCGAAGCCCTCGGCCTCGACGTTCTCGTCGAGCAGCAGCGTCGCGGTTGCGTCGTCGCGGGTCGGGCCGCGATGGTGTCGCGGGTAGCTGTGGCCTTCCTCGGTGGAGCTGACGTACCACCAGTCGCCGTTGCGGACCGGCGTCGACATGTCGGTCTCCTGGACGCGCGACCGGATCTCCTGGAACAGCGTCTCGACCAGGTCGCGGTGAGCCCCGAAGAACGTGTCCGCGTAGGCGTTCTCGGCCAGCAGGTACTCGACGAAGGCGGGGTCGTCGGTGACGCGCATCCACGCGTACGGGTCGTCGACCGGCCCGGTCGGGCGCTCCCACACGTGGGGCCGGCGGGCAGCGACGGGCGGATCGGGCGGCGGATCGGGCGGCGGTGAGGCCGTTCGTTCGGTGGGCGAGGCGGGGCGATCGTCGTCGTCGAACACGATCGAGCCAATGTAGGCGGACGGCGCTACGGTTCAACCCATCATGCGTGTCTGGATCGACCAGGACCTCTGCACCGGTGACGGGATCTGCGTCGATCACTGTCCCGACGTGTTCGTCCAGCTCGAGGACGGCATCGCGTACGTCGCGGAGGACGGTGTCCCGCTCAACGACCCCGGCGGATCCGGCAGCCTCGCGTGGGTGTCGCCCCGCCGCGTCGGCGACGTCGTCCACGCCGCCGAAGCGTGCCCGGGCGAGTGCATCTTCATCGAGGTCGACGTGCCGTACAGCGGTCTCGCGCTCGACGACGAAGCGGCCGCCTGAGGCGTTTCCGTATCGCTTTTCCCGTGCCGCTTTCCGGGGCGAGCGTTTCGAACCGGCCCGGAATTGTTACTATGACGGTAGTGCAAATTCCGTGGTGCAAGCTCTGCGAGCCAGCCCCCCGAGCCACCCCCGAGCAGGAGAACCCGGCATGACGTCATTCGATCTGGATCTCAGCAAATACGACCTCGGCTGGAGCGACGAGGGGGTCGAGTACGCGTTCGAGCCGGTGAAGGGCATCAACGAGGGCGTCGTCGAGCAGATCTCGTGGTGGAAGGGCGAGCCGAACTGGATGACCAAGTTGCGGTTGCGTTCGCTGCGCCTGTTCGACCGCAAGCCGATGGCGGAGTGGTTCGCGGTCAACATGCCCGACATCGACTTCCAGGACATCTACTACTACCTGCGCCCCAAAGGCGAGCAGGTCGACGAGTGGGACCAACTCCCCGAAGAGATGATGCGGACGTACGAGAAGCTGGGCATCCCCGAGGCCGAGCGGCAGTACCTCGCAGGCGTCACCGCCCAGTACGAGTCCGAGGTCGTGTACCACAAGAACCGCGAGGACCTGGAAGAGCAGGGGATCCTGTTCTGCGACATGGACACCGCGCTGCGCGAGTATCCGCACCTCGTCAAGGAGTACTTCGGCACGGTCATCCCGCCCGGCGACAACAAGTTCGCCGCGCTCAACACCAGCGTGTGGTCAGGCGGCTCGTTCATCTACGTGCCACCCGGGGTCGAAGTCGAGATGCCGCTGCAGGCCTACTTCCGGATCAACTCCGAGAACGCCGGCCAGTTCGAGCGCACCCTGATCATCGCCGACGAGGGCTCGCAGGTGCACTACATCGAAGGGTGCTCGGCGCCGGTCTACACCAGCGACTCGCTGCACTCGGCGGTCGTCGAGATCGTCGTCAAGCCGCGGGCCCGGGTCACGTACACGACGATCCAGAACTGGTCGCCGAACGTCTACAACCTCGTCACGAAGCGCGCCCGCGTCGAAGCGGGCGGGCACATGGAGTGGATCGACGGCAACATCGGTTCGAAGCTGACGATGAAGTACCCGTCGGTCTACCTGGTCGGCGAGGGCGCCACGGGCGAGGTGCTGTCGGTCGCCTACGCGGGCGAGGGCCAGCATCAGGATGCCGGGGCGAAGATGGTCCACGCGGCGCCGAACACGAGCTCGAAGATCGTGTCGAAGTCGATCTCGAAGGATGGCGGCATCACCACCTACCGCGGGCTGGTGCGTGTCGACGAGGGCGCCACCGGCGCGAAGAGCCACGTCGAGTGCGACGCGTTGATCCTCGACGAGGACTCGACGAGCAAGACGTTCCCGTACATGGAGATCGGCGAACGCGACGCCCAGATCGGTCACGAAGCCACCGTGTCCAAGATCGCCGACGAACAGCTCTTCTACCTGATGTCGCGGGGTCTCTCCGAGGAGCAGGCGATGGGGATGATCGTCAACGGCTTCATCGAGCCGATCACCAAGACGCTGCCGATGGAGTACGCCGTCGAGTGGTCGCGGCTGATCGAGCTGCAAATGGAGGGCTCGGTCGGCTGACGCTCTGCGCGCGCCGTTCACGTGACGTTCGCCCCGCCGGGGCGGGGTGATCGTCATCGCTCGGGTGGCGGCGATGTGGGCGGGGCGGTGAGGGCACATATCATGGCGGCATGCCGATGCGGACGGAGTGCAAGAACTTCGAGAGCCGGACGTACAGGAACGGCGACACCGTCCGGAAGTGCAACCTCGACCTCGCCCCGGACGCGCCGTGGCGGTGCCCTGAGAACTGCACGGGCTACGAGCGGCGGCTCGCGGATGCGGCGTGGACACACGGTTCGCTCGTCGTGCCGCCGACGCCGCCCGAACCGGCCGGGCTCGACGACGGGTCGGCCGCGGCCGTGCTCGATGCGGCCGAGGACATTCTCAACTCCGTCGGCGGGGAGATCCGGGCCGAGATCGACGCGGAACGCACCAAGGGCAAGGGCGGCATGCTGAAGCGCCTCTTCGGCAAGAAGCGCTGACCGCCGGAACCACCCACGACGTCCCCCGATCGAATTACCACTACGCGCGTAGGGGAATTCCACCTCCGCTTCCTAGAATCGGGAGCGTGTCAACGTTCACCCCCGACGCTGTGCGCGAACTCGGCGGAGGCTGGTCGGAGTTCCGGCTGGCCGCCCTCGACCGCTTCGCGGCCGCCCCGTTGCCGACGCCCGACGAGGAGATCTGGCGGTACAGCCGCATCGATCAGCTCGAACTCGACCGGTTCGTCCCGGCCACGTGCACCACGACGATCGACGCACCAGACGGCCTCGTCGTCGACGCCGAACCCGAGCTCTTCCCCGACGAGACGCCGGACGTCTTCGCCGAGCTGAACCGGGCGTTCATGTCCCCGGTCGTCATCGCCGTCCCGGCCGGTCGCACCGTCGCCGACCCGATCGTCGTCACCCACACGATCGCCGGGTCGGGCACGGCGGTCTTCCCGCGGCTGGTGATCGATGCCGGCGAGGACAGCGACGTGTCGGTGATCGAGCGATTCGTCGCTGCCGACGGCGCCGACGACGACACCGCGCTCGTCGTCCCCGTGCTCCAGGTGCACGCGGCCCAGGCGGCCCGCGTCAAGTACCTCGCGGTCAACGAGGTCGGTGAGCGGACCTGGCAGATCGGCAACCAGCAGGCGGTCGGCGAGCGTGACTCGACGACGTTGCTCGCCACCGTCACCCTCGGCGGCGACTACGTACGGGCCCGCACCGAGGCCCGGCTGTCCGGCCAGGGCGGCACGACCAAGCAGGTCGCGCTGTACTTCGCCGGCGGCACGCAGATGCACGACTTCCGCACCATTCAGGATCACGACGCGCCGCACACCAGCAGCGACCTGCTGTTCAAGGGCGCCGTCCAGGATCACGCCGCCAGCGTCTACACCGGCCTGATCAAGATCCGCAAGCACGCCAACGGCACGACCGCATTCCAGACCAACCGCAACCTCACGCTCTCCGAGGGCGCGTGGGCGGAGAGCGTGCCGAACCTCGACATCGAGACGAACGACGTCAAGTGCAGCCATGCGTCGACCGTCGGCCCGATCGACGAGGAGCAGCGCTTCTACCTCGAGAGCCGCGGCGTCCGGCCGGAGGTCGCGGAGCGACTGGTCGTACTCGGCTTCTTCGAAGAGGTGATCGCCCAGCTTCCCGCCGGCGAGATCGCCGACGATCTCCGGTTCCGGGTGTCGAACAAGCTCGACCTCACCGGCGCCCGCAAAGAGCTCGCGGGAACGCCGTCATGAGCGCCGTCTGTTCGTTCGACGAGCTCGACGACGGCACCGCCCGCCAGGTCGACGTCGACGGCGTCGCGGTGGCCGTGGTCCGGATCGGCGACGAGGTCTTCGCGATCGAGGACACCTGCAGCCACGCCAGCGTCTCGCTGTCCGAGGGCGAAGTGTGGTGCGACGAGTACGAGCTCGAGTGTCCCAAGCACGGCAGCGCGTTCAGCCTCCGGACGGGCGAACCGAGCACATTGCCGGCCACGCAGCCGGTCGACGTCTTCGACGCATCGGTGATCGACGGGCAGGTCGTCGTCACCGCCAAGACGGTCGACGCCGACCGCGAAGGAGCTTCGTCATGAGCACACTCGAGATCCGCGGCCTACGCGCCGGGGTGGCCGGCAAGGAGATCCTCACGGGGATCGACCTCACCATCCGCTCAGGCGAGGTGCACGCCGTGATGGGCCCCAACGGCGCCGGCAAGAGCACGCTCGCCGGGGTCGTGATGGGCAAGCCCGGGTACGAGGTGCTCGACGGTTCGGTGACGCTCGACGGCACCGACGTCCTGGCGATGGCGCCATGGGAGCGCGCCACCGCCGGGCTGCATCTCGTGATGCAGTACCCGACCGAGGTGCCGGGCGTGATGCTGCACGACGTGCTCGCCGAGGCGTTGACCACCCGCGGCCGGCCCACAGCCGAGCTCGACGCCACGTTGCGGGCCGAGGCCGCCAAGATCGGCTTCGACGAACGCTTCCTCGACCGGGCGCTCAACGTCGACCTGTCCGGCGGCGAGAAGAAGCGCAACGAGACGTTGCAGCTCGCCGTGCTCGCACCGAAGATCGTGATCCTCGACGAGCTCGACTCCGGCCTCGACATCGACGCACTGCGTGATTGTGCGCGACGGGTCGAGGAGATGAGCAACCAGGTCGGCGACGACGAGCCGCTGGGGGTCCTGGCGATCACCCACTACAGCCGCCTGTTGCAGGAACTCCAGCCCGACCACGTCCACATCCTCGCCAACGGCCGGATCGTGGAGAGCGGTGGCCCCGAGCTGGCGACACAGCTCGAGAACGACGGGTATTCGGCGTTCGCCGGTGAGGCGGACAGCGACGACGCCGACGCCTCGGCCAGCGCGCTCAGCGACCTGTTCTCGATCTGATCGGCGCCGCTGGTCGGTGGTTCACCCCTTCGGGTTGGCGGCCTCGCCACCACGATCTGGGTCACCGTATGCTTCGCCGCGTGAGGATCGATGACTTCGGCGCCTGACGTGTCGATCACGCCGCCGACACCGTCGCCGGTGCCCGACGACCGCTTCCCCGGGTGGCGCGTCGTCGCCGGATGCTTCTTCGTCCTGATGGTCAACGCCGGGCTCGCGTTCTACGGCCTCGCCGTGTACCTCAACGCGTTCAGCAACGAGAAGGGCTGGGCGCTCGGCTCGATCTCGCTCGGTGTCACGATCTTCTTCGTCGTCGGCGCGACGGCCGGGCTGTGGGTCGCCCGCCTGATCGCCGCATACGACGTGCGCCTCGTCATCATCGCCGGCGCTGCGCTCGCCGGAGCGGCCCTCGCCGCGCTCGGCCAGGTCGACACCGTGTGGCAGCTGTATCTCGTCTATGCCGTGTTCGCCGTCGGGTTCGCCGGATCAGGCCTCGTCCCCACGACCACGGTCGTGACGCGCTGGTTCCACGAGCGGCGCGCCGTCGCACTGTCGGTCGCATCGACCGGGCTGTCGGTCGGCGGCATCGTGCTGACGCCCATCGCGAAACGGTTCATCGACGAGCGCGGTCTCGCCGCGACGACACCGTGGCTCGGGCTCGCGTTCTTCGTGCTGATCGTGCCGGTTGCGTGGTTCCTGGTCCGGCCGGATCCGGAACTCGACGGATGGTCGCCGGATGGCGTCCGCCGCGTCGCCGGCGAATCCCGGCCGGTGGTCGCCGGGATGCCGTATGCCGATGCGGTGCGCACGCGGTTCTACCGCGCCGTCACGATCGGGTACCTCTTCGCGCTCGGCGCCCAGGTGGGCGGCATCCAGCAGCTCGTCAAGCTGGTCGAGGACCGGACCGACCCGGCGACCGCGCGCTTCGCGGTCACCGCGCTGGCCGGCACGTCCGTCGTCGCCCGACTGGTCGGTGGCCGGGCGGTGCAGCTCGTCCCGATGATGCGCTTCACCGTCGTCGTCGGTGCGGTGCAGTGCGTGGCACTGATCGGCCTCGCGTTCGTCACCTCGACGCCGCTGATCTTCGCGTCGATCGTGCTGTTCGGCATGGCGATCGGCAACCTGCTGATGATGCAGCCGCTGTTGATCGCCGAACGGTTCGGGGTCGCCGACTATCCGCGGATCTACGGCCGCTCGCAGTTCGTCGCGATCGTCGGTGTGGCCGGCGGCCCGCTGCTGCTCGGGTGGTTGTACGACGTGTCGGGCTCGTACCGTCTGCCCTACCTCGCCGCCGCGGCGTGCTGCCTCATCGGCGCCTCGATCCTGTCGATCGGTGGCCCGGCCACCGCACCCGCCGCCCCGCCAGCGCCGGAGCGTCGATGAGCGGCGTCCATCGCAACGTGACCCGAGTGATCGACGCCGGCGCGGCCCACGGCATCACCGTCGTGCCGCGGACGTTCCCGGAGGGCACGAAGACCGCTGCGGATGCGGCCGCGGCGATCGGCGTCGACGTGGGGCAGATCGTGAAGAGCCTGATCTTCGCCGTCGACGGCGAGCTGACGCTTGCGTATGTCAGCGGGTCGAATCAGCTGGACGAGACGAAGCTCGCGCACGCCGCCGGTGGCGAGCGGTGCACGCGCGTCGACGCCGATGCAGTGCGCGATGCGACCGGTTTCCCGATCGGTGGGGTGCCGCCGTTCGGGCACGCCACGACGTTGCCGGTCTACGTCGACCCCGACCTGCTCCAGTACGACGAGGTGTGGGCCGCGGCGGGCACGTGGCACGACGTGTTCGCCCTCACTCCGCAGCAGCTCGTGACGGCGAGCGGCGGGCGGGTCACCGATCTCCGCCGCGACTGACCCCGTGGACGAACGCGTGAGGAAATTGCGCACTCAGTGCGCAACAACCTCACGCGTTGCTGATCAGGCGGAGGTGTCGAGCGCCTGGAGCAGCGTGTTCCAGCTGAGCAGCGCACACTTGATGCGCACCGGGAACTTGACGACGCCCTGCAGGGCCTCGAGGTCGCCGAGCGCGATCTCCGCGTCGCTGTCCGGCTGGTCGTCGGTCTCGATCCCCATCAACGCCTTGAACCGGCGGACGATGGCGCGCACCTCGTCGACCGGCTTGCCGAGCAGCGCCTGGGTCATCATCGACGCCGACGACTGCGAGATCGAGCACCCCTGGCCGCCGATCTTGATGTCGCTGACCACTGCGTCGTCGCCGGTGCCGTCGAGCGCGACGTAGACCGTGATCTCGTCGCCGCACAGCGGGTTGTGGCCATCGGCCTTGATCGCAGGCGGCGACTCGAGCTCACCCCGGTTCCGCGGCGTGCGGTAGTGGTCGAGGATGATCTCTCGGTAGAGGTCTTCGAGGCCTGGCATGTCGGTCGGTCTCCCGGATGGTTGGGGCGCTAGATGCCGAAGATATCGGTGGCGCCGTCGAGGCCGTCGGCCAATGCGTCGATGTCGGAGTTGTCGTTGTACAGGTACACGCTGGCGCGGGTGGTGGCATGCACGCCCAGGACTTTCATCAGCGGTTTCGCGCAGTGATGGCCCGCCCGGACGCACACGTTGTGCGAGTCGAGGACCTGGCTCACGTCGTGCGGGTGGAGGTCGCGGAACGAGAAGCTGATCACGCCGCCGCGAACCTCGACGTTGTCCGGGCCGTAGATCGTGATGTCGTCACCGAAGCGACCGTTCAACGTGTCGAGCGCGTAGCGCGTCAACGCCATCTCGTGCCGGCGAATCGATGCCATGCCGATCTCCTCGAGGAAGTCGATCGCGGCGTGCAGGCCGACCGCCTCGACGAGCGGGGGAGTGCCGGCTTCGAACTTGGCCGGGACCGGCGCGGGCGTGTACCCGTCGAACGTGACCGTGTCGATCATGTTGCCGCCGCCGAGGAACGGGGGCATCGCATCGAGCAGTTCCATCCGGCCCCAGAGCATGCCGATGCCGGACGGGCCGCACATCTTGTGGCTCGAGAACGCGACGAGATCGGCGCCCCACGCCTGCACGTCGGTGACGTTGTGCGGCACGAACTGGCAGGCGTCGACGACCGACAGTGCGCCGGCGGCGCGGGCCCGGTCGCACAGCAGCGACACCGGCGTCAGCGTGCCGAGCACGTTGCTCATCGCCGTGAACGACAGCACCTTCGCGCCGTCGAGCAGGTTGTCGAGATCGGTGAGGTCGAGCTGTCCGTCAGCAGTGAGCCGGATCCATCGCAGTTCGATGTCGCGTTCCTGCGCGAGCATGTGCCACGGCACGATGTTGGCGTGGTGCTCCATCTCGGTCAGCACGACGACGTCGCCGCGCTGCAGGTTGGCACGGCCCCACGACTGGGCGACGAGGTTCAGTGCCTCGGTGGCGTTCTTGGTGAACACGACCTCGTCGGGTGCCGGCGCGTTGATCAGGCGGGCGACGGCGGCGCGGGCGCCCTCGTAGGCGTCGGTGGCCTCGGCCGCGATCTGGTACGAGCTGCGGTTGATCGGCGCGTACGAGGTCTGCATGAACGAGGTCATCGCCTCGATCACCCGGCGTGGCTTCTGCGACGTGTTGCCCGAGTCGAGGTACACCAGCCGTTCGCCGTTGATCTCGCGCGAGAGAATCGGGAACTCGTCGGCGATCGTCGCCCAGTCGATCGGTGCGGCGTCGAGCATCATCGGCTCAGGCTCCGGCACCGGCTTTGAACGCGTCGTAGCCGTCGCGTTCGAGTTGCTCGGCGAGCTCCATCCCCCCGCTGGCGACGATCCGGCCGTCGACGATGATGTGCAGGTGATCGGGGGTGACCTCGTCGAGGAGGCGCTGGTAGTGGGTGATCAGCACGACGCCCATGTCGGGCTTGTCGGCACGGACCTCGCGGATGCCTTTCGCGACGATCCGCAGCGCGTCGATGTCGAGCCCGGAGTCGGTCTCGTCGAGGATCGCGAGCTCCGGCTCGAGCACCGCCATCTGCATGAACTCGTTGCGCTTCTTCTCGCCACCGGAGAAGCCTTCGTTGAGGTAGCGGTCGACGAACGAGGAGTCCATCCCGAGCCGCTTCATCCAGTCCATCGTGGCGAGACGCAGTTCGAGCACCGACAGGTCGATGCCCTTGCGCGCCGACAGCGCCTGGCGCAAGAACTGGATGACCGAGACGCCGGGGATCTCCTGCGGATACTGGAACGCGAGGAACATGCCGGCCTTCGCGCGCTCGTCGGCCGGCCAGTCGGTGATGTCGTCGCCCTTGTAGTGCACCGACCCGCTGACGACCTCGTACTCGGACGAGCCCATCAGCGTGCTGCCGAGGGTGGACTTGCCCGACCCGTTGGGGCCCATGATCGCGTGGACCTCACCCGCGTTGACCGTGAGGTCGAGGCCGCGCAGAATCTCGCCGGCATCGGACTCGGCCGGTTGGACATGGAGGTCGTCGACTCGAAACAGGGGGGTGCTCACGTCACGATTCTACGCGCCCGGCCGAATTACTCCTACGCCGGTAGTGCAAATTGTCGCGCGCGCGTGATCGGACGCGACGGAGCCCGGACATCGCTGCCCGGGCTCCGTCGTCACTCAGCGACCTGGCGAGAGGTCACCGAAGCGGATCGTCACGATGACGTGGTCACTTCGGCTTCATCGTGAACGTGCCCTGGTCGTTCGGCGTGCCCTGGTCGTGCTTGTACTCGCCGACGAATCCACCTGCGCCATCGCTCGCCACGTTCTGGAGTGTCAACGTGCCCTGCTGGGGGTTCGGCGGTGCCGGGGTGCTGTTGTTGTGCAACGTCACCGTCATCGTGCGATTGTCGCAGATCACCTTTCCAGCCGGGAACGTGTACGGCGGATCGACACCGTCGTGCTTGATCGACTGAGCATTGGTGATCGTGCCGTCGACGACCTGGAACCTCACGTCGACCTTGTCCTCGACCGGGGCCTTCCCTGGAATCGTGCCGATGAGGTCCAGGACGTAGGTGTCGAGCGCGAAGTCGTCACCCGCAGTACACGCCGGCCCGTTGACTTGCGACGGGTACGGGGGCACCGTCGGCCCCGGGAGCGGCGACGGGAAGTTCTTGTTGGAGTCGATCATCTGGAACGTGCCCATCGCGTAGTTGTTGTTCGTATTCGCAACATCGGTGCGCTCATAGCTGCCCTTGATGATGCCCGTGGCCGGGTCGTACGTCATGTTCGTCAATGACCACGTGGATTTCTGGCTGTTCGGTGCACCGCTACAGCCGCTCGGGAAGCTGCTGGCGATGGTCACGATGAGCGTGTTCGGGTTCTTGCCGACCGTGCCCGTGGCGCATGAATCGTTGCCGTTGTTCTTCCCGTTGCCGCCTGCCGTGCCTGCGACGACGCCGGCGTTGATCGCGAATCGGACCCTGTTCCACTCGTTGTTGGAGTTGTCCGCCTTGCCGGGAATCCCACCGGCGTACTCGATCTTCCAGGTCTGGTCGGCGACCGTCGGGACCTTCATGTTCTCGAACGTGCAGGTCACCGATTCGGCCGCAGCGAGCACGATCGCGGTGACCGGTGAACCGTCCGAACAGGTCGCACTCGTCTGTGCCCAGCCTGCGGGCAGGGTCTCCGACACGGAGTACGTGCCGGGCGTGATGTTGGTGATCGCCTTCTGGTTCGACAACGTCGGGTCCGAATCGTCATCCAGGGAGAACGAGGCCGCCCCCGGCAGGTCCGTCGTGAACGCAAAGTCCTGGGGATCGTTCGGATCGGCGTCCTTCACGATCAGCAGCGACGCCGTGGACGCAGACGCCCCGGGCGGTCCCTGCGGTCCGGTGTCGCCCTTGTCGCCCTTCGGTCCTGCGGGTCCCGGGTCGCCCTTGTCGCCCTTGGGTCCTGCGACTCCGGATGTCTTCAGATCGGCGACGTCCTTCTTCAGTGCGTCGATGTCGGTCTGCATCGCCTTGAGCGCGGAGCCGTCGCAGTACAGCGCGGCGTCGATGATCAGGTCGGTGTTCGCTGGTGCGCCGACGCCGTTGAACTGGATGTCGATGAAGCCGGCGGCGTTGATCGGCACGATCGCGAAGTTGTTGAGCACCTGGTTCGACGTCGTGACGTTCTCGCTCGAGGTCGCGGCGACCCCGGTCGCGTCACCTGATCGCAGGGCCACGAAGCCCTGGGTGGTGTTGTTCACGAACGTCACGTTGACCCCGATCAACGAGGCACCAACGGGGACGACCGTCTTCGTCGTGCCGTCACCGGTGGGGATGGGGCCGGTGACCTTCAGCTTCTGGGAGATGCCGGAGAAGAAGGGCCCGGCAAGTCCGACGTTGCCGACGACCGGGAATGGGATTGCGGGGTCACGGGATTCGAGGATGCGGGTGGTCCCACCCATCGCCGGGAACGTCGTGCAACCCGCGTCGCCGGTCACCGCATCGGCACGCCATGCGTTGACGACGAGCAAGCTCGCGAGGAGCGTCATTGCGACGCCGGTGCTGAACCACACCGCGGCTCGGATTCGGATCGTGTGCATCTGAGGCCCCCAATTGAGTTCGAATCTGGTGTTCGAAGAGTTGTCGAGATGCAACGTAGCCCAGTTCCGGCGGTCGCTTCGACAGAACACTGCACGCGGTCACGAGAGCGCCGGGCGTGATCGTGGCCGGTCGACCGCCGGGCTGCCCTCGCGTGGACGGGCACCGTGGTCGCATCACCAGCCGCGTTCGATCCACTCCTCGAGGTGCGGTCGCTCGGCACCGATCGTCGTGTCCAGACCGTGGCCGGGGAGCACGATCGTGTCGTCGGGGAACGTGAACAGCTTGTCGGTGATCGAGCGGATGATCGTGTCGAAGTCGGCGTCGTCGAAGTGCGTGGCGCCGGGCCCGCCGGGAAACAGCGTGTCGCCGGTGAACAGCAGCGGGGTGTTCTCGAGCGCGAACGAGATCGAACCGGGCGTGTGGCCCGGGTTGTGGATCGCGTGCAGACGGAGCTTGCCGACCTCGATCACCTCGGTGTCGTCGAGGAACACGTCGTAGCCGACGTCGACCAGTTTCGGTGCGTCGAGCTTGGTCACTGCCACCTCATAGCCGGCTTCGCGCATCGCGGGGACGGCCTGGATGTGATCCCAGTGTCCGTGCGTCTCCAGCACCCGTGTGACGCCGAGCCGCTCGCATAGCTCCAGCAGTTGCTCGTGTTCGTTCGCCGCGTCGAGCAGGACTGCATCGCCGGTCGCCCGGCAACGCACCACGAACACGTTGTTGTCGTACGGCCCGACGACGACCTTGTGGACCTCGACGTCGGCATCTGACCAGTGGAGCGTGTTCGTCGTCATCTCCGTAGTGTGCCAGTCCTGCCGGTGCGATCGGTTCGTGCTGGTCCGGACGCAGACGGCGGTAC
>JABDKP010000059.1 GCA_013002175.1 Ilumatobacter sp.
CCCCACAACGTCATCGTCCAGTTGACGATCTTCACGCCGGTCGGGATCGCGATCGCCATGGTGGAGACGGAGAACACGGCCACCGAGATCGGACCGAGCCCGGAGGCGAACATGTGGTGCGCCCACACGCCCCATCCGACGAAGCCGATCGCCGCACCGGAGAACACGACGAGCGGGTAGCCGAACAGCGGCTTCTTCGAGAAGACCGGCAGGACCTCGGAGACGATGCCGAAGCTCGGCAGGATCAAGATGTACACCTCGGGGTGCCCGAAGATCCAGAACAGGTGCTGCCACAGCAGCGGGTCGGCGCCGGCTTCGACCGAGAAGAACGTGGCGTCGAACGAGCGCTGGAACATCAGCAGGAACAACGCCACCGTGATCACCGGAATCGCGAACAGCAGCAGGAACTGCACGACGAGGATCATCCAGGTGAAGATCGGCATCTTCATCAGCGTCATGCCCGGGGCCCGCATGTTGAGCACGGTGACGATCAGGTTGATCGCACCGGTCAGCGAGGCGATGCCCGTGATCTGCAGGCCGAGCGCCCAGAAGTCGATGCCGTTGGTCGGCGAGAACGGCACCGAGGAGTTGGGGGCGTACATGAACCAACCGCCGTCCGCGGCGCCGCCGAGGATCCAGGACGTGTTGAGGAAGATCGCGCCGAACAGGAAGCACCAGAAGCCGAACGCGTTGATGCGCGGGAACGCGACGTCGCGGGCGCCGATCTGGAGCGGCAGGAAGTAGTTGGCGAACGCGGCGGCCATCGGCATCACGAACAGGAACACCATCGTGGTGGCGTGCATCGTGAACATCTGGTTGTAGTAGTCCGCGCTCAGCACGGTGCCCTCGGGGCCGGCGAGCTGGGCCCGAATGAACAGTGCCTCGATCCCACCGACGACGAAGAAGAACATCGCCGCGACGCCGTACATGATCCCGAGCTTCTTGTGATCGATCGTGAACAGCCACGACTTCCAGCCGGTCGACTCGACCGGGCGTCGGAACGCCCCGTAGGTGGACGACGGGGTGGCGACGGCCGGGGTGAGCGTGTCGGTGGTGGAACGTTCGATCAGGGCCATGTCAGTTCAGCTCTTTCACTTGCGCTCGAGGAGGTAGGCGACCAGCTGGTTGATCTGGTCCTCGGACAGAGCCAGGTTCGGCATCCCCCGCACCAGCCCGTCGGTGGCGTCGAGTTCTTCGGGGTCGGCGTACATCGGCTTCTTGGCCGGCGCGTTGCGGAGCCACTCCTTCAGATCGACCTCGTTGAGGCACTCCTCGGTGACGCCGGTCAGGTAGCGGTCGCCGAACACGTCGGGGTCGGCTTCCCAGACGAAGTCGCGGCAGCGGTCGGTCAGGAGATCCCAGGTCGCGCCCGCGAACGTGTTGCGGGTCATCAGGTACGACAGGTTCGGCGCCGCACCGCTCCACACGAGCTGATCGGGCTGGGCGATCACGAGGTCGCCGTTGGCGTCGCGGAGGCCGTTGACCTGGTGGCAGCCGGAGCACTGGGCGATGAACGTGACCTCGCCCTCGGCGGCGAGCGTGTCGGGCTCGGGCGGCTCGTACGGCGACAGCTGGTTGTCGATCCAGGCCTGGAAGTCGGCGTCGTTCAAGGCGACGATCTCCATCCGCATGTTGGCGTGACTGAGGCCGCAGAACTCGGCGCACTGGCCGGCGTAGATGCCCGGCTGGTCGGCCTTGAAGTTCCAGGTGTGCAGCCGGCCCGGCACCATGTCGCGCTTGCCGTTCAGCTTCGGGATCCAGAACGAGTGGATGACGTCGCGGCTCGTGCCTCGGATGACGACCTTGGCGTCGATCGGGATGACCATCTGACCGCTGGTGACGATCGGCAGCGGGTCGGACGCCGTGGGAGCGAACCCGCAGATGTTGCCGTCGGCGTCGACCGGGTAGTCGTACTCCCACCACCACTGCTGGCCGGTGACGTTGACGACGCAGTCGGGGTCACTGGTGTCGTTGAGCTCGATGACCATCGCCACGGTCGGCACGGCGATCACCGCGAGGATCACCGCGGGAATCGCGATGAACGCGTACTCGATGAGGGCGTTGCCGTGGGTCTGTTCGGGGATCGGCTGACCGCGATCGCGGTACCGGATCACCGCGTAGAGCACGGCCGCGAACACGATCACACCGACGATGCCGGCGACCAGGAAGATCGGCCACTGCAGATCGTGGATGTCCTGCGCGTACTCACCCGCCGGCTGCCACGTGTCCTGCGGTGCGTCGTTGGCGCACGACGCGAGGACGGCGCCGCCGAGCACGGCGATCAGGCCGGTGCGGATCAGGGAGGATCGGGAATCGGTCATGGAGCGATTGGTCCGTACTTTCTCGGTCAGGGTACCGACTCGGCTCACGGGACCACGACCTCCAGCGACGCATCGCTGCCCGGCACGGTGAACTGATAGCCCGACTGGACGGCGATGCTCGGGCGGTCGAACTCGATCGTGAGCAGCTGCACGCCACCCTCGTCGACGAGTGCCGTGCAGATCCGCTCGGGAGCGGCGGGCTCGGCGTCCTCGTCCGGGTGCAGCTCGATCACGAGCCGCGCATGGTGATCGGACTCGTTGCGGAACAAGACGTTGTGCGGGTTCGAGCGCGGCAGTGTGAGCGTGTCGAATCGGCCCTCGTACCCGACGGCCTCGGCGCGCAGCGTGCTGCCGTCGAAGATCAGCTCGGCGGTGAGGTTCGACTTCGCGGCGACGGTCTGGCTCGCCTTCTCGTCGGCCTCGGTCTCCTCCGTGCCGCACTCGTTCTCCTCGGCGATGTAGGCGGTGGAGTGGTGCTCCTCGATCTCGCGCTCGCCGTTCAGGCCGGCGAACGCACCGACGGCGATCAGCGCCACGCCGGCGACCGAGAAGGCTCCGGTCATCGCGACCTTCGAGACCCCGCGGCGGAGCCCGATCAGCGTGCCACCTGCCAGCACCAGCGCCGCCACCACCGCGAAGGCGACCACGGTGGCCGACTTGGACGGCAGCCCCAACATCACCCGGCTGAACGCGTACACGACGACGGCCGCGCCGACCGCGGCGATCACCGGAAGCTCGAGCGGATCGGCCATCACGTCTCGGACGTCGGCGTTGAAAGCCTGGTCGGCGGAGGCCCGCTCGCTCCAGCCCTGGATCAGCCACTCGATCGCACCGACGATCAGGACCAGCAGCCCGACGACGAAGAACGCCCGGGTCGTCACCAGTCCCAACGTGACCGTGGTGGCGCCGAGCGCGATCACGAGCGGCCAGATCCCGGATCGCGCGGTGGCC
>JABDKP010000041.1 GCA_013002175.1 Ilumatobacter sp.
GGCTGATCCCAGCCGGGCGCGGCGAAGCCGCTCAGATCAGAACTCGGGCGAACGGAGCGAGCGCCAGCGAGCGAGTGAGCCCGACTATCGATTGGTGAATTGGTTGCCCTTCGCAGCCGGGCGACCGGCCTTGCCCTCTTCCTTGAACGGCAGGGTGATCAGCGTGATCGAGCCGCCGGCGGCGGTGATCGCGGCCTCGGCCGACTTCGACACCGCGTGGGCGTGGACATCGACCTTCGACGTGAGCTCACCGCGACCGAGGATCTTGACGAACGCGCCCTTGCGGACGATGCCGGCCTCGACGAGCGTCTCGGGCGTCACGGACGACTCACCGAGCGCCTCGATCGTGTCGAGGTTGACCGCGCTGTACTCGACGCGGAACGGGTTGGTGAAGCCCTTGAGCTTGGGAACGCGCATCTTCAGCGGGTTCTGACCACCCTCGAAGCCGCGGGCGACCGTGTTGCGGGCGCGCTGGCCCTTCGTACCGCGGCCGGCGGTCTTGCCGCCCTTGCCGCCGATACCGCGTCCGACGCGCTTGGGGCTCTTCTTCGAGCCCGGCGCCGGGGACAGATCATGGATCTTCATGTCGACTCAACTCTCCTTGTCGTCGGCGACCTGCTCGACGACGTCGGCGACGGCGGCCGGGACGGCTTCGCCCGACTCGTTGGCCTTGTCGCTGCCCTGCGGCCCGTCGGCGTCGATCGCGATCAGGTGCGGGATCCGCGCGATCATGCCGCGGATCTCCGGACGGTCGGGCAACGTGTTGGTGTTACCGATCTTGCCGAGGCCGAGCGCGCGCAACGTACCGCGCGCCTTGGGCTTCTCGCCGATCGACGAACGGGTCTGGGTGACGGTGATCGTGTTCTCGCTCATCGTTGCCTCACTCACTCGCCGGCGCCGGCCGACGCGGTGGCGCCGGCAGCCATCTGCTTCTGGCGCTCGTTGTAGGCGTCGAGCAGTCCCTTGGGCACGAAGCTCTCGGCGGGGATGCCACGGCGCTTCGCGATCTCGTCGGGGCGCTGCAGCGACTTGAGCCCGGCGATCGTTGCCCGGGCGACGTTGATGTGGTTGGCGGAGCCGAGCGACTTGCACAGGATGTCGTGCACGCCGGCTTCTTCGAGGATGATGCGGGCTGCGCCGCCGGCGATCACACCGGTACCGGCAGCCGCCGGCTTCATGAGCACGCGGCCACCACCGGTCTCGCCGATCACCGGGTGGATGATCGTGGAACCGGCCAGCGGCACCTCGAACAGGTTGCGCTTCGCCTCCTCGGTGCCCTTCTGGATCGCGAGCGGCACTTCCTTGGCCTTGCCGTAGCCGAGCCCGACGCGGCCGTTGCCGTCACCGACGACGACGAGCGCCGTGAAGCTGAACCGACGGCCGCCCTTGACGACCTTGGCGACGCGGTTGATCGTGATCACCCGCGACTCGCGGAGGCCACCCTCGCCGGTGTCCCTCGGGTTGCGGTTGTCGTTGCGGTTGTCGTTGTAGGCCATCAGAACTCCAGTCCTGCTTCACGGGCAGCTTCGGCGATCGCTGCGACGCGGCCGTGGTAGGCGTACCCGCCGCGGTCGAAGACCACCGCCGACACACCGGCACCCTTGGCGCGCTCGGCGATCAGTTCACCGACCTTGGACGCAGCCGCGACGGTGGCGCCGCCCTGGCTCCGGAGGTCGGGCTCGTTCGTGGACGCGGACGCCAGCGTCCGGCCCGCGTCATCGTCGATCACCTGGACGGCGATGTGCTTGTTGGAACGGTGCACGGCGAGGCGCGGGCGGGCCGCGGTGCCATGGACCTTCTTGCGCACGCGGCGGTGGCGACGGATGCGGCCCTCGCGGCGTGCCTTGGCGATGTCACTCATGTCGGATCACCCTTACTTCTTGCCGGCCTTGCCGGCCTTGCGCAGCACACGCTCCCCGGCGTACCGGACGCCCTTGCCCTTGTACGGCTCGGGCTTGCGGATGCTGCGGATGTTCGCGGCCACCTGGCCGACGACTTCCTTGTCGATGCCGGCGACGACCACCTGGGTCGGCTGCGGCACCTCGAACGTGATGCCCTCGGGTGCGGTCACGTTGACCGGATGGCTGAAACCGAGGTTGAGCCGCAGGCCGTTCGGGCCCTGAGCCTCGGCGCGATAGCCGACGCCCACGATCTCGAGCTCCTTGCGGTAGCCGTCGGTGACGCCGATCACCATGTTGTTGACGAGGCTCCGGGTCAACCCGTGCAGGGCCTTGTTGCGGCGCTCGTCGTTGGGGCGCTTGAACGTCAAGGTGCCGTCGTCGTTACTGATCTCGATGCCACCCGGGATCTCCCGGCTGAGCGTGCCCTTCGGGCCCTTCACCGTGACCGTGCCGTCGGCGACCGTGACGTCGACTCCCGACGGAACCGGGACGGGTGCATTACCGATGCGAGACATGTCGTTCCCTCTTCCTCTGGCTCACCAGACGTAGCAGAGGACTTCACCACCGACGTTGCGCTGGCGCGCTTCGCGGTCGGTCATGAGCCCGTGGCTGGTGGACAGGACGGCCACACCGAGGCCGCCGAGCACGCGGGGCACGGCGGTCGACTTGCGGTAGACCCGCAGACCAGGTGTGGAGATGCGACGCAGACCGGAGATCGTGCGCTCACGATCGTCCGAGTACTTCATCGAGATGGTGAGCACGTCGCCGGGCCCCTTCGGGGACGGTGCGACCTCGAAGCCACCGATGTAGCCCTCGGACTCGAGCACCTTGGCGAGCGCGACCTTCTGCTTCGACGAGGGCATGCGCACCTCGTCGTGCATCGCCGTGTTCGCGTTGCGAATCCGGGTCAGCATGTCGGCGATGGGATCAGTCAGCATGTTGGTTCCTCCCTCACCAGCTCGACTTC
>JABDKP010000047.1 GCA_013002175.1 Ilumatobacter sp.
ACGACGACTCGATCGGATCCAGTCGTGGGTCGCCTCGTTGACGGTGTAGATCGAGTCGCGGCGTTTGCCGACGATGCCGGTCTCGCCCTCGTCGAAGATCACGTACGCCTCGTCGGCTGAAAGCACGGGGCTGGTGCGCCAGCCGGGCCCGTCGAGGCGGAGGTCGTCGAGCTGGCGGCGACGCAGCTCCCACGGCAGCGCGGTGATCGGCCGCCCCTCGACCCACAGGATGTCGAACGCGACGAACACGACCGGCGCCCCGGTGCGGGCGGCGTTGCGGGCGCCGCTGTCGCTGCGGATGCGGAGGCGGCGGGCGAGACCAGCGCGGTCGTGACGGATCGCTGGGGTGGGCCCGCCGGCCCGGTCGTGGCGGATCGCGCGCTCACCCCCGGGCGAATCGTCGACCGGGACGATCACGCCGTCGAGGATCACCTCACGGTGGCCGATCGCCCTGCCGATCCGGCGGACCTCGGGGAACTGCAGCGAGATGTCGGCGCCGGTCGCGTCGGTGATCACGACCCGGCCGGTGTCGTCGGTGACGATCGCCCGGATGCCGTTCCACTGCCGCTCGTACGCCCACGCTGCTCCCCCGTCGTCCGGGAGGTCGCCGGGCGTCGCGGTCATCGGGACGACGCCGATCGGCACGGGCTTGCGCTGGTCGTCGTCCGGCGGGTCCATCCGGTGGATCAGCCAGTCGCGGCTGCCCCGCATCGAGAACAGCGAGTACTTGCCGGACGCCCGCTTGCCGTGCAGCGTGACGACGACCTTCTCCGGTTCCATCTTGTGCACCTCGTAGGTGCCGGTGTCCCACTGCGTGCTGCGGCCCGCGCCGAACTCGCCGTCGAAGTCGTCGCCCTCGTGGTCGAGGAACTCGAGGCCGTGGTCCTCGGTGTGCACTGCGAGCCGGTTCTCCTTCGGGTTCCACGGCAGACCGCGGGGCAACGCCCACGAGCGCAGGCTGCCCTCGTGTTCCAGCCGGAGATCCCAGTGGAGCCGCGTGGCGTCATGCTGCTGGATCACGAAGCGTCGGTGCTCGGCCACCGATCCAGTCTCGCGTCACGCCCCGCCCGCATCCGCCACGCAACCCCGGGTTTTCGACGTTGACCTGCGTCGACGCGCGTGCACATATGGAGATTGGGCCGCCCCCACCGATCCTCCGGATCGAGCGGCCAGGACTGGAGACGTGAGTGTCGCACGACGAGTGGCCTCCCGGAGGCGGTGCATTTCCCGACGCGGGCCGATCGGCCGAAGAGCAACGACGGCGCCAGCGCACGACCGGGTTGTTGGTCGGTGCGGGCGCGGCGGCGCTCGTCGTGGCCACGGTCGCCATCATGTTGATCCTCGTCAACCGCGATGACGACGGCGGCGATGTGCTGGGCTCGGTGCCGCCGACCGTCGATTCGTCCACGCCCGACGTCGGCGCGCCACCCGCGTCCGATCCGCCGACCGTGACGACGGTCGAGTCGACCGTGCCGCCGACCGAGCCCGCCACGACCGTGCCGGGCACCGAGCCGGCCACGACGCCTGCTCCGACGACCGCGCCGCCGACGACCGCCCCGCCCGCCACGACGACGCAGCCAGCACCGCCGCCGACGCCGCCGTCGGGGTGGCAGCGGGCGACCGGGACGTTCCCTGATCTCGCGTTCATCGCGTGCTGCGGGTCGAACTGGGTCGGCGAGCCGTCGCCCGCTGTGCCGGCCGATGCGGGTGCTCCGCTGGCGCCGGGGATCTACAACCTGCGCGCCGAGTTCGTCGACGAACCCGACGTGTTCTCCGATGGCGTGATCCGGTTGGAGATCCGGCCGTATGTGCGGTGCGGCGAGTTGGCCGGCGCCGGCTTCTGCGAGGGGGAGGCGCCGTTTCCGGACAACGAGCTCGGTGTGCCGTCCGACCCGGCGCGGGTGCTCGATCTCGCGCTCGACGACGCCGTGCGCGTCGCGTTGTCGGGCTTCGCGTGCGGCGCGACCGAGCTCTCGATCGACCAGCAGGTCGCCGCCGGCAGTGACCTGACCCGGTTCGCCGCCGAACTCGACGCGGCGTATGAGGCGGCGATCGGGTCACAGCTGCGCGCGGGGACTACACCCGAGCAGATCGTCGCCGACCTCACCGCCGCGCCCGCCGCAGGGTTCTCGGATCCGGGCTGTCCCGATTGGACCGAGTTGATGTGGACGCCGTCCGGCGGCCCGGGCGTCAAGGCCGACGGCATCTTCCGGCTCGATTCGGCGTCGAACGTCCTGGCGCTGCGCTCGGCCTCGGCCAGTTGGGTCCGTCCGACCGCCCTCGCCGTCGACGACGCCGGCGGCTTCACCGTCTACTTCTACGCCGCCTTCCTCAGCTGACCAAGTTGTGCCAGGCACAACTTGGTCGCGCGGCGCGGCCGGGTCAGTGGTCGGGACGGACGAGGAGCACGGAGCACGTCGCGTGATGCAGGACGTACTGGCTCACGGACCCCAGCAGCACCTCACCGGTGTGGCTCGACCCGTGCGACGCGATGACGACGGGGCGAACGGGCTGGCGCCGGTGGACGTGCCGTGCATGCGCACGCCCGGCGCGTGAGCCGGTGAGCCGAGAGCGACGTCGGGCGGAGTCGGAGTTGTGCCTGGCACAACTGCGACTCGAGGTCAGCGTCAGTCAGCGACGACGACAAAGTTGTGCCTGGCACAACTTTGTTGTTCAGTCGGCGACGGGGAGGCCGGTGGTGAGCTGGGTGGCGATCGCGTTGATCGCGTCGGCGTCGACCCAGCCCTCCTGCACCAGCACCGCACCGAGCGCGGTCGGCGGGGCGATGATCACTTCGTGGACGGTCTCGACGTGGTTGCGACCGGGCCAGTGCGAGTGCGTGAAGCAGACGGCGGACCGGATCGGGACATTGGCCATCCCGATCGGCTCGGTCAGCCGGCGAACGGCCTCGCACTGCGTGGCCATCCCCTCGACGAGCTTGGCCTGGCGGCGTGACCCGCCCTGGTCGGCGTTGGGACGGACCCAGTCCGACGCCCGGTAGCCGATGCGCGAGGCGTAGTTCGTGGCGTTGATGACCCAGATCCCGTTGGCCGCGATCACGATGTGATCGATCGTGCCCTTCGAGTCGGGCATCCGGCGGTTGTGCAGCACGACCGAGTGCCCGGCGGTGATCTCGTCGAGGTACGTGGTGAGTCGGCGCTCCTCTTTGGCGCGCCCCTCCCACGCCGTGACGTAGAGCGCGGTGTCGTCACGCTGCGGCTCGACGTCAGCGGGCCGATCGGACGGGTCACCGGCCGCAGCGTCCGCGGCGGGACCGGCCGAGCCGACCGCGATCGCGTCGGCGTGCTCGTACATCAGCGCCGGGGCGGCCTCGACCGGTTCGAACTCCACCGGCCGGCAGCGCGTGCAGATCACCTGGCCACGAGCGGTGTCCCACCAGGCCATCGTGGACATCGGCGTACGGCCGTAGCAGGCGGCACAGATCTCGTCGCAACGAAGGTTCGTCAGCTTCATGGCCATACCGACTTCATCGGCGCGAGCGACCCGGTTCTGAAGCGTGGAAAAAGCCCGAATTCAGCTGGCGCGAAGGTCGCCGATGCGCCGGCCGTGCTCGCCGCACACCCAGCACGTGTCGCCGCTGTCGAGCAGCCAGCTCACGTCGCATGCTGCGCACACGAGGGCGCGGCCGGTGCCGTCGAGGGTGCACCAGTGGACGAACGACGTCGTCGACGGTTCGGCCGGCGCGTCGATCGACGCGTCGATCGACGAGTCGGTGGAGGCTGCGACCGATGGTGCGGGCCCGAGTTCGGGCATCCGTGCCGGGGCTGCCAGTTCGGGCGGCGCGGTCTCGTCCGGTTCGGCGAGATGGAGGACCGGCCGATCGAAGGTCATGGACCATCATCGGCGCCCGGCGCACCGAACTTGAGGATTTCTTGAAGAAACTTCTCGGCGGCCCGGTCGCGTCCGGCACGTTGGCGGCACGCGTCTACGGTTCGTCCCGTGAGCGTGCTGGTGTTCGAGCCGGTCGAGCGGGGCCGGCGTCAACTCGTGCTCAGGTACCGGGTGGACGAGATGCGGTTCTCGACGAGCTACTGGTACGACACGGTCGACTTCCACGAGCTCGCTGGGCGGTACGGCGAGGATTACCTGCGAGTGATCGAGTTCCATCTCCTCGCGTTCGAGGCGAACAAGGCGGCCAGCCTCGCGCCCGATGCGATCGACGCGGGGCCGTACGCCGATCTCGTCACCGACGAGTTCTGGGAGCTCTGGGAGACGACCTTCCACAATGTCTGGGCGGTGTGGCGCTACGAGAACGACCTGCCGGCGTACCGGCTGCCGCGCCCCGAGCCGAGCGGCGACCCGTCGGCCGTTCCCCCACCGATCGTGGTGACGCCGGGCGAGGTCGACACGTTGATGCTGTGTGGTGGCGGCAAGGACAGCTTGGCGAGCATGACGTTGCTCGACGGTGGCGGCGTCGCGTATGACGCATTCGTGTACAGCCACTCGACGTACGGGCGCGGCATCCATCAGCACGAACTGATCGACGGGTTGCTCGCCCTCACGGGTCACGGGCGGCTGCACCGCGGGTGGGTGCTCGACGATGCGCTCGACTCGCCGGCAGCGGAGGTTCATCCCGAGCGCGGCGTGGCCCGGCTGATCGCGGCGGAGACGGTCAGCTCGTACTGGACGGCGCTGCCGGTCGCGCTCCACCACGGTTACACGAACGTGGCGCTGGGCATCTCGGCGAGTACCGACGAGCACAATCTCCATTGGGAGCGCACGGGCGAGGACGTCAACTACCTGTGGGGCATGAGCAGCGTCGCCGAGCGGCTGCTCCACGACTACGTCCGTGAACACCTCGTGAGCAACCTGTCGATGTTCCACATCCTGCGGCCGGTGCACGACGTCGGCGTGTTCACCCTGCTGCGCCGCAACCTCGAGGCGGTACCGGCGACGCACTCCTGCGCGCAGCTCAAGCCGTGGTGCTGCCGGTGCGCGAAGTGCATCTATGTGTGGATGAGCTACGTGGCGTGGCTGCCCGAGGACGTGGTGGCCGACACGTTCCGGCGGTCGGGCGGCGCGGGGTCGGGTGACCGAGCGCAATGGGGCGGCGTCAATCTGTTCGCGATGCCGGAGAACCGGACCGTGCTGCGCAAGATGCTCGGGTTGGAGAGCTACAAGCCGACCGACTGCGTCGGAACCGTCGGCGAGGCGCGGCTGGCGTTCCTGATGTGCCGGCGCAAGGGCGTCGGTGGGGTGATCGCGGACGACATCGACCTTGCGCCGTTCGAGGCCGAGGTGCCGGCGGTGTTGGACCGCTCCGCACGGCCGTCGTCGCCGGGGTCGGCGTTCCCGGCGTCGATCGCGGCGGTGATCGAACCGCAACTCGTCGATGTCGAGGCAGAAGCGCGGCGCATCGTCGCCGAGGTGATGTCCGCAGGAGACTGACGCGGCTGCTCGTTCCCCAGTCGGCCGCGCCGACCGAACGTGTGAGACTGCGGCGGTGGGCAGGAACGTCGCGACATGGTGGCGATGGATCGTCCGTCCGTGGCGCTCGGCCGGGCTGATCACGGCGTTGATCGCCTCCTTCGCACTGCCTGCCTTCATGGCCGCCAGCGCAGACGTGTTCCTCGTCGGTGCGTCCGACTCGATCACCCGGCAGGTGCTCGACGACCACCCGACCGGTCTCGACGTCACCGTGACGGCCACCGGTCGGCTCGAAGCGACCGCTGTCTCCGCGCTGGACGCAGCGCTGCGTGACCAGCTCGGTCGGGGTGGCCGCTTGGGTGCGCCGGTGCGATCGGTGTACGCCGACCTCTCGCTCGCCGTCCCGTCTCCGGACGGCGAGGCACCCCCCGAGGTGATCATCGGCTCGGCCGCCCGCTTCGTCGCGCGCGACGGCGCGATCGGGGCGCTCGAGGTGGTCGACGGCGACCGAACGGTGGAAGGCCTCTGGATCTCGGAGCGCCTGTCGACGCGGCTGGACCTGGCCGCGGGGTCGCTCGTCGCGGTCGGAGCGGGCGATTCCGTGCCGATCAGCGGGGTGTACGCCGACCTCTGGGACGGGGCGCGGGATCCGTACTGGGAGGACGTGCCGGCAGTTTTCGTACCCACGTTCTCCACGGTGTTCGGCGGTCCGCTGTTCGAAGCGATCTTCGTGCCGGAATCCCTGCTGCTCGACCTCGGTGTCGACGGGCTGGTGAGGTTGGACAGCGACCTCGTCGACCGGCCCGAGACGTACGACGAGCTCGTCGGCCACGCGCGTCGGATGCGCGGGGTGGAACGATCGTTCACGCAGTCCGCCGATGTGGCCGGGGCGATCGCCTCGTTCTCCGGTGCAGGTGGCCCGGTTCCCGTCGTGGCAACCGACGTGGACGATCTGCGGTTCGAGATCGAGGCGGTGATCGTCGATCTGGAGCAGCCGATCGCGACCGCGGCGATCGGAGGGATCGTCCTCGGCCTGATCGTGACTGCTGCCGGCGCAGCCTTTGCCGTCCGCAAGCGGGAGACCGAGGTTCGGTTGCTGCGTGCGGACGGCGATGCGGCATGGCGGTTCGCGTCGCGAGCACTGCTGCAGTTCAGCGCCCCGGCGGCGGTCGGCGGCGTGCTCGGTGTGGTCGCCGCATCGGCGGTCGTGTTGATCCCCGGGCAGTCGGGTGCCCGCGCGGTCGATGGCGGCGCGGTCGATGTCGGTGCGATTGCGGTGACGGTCGCCGTCGGGCTGGTCCTCGCCGCCACGATCACTGCGTTCGCCGCGACGAGGGTGCTCCACACCCGACGCGCCGCGGTTGCCACGCTGCGGCCGGCGTGGTTGCTGCCGGTCGTCGGCGTCGCGGCCGCGGCCTGGGTGCAGGTCGGTTCGGGCGGCGACGCCGACGAGATCGATCCGCTCGTGATCGCGTTCCCACTGATCGGCCTCATCGCCGGCGTCGGCCTCGTCGTCCTCGCGGTGAGCCGGCTGATGCGGCGCGTCCACCGCACCGGTGGCACGCTTCCGCCCGCGCTCTTCCTCGCATGGCGCCGGATCACGTCGGCGGACTCCGGTGCGGTCCTGATGTCGGCGGCGATGGGCATCGCACTCGGCCTGATCGTCTTCTCGACGAGCCTCGTCGACTCGCTGGACACCGCAACCGACGCGAAGGCGACGACGGTCGTCGGCGGGGTCACACAGGTCAGGGTGAACCGCCCGTTCAACGGCCCGACCCCGGAGGATTCCACCGTCGTGCTGGCCCAGCGGACCCGGCTGACGGTCGGGGGCGAGCCGGTCAACGTCCTGGCGATCGATCCGGAGACGTATGCCGCCGCGGTGTCGTGGCATCCGGCGTTCGGATCGTCCGCCGCCGCGCTCGTCGATGCGCTCGCCACACCGGTCGATGCCGACGTCGCGGCCGTCGCCGTCGGCAGGTTCACCGTGCCGGCCGACGGCGGCCTCGGCACGTCGAGCGTGATGTCCTACGTCGTCGTCGACGACATCGCCGCCGCGCCGCTGACACCGAGGGTCTTCCCGACACTGGTCGTCGACGCCGATCAGGTGGTGGATGCGGCCCGACGTGATCACGAGGCGAATCGACCGGCGGACGTCGATGCGGCCGACTGGGCAGCCGGCTTCCGCTCGCCGTTGGCCCTGTCCCGCCCGATTCTCGTGTCGCAGCTCGATGCGACGACCGTGACCACGTTCCTCACGTCGAACGGTGCCGACATCAGCGAGGTGCTGACACTGTCGGACCACACGGATCTCGTCGGGAATCGAGCCGCGCGTTGGACGTTCGGGTACCTCGGCCTGCTCGCGGCGATCGCCGGTCTCGCGGCCGCCGGCACGCTGTTCTTCTACCTCTCCGAGCAGCGGGCGAAACGGCAGCTCTCGATGGTGATGGCCGAGCGGATGGGCCTCCGACGCGGGTCGGCGGCGGTGGCGGCGGTCGTCGAGGTGCTCGGCATCGTCGCGGTTGCGTTCGCCGCCGGCACGCTGACCGGCGTCGTGCTGGCGAGTCGCATCTTCGATCGCTTCGAGCCCGAGCCACGGCTCGTGCCCGACACGGGCCTCGACCCGCCGTGGATCCTGGTTGTCGCCGTCGGCGCCGCCGCCACCGTCGTCGTCGTGTCCGCGGCACTGGTCAACGATGCGGTGTCGAGACGACGGTCGTATGCGGAGGTGCTCCGTGGAACGTGACCGACGCCCGGTGATCGAGTGCGTCAGCCTGCTCCGCGTCTTCGAGTCCGCGACCGGCCGCGTACAGGCGGTGCGCGGCGTCGACCTGACGATCGAGTCGGGTCGCTCGGTGGCGGTGGTCGGGCCGTCGGGGAGCGGCAAGTCGTCGCTGCTGCGGATGATCGGTGGGCTGGACGAACCGACCGCGGGGGATGTCACGATCGACGGCGTGAACCTCGTGCGGCTCTCGCGTCCGGCCCGACGAAAGATGCGGGCCCGCCTGCTCGCCCATGTTCACCAGCGGCCGACGGACAACCTGCTCGGCCACCTCACCGCACTCGATCAGGTCGTTCGAGTCGCGCAGCGCCGCGGGGTCGGGATCGACGCGGCGCGGGAGATGCTCGATGGTCTCGGACTGGCGGACCGGGCCGATCATCTGCCGGATCAGCTGTCGGGCGGTGAACAGCAGCGCCTGGCGTTCGCCCGTGGTGCGGTGGGTGCGCCGGCGGTGATCATCGCCGACGAGCCGACCGCCGAACTGGACACCGCAAGCACCGACCGCGTCCTCGATGCGATCGAGCGGCTGTCGTCCGACGGCATCACCGTGCTCGTCGCGACGCACGATCATCGCGTCCTGGCGCGGGTCGACGAGGTGGTGACGTTGCGCGACGGGTCGATCGCATCGGTCACCGAGTCGGGTACCGAGCTGGCGGTGATCGACCACGCCGGGCGGATCCAGCTGCCACCCGACGTGCGCGAGCACTTCCCCGACCGGCGGGCGCGCATCTCGTGGGACGTAGGACGCCGGACGTTCACGGTGGAGGAGCCGTGACCGCGATCGTCAGGCTCGCCGGGGTGACCAAGCGGTATCGACGAGGCCGTGAGGTGGTGACCGCGGTCGACGACGTGTCGCTGGACCTGCCGCCGGGTTCGATGATCGCGCTGGTCGGCCCGTCGGGGTCGGGCAAGACGACGTTGCTCAACCTGATCTGTGGCGGCGACGAGCCCGACGACGGCACGATCGAGGGACCGCTCGACACGGCGGACTGGTCGCAACTGGCAATCGTGCCGCAGACGATCGGCCTGCTGCCGGAGCTGACGATGGGCGAGAACGTCGGAATGCCGATTCGTCTCGGTGCGCCGGCCGCCACCGATGTCGCGGAGGTGATGGAGCGGCTCGGGATCGGCGCGCTCGCCGACCGGCCGCCGGAGGAGACCTCGCTCGGCGAGCAGCAGCGGGCGGCAGTGGCCCGGGCGCTGGTCACGGCCCCCGGCCTGCTGATCGCCGACGAGCCGACGAGCCATCAGGACGAGGCGAACACCGATCGGGTGGGCGAGGCGCTGGCCGACGTCGTGGTGAGCGGCTCGTGCGTGTTGGTCGCCACCCACGACAGCCGCCTGCTCGCCCGTTGCGATCTGGTGTTCCACATGCGCGACGGCGTCGTGACCGGCGCGAACGGGGTCACCCGAGCGGGGTCAGGATGACGCTGCCGAGCGCGAAGCGCGACGGTGAGCGTGATCCCTCCGTTCCACCTGAGGGCCGGATCCCCGTTCAGTGATGGGTGCGGTGGCGACCGGCAGCGTGTCGTCGACCGCCTGCGGAGAACGTCGGAACGGTCGCTCCGGGGCCGGGCCGCGGGTGGCGCGGACCCAACCGGGGTGCTCAGACCGGGGTCAGCGGCGGGCGACGGGCGGCAGGTCGGCGGTGAGGAGGGTGGCGATCGTGTTGATCGCGTCAGGGCCGAGCCAACCGTCCTGGAGGATCGCCGCGCCGAGGGCAGCAGGCGGGGCGATGACCACGTCGTGGATCGTCTCGATGTGTGCGGGGCCGGGCCAACTCCCGTGGCTGAAGCACACGGCGGGCCGGATCGACGAGGCCGCGACATCACCGGCCGGCTCGACGGTCATCCGGATGGCATCGCACAGGTCGGCCATCGCCTTCACGAGCTTCGCCTCGCGTCGGGGGCCGACCTGGAGGTCCGCCGCACTCGGGTGGACGAGGTCGCTCGACCGATACCCGATCCGCCCGCCGAAGCGGTTCGTGTCGATCACCCAGATGCCGCTCGGGGCCACGACGACGTGGTCGATCGTCGCGCGGACGGCGGGCACCATGCGATCGTGGAGCACGACGGCCCGGCCGGCGGTGATCTCGTCGAGGTAGCGCGCGAGGTTCCGCTCGTCCGTAGCGCGTTGATCCCAGGCGGCGATGTGCAGCGGCGTGGGCTCGGCACCCACGGCGTCGTCATCGGCATGGTCGCCGGCTGCCCGGGCGGCGGCATGACTCGCAGGGTGGCGGGCGATGCTGGCGGCAACGGACGCCGAGACGGCGTCGTGATCGGCAGGCACCTCGACCGCCGCGTCGATCGGTGCGGCATCGACGGGCTGGAAGTCGAGGGGACGACACCGCGTGCACACGACGTGGCCGCGTGACGTGTCCCACCAGGCCCGCGTCGCTCTGGCGACTCCGCCGTAGCACGCTGCGCACGTGTCGTGCTGGCGCAGGTTGATCAGTTTCTTGCCCATGTCAAGAGATCGGCAAGAACTCCCGCGTACTGAAGTCAAACGTCACGACGAGCACACCTCCGAGTACCGGCGCTCTGGCGAGGATTCGTGCAAGAAGCCCGCCGCAGACCGCCAACCCGGCGAGTGAGACGATTCAGGACGCCGTCACGCGATGGTGGCTGACGGGTCCGCCTGGGCGATCGGGCTGACCTACGCTCGATGGCGATGGCGCATGAACACGAGCACGAGCACGAGCACAGCGAGCTCGATCCGATGGACGTGCGGGTGCGGGCACTGGAGACGTTGCTGACCGAGAAGGGGTACGTCGACCCGGCCGCGCTCGACGAACTGATCGACGCGTATCAGACCCGGATCGGGCCGCGCAACGGCGCGCGGGTGGTGGCGCGGGCGTGGGTCGATGCGGAGTTCCGGGACGCGCTGCGCACCGATGCGACGGCGGCGATCGAATCGCTGGGGTACGGCGGCCGCCAGGGCGAGCACATGGTTGCCGTCGAGCAGACCGACGACACGCACCACATCGTGGTGTGCACACTGTGCAGCTGCTATCCGTGGCCGGTGCTGGGCCTGCCGCCGACGTGGTACAAGAGCGCGCCGTACCGGTCGCGGGTGGTCCGCGACCCGCGCGGTGTGCTGGCCGAGTTCGGCGTCGGGCTGGCCGACGACGTCGACGTGCGGGTGTGGGACTCGACGGCCGAGGTGCGCTACCTCGTCATCCCGCAGCGCCCCAACGGCACCGACG
>JABDKP010000141.1 GCA_013002175.1 Ilumatobacter sp.
TGTCGGGCACCTCCTCGAGCAGGAGGTCTTCGACTTCGGGACGGGCAAGCTTCTCGAGCAACAGGTTCGACCTCGTGTCGAGGCGGAGGTGGTCGCCCGCCCTGATCAGCGTGCCGCGGATCGCGTCGGCGAGTTCGCAGACCCGTTCCTCGTCGGCGCGACCGACGACGAGCGCGCGAACGCCGTCGTCGAGCACCTGACGCACGGTGACGACCTCGCCGCCGACGTCGGGCGTGCGAGCGAGAACGACGTTGAGGCTCTCGTTGAGCACGACCTCCGCCCCGCGATCGAGGAGCTCGTGATCGATGTCGGGATGCAGCGTGACGCGCATCTTGCGGCCGCTGGTGAGCACGTCGATCGTGTTGTCGTCGTTCTTGCCCACAACGACGCCGTACGCCGACGGCGGCTGCGACAGCTTGTCGACCTCGTCGCGCAGGGTGGCGATGTGCTCGCGCGCTTCACGCAACGTGTACGACAGCTTCTCGTTCTGGCCGACCGCTTGGGCGAGCTGGCCCTTCGTCTCGAGCAACCGCTCTTCGAGTGATCGCACCCGCTTGGGGCCATCCGCGAGCCGCAGCCGCAAGTGTGCGATCTCGTCGCTGAGCGTCGAGATCTGCGCTTCGAGCGCGGCCGCGGTGTCGTGTTCGGCTGGCTCGGGGACCCGGTCATCGCCCATGCGCCGAATGTACACCGCGTGACCCTTCCCACAGTGGGCATCCAGAACACGTTTGCACGTGCTTGACCGTGTAAACTCCAACCATCATCGGGGCGGGCAACCGCGCCGAACCGCAGCGCAATTGCTGACGAAACGTCACGAAGGAGCCACGACACATCATGAAGGTCTGGATCGATCAGGATCTCTGCACCGGCGACGGTCTCTGCGAGGAGATCGCGCCCGACGTCTTCACCCTGCTCGACGACGGCCTCGCCTATGTGGTGGAAGGCGACAAGATCTTCGCCAAGGCGAAGGGCAATCCGGAGGGCGCCGAGGGGCTCGCAGAGTTCCCCGACAGCCAGCTCGACGCGGTCGTCGAGTCCGCCGAGGAGTGCCCCGGCGAGTGCATCTACATCGAGCCGTGATCCATCGCGCCCGCCACGGGCGCCGCTGATCGCACTGACGACCTCCGGCCGGCCGCCGGAGGTCGTTTCGGTTTTCGGGGTTCGGCGATCGCCGGTGGCGGGTGAACGCCCGTACAGCTACACCTGTCACCACTACCCTGGTGGGATGTCGTCTGCTGCCGTGCCCGCCCCGCGAGCGCGGTACGCACGTGGTGAGGGTGATCGGCTGCGTCAGGATCTGCTGAACGCGGCAGCCGAACTGATGGCTCGGCACGGCTCGATCGAAGCGATCTCGCTGCGGGCGGTCGCCCGGGAAGCCGGTGTCTCCCCCACCGCCGTGTACCGCCACTTCGACGACCATGTGGACCTGCTGCGCGAAGCGGTCGAGTTCTGCTGGACGAACTTCCGCGACTCGATGCAGGCCGGCATGGACTCGTCCGACGACCCGTTCGTCGCATTCCGCAACACCGGCGAGGCCTACGTCGACTTCGCACTGACCAACCGCGGGCAGTACCGCGTCCTGTTCTCGAATCGCATCGACCTCGGCGTCGAGCCGACCGAGGTCGGGCTCGAAGCGTTCCAGATCCTCGTCGATCTCGTCACGGCAATGTTGCGGGCCAATGGCGACGATCGAGACCCGGCCTTCGTCGCGCTGCAGACGCACACGTGGATCCACGGCATCGTGGATCTGTGGGGCGGCCTCCCCGACATGCCCTGGCCGGACGGACCCGCGCTCTTCGACGGCCTCGCCGACACCCTCCGCCTCGTCGAGTCGTAGTCGTGCCAGGCACGGCGACGACTCAGTGTGACATCTGGTGCCTGGCACCAGGTGTCACGGTCAGGGCGTGCGGCCGAGGAATCTGGCGACGCTGAGGAAGCCGGTGTGCGCGACCATCCGGTGGTCGGGGCGCACGGCCTGCCCGTCGATGTGCCACCCCCGGTGGAGCACCTCGATCGTGCGGGCATCGATCCACTTGCCCTTCAACGTCTCACGCACCTGCGATGCCTGGGTGATCGACGGGGTGTACGCCACCAGTATCCCGCCGGCCCGCAGTACGCCCTCGGCGTGCGGCACGACCTGCCATGGTTCGGGAATGTCGAGCACGACCCGGTCGAACGTCCCGTGTCCTGCGTCGATCCCCTCGTAGGCGTCCCGAATGTGGACGTCGTAACGCGCCAGCGGTGCCTCACCGAGAAAGCTGGCGACGTTCTTCTTCGCCCGACTGGCGAAGTCCTCGCGCAGCTCGTACCCGACGATCTCCGCGCCGTACCGCAGCATCGTCATCGACAGTGCACCCGACCCGATCCCGCTCTCGAACACGCGCACACCCGGCCCGATGTCGGCGAGCATGCAGATCGGACCGAGATCCTTCGGATAGATCACCTGGGCGCCGCGCGGCATCTCGACGACGAAGTCCTCGAGCGTCGGACGGATCACGATGTACTCGGATCCCTTCGTCGAGTGCACGAACACGCCCTCCGGCTGCCCGATGATCGAGGCATGCGCGACGAAGCCGTTGTGGCTGTGGAACTCGCCGTCGTCGGCGAGTTCGATCATGTAGCGGCGTTTCTTGCTGTCGAGCAGCAGTGCCTTCTCGCCGGAAGCGAACGGTGCGGTCATCGGTGGTCCTGTCTCATCTGCGAATGCGCGTGTCGAGCACGATCTCGACCGGCACCGCCTCATGTGTACTGGACTTCTCGACCAATCGGCAGAATGCGCACACATCTCCGGTCGTCGGCGCCCCGCACCCGGCGCACGAGCCGACGTCGCCCCTCGCCGACGCGGTGTGCTCCGCGAGCAACGGCGACATCTTGTTCAGGAAGTTGAGATAGAACGCCGCCTTGGCCCCCGGCGAGCGCCGCTCGATCTCGTTCAGCGCCTCCTTGTAGCCGAGGTGCCGGTTGCCGGCCGCGATCGGACACTCCTCGACGACGTAGTCGATGCCGCGGATCAGGCAGTAGGCGGCCATCTCCCGTTCGGTCAGGCGCACGAGCGGTTTGCACTTCCTCGGGAAGCCGTTCGCCGCGGGCAGTACCGGCAGTTGCCGACCCAGGTAGTCGATCTCCCAGCGGAGGGTGTTGCCGAACAGCACCGCGGCCTCGTCGTCGAGATTGTGGCCGGTGACGACCGCGTCGTAGCCCCCCTCGATCGCGGCCCGGTCGAACAGATGGCGCTTCGACAGCCCGCACGCCGAGCAGGGCACCCGCCTCGTGGCGACCGCAGCGGTCGGCACGTCGTACCCGTAGTCGTCGCGCAGGTCGATCGTGATCAGCTTCAGCCCCCGCGACGCCGCGAAGCGACGGACGTAGCCGCCGCTGTCGTCGGAGTACTCGCCGATCCCGAGGCCGAGGTACAACCCGTCGGCCCGGTACCCGGCCTCGATCAGCATGTCCCACACGGCGAGCGAGTCCTTGCCGCCGCTGACCGCCACCAACAGCCGGTCGTCCGGCGTGAACATCTCCCAGTCCTCGATCGCCTTGGCCATCTGGCGGCTGCACAACTGCACCAGGTGCTCGGCGCAGAAGTTGGCGTTGTGGCGGGGCAGGTCGATGACGGCCGGTGCCTTGCAGACCCGGCAGCGGCTCGGTTGGGCGGTCATCGCTGCCCCCTCAGGTGCTGCCGCCCGACACGACCGGCCGGACCTCGATGACGTCCTCGTCCTCGAGGCGGGCGTCGCCGGGGACGAGGGTGCCGTTGCGGATGATCAGGTGTGCCTCGCGACTGAGCTCGAGGTCGTCGAGCAGCCGGTTCACCGAGCGGCCTCCTGCGAGCTCGACTTCCCGTTTCGGGTTGCGGAGCAGCACCTTCACGAGGCTCGTTTCCGTGCCTTCTTGCGAGCCCGTTCGCGGTCGGCGGCAGCCATGGCCGCAGTCTTCTCGGCACGCCTGACCACCTTGCGCTTCGGCTTGGCGGCGGCCTTGCGGGCCCACGCAGCCGCCACGTCGGCACTCGCCTGGGCGCGAATCTGCTCTTTCGTGATGCCGGCGGCCTTGCGCTCGCTCGGCTTCATCGGCTTGGCGTTGATGACGTTGACGAACGAGTTCGCCCCGATCTTCTGCGTCGGCAACCGTTCGGGGTTCTTACCGAAGAACTTCTTGATCGATTTGCGGCCGAACACGAACGCCGCGACGACCTTCCACAACCGACTGGGGCCGAGGATGCCCTGGCGGATCGCCTTGCGCCGGATGATCACCGACGGCCGGAGCGCGTACGGGAGCAGCGCCATCAGACTCGACGGATCTCCACGATTGCGCTCTTCTTCTTGCCGGACCGCTTGCCCAGCAGGAAGAACAGGATCATCAGCACCATCGCGCCGCCGGCGGCAACGCCGGCAATCGTCGTCTTCTTGTCGTCGACCTTGCCCTGGACGTCGCCCTGGAAGTGCTGGAGCTTCGTCCGCAGATCAGCGGCGGTGATCGGTTCGTCAGCGGTTTTCGTGGCCATCGTGACGGCTCCTCATGTGGTCGGTTCTTTGTTCAGGTAGGTCTTCTTGATCCGCATCAGCGTGAACGCCAGCAGCGCGACGGTGACGACGAGCACGATCAGGTAGGCGAGCCACGACAGCGAGCCCCGTGCGGCGCGGTCCCATTCGGTCTGCACCAGGCGCAGCACGCCGAGCAGCATCAGCATCAGTCCCAGGCCCATCGCGAGTGCAGCGGCGGCGCCGTACGCGAGCCACGATCCGGCGCCCTTCAGCGGGCCGACCGTCTCCTGCTTGGCGTACTGCTTGACGAACTCGATCACTTCGCCGAGCGAGGCATCGTCCTGCTTGGCGCGCGATGTGACGGCGGCGGCGTTGTTGGCATTGCGATCAGGCACGGTCACAGTTTCTATCAGGTCAGACGGAACTTCAACATGGCCTCGACATCATCGAGCACCTCGTCGAGCACGGCGAGCCGGTCGGCGGGGCCGCTCGCCGTCAACAGCCGGTAACGATCGGCGGGGCCGATCGGCGCCAGCGCGGCGAGATGGTATGACGCGACCAGCGGATCGGTGGAGATGTCCGAGTCGACGACCTCGGCCGACACGTCACCCAGTTCGGCGGCGAGCGCGAGCGCCGCTCGGACGCGGGCGTGTGACGACGTGACGGCATCGTCCAGCCCGGGCGCGTCCGGACTGCTGTCGGGCCAGTCCTCGACGTCGGCGATCGGGTAGGGGTCGTCCGGCAGCCAGGCGTTGATCCTGATCCGCCGGGTTCCGACGGTGACCAGCGCATATCGGTCGTCGTCGAGCGCCTCGACCTGGATCATCTGGGCCACCGTCCCGACGAGCGCGCGTTCGTCACCGCCACCGGCCTCGGAGCCGTGGGTGATCAGCGCCTGTCCGAACTCTGGCTCTCCGTCGTCACTCAGGCAGTCGACGACGAGTTGGCGATAACGCGGTTCGAAGACGTGCAGGGGCAGGACGCCGCCCGGGAGCAACACCATCCCGAGCGGAAACATCGGCAGTTCGGCCACCCCCGCACGGTAGGCCGAGCGGACTCCGCTGTCGCAGCGGGCCGGGCCGAAAGAACCTGTCGCTACTGCGGTCCGAGCGTCGTCACGTCGGTGATCGCCGGAAACGTCGAGAATCTCGTCGCGAACTCGGCCCAGATCTGCCGGTAGGTCGGTTCCGGAAGCTCGGCGGCGTTGAGGATGATCGCGAACTCGATCGTCCCGCCGGCCGGCGAGGTGACGAAGCCCGCCAGTGACTTGGCAGCCGGGGGCGGCTCGCCGACGGGCGGGTTGTTCAGCGTGCCGGTCTTCGCGAACAGCCGGCCGGCGACGGGTGATCCGATGAACTCGTCGCTCAGCGTGCCGGTCTCGCCGGCGAGCGGAAGCCCGGACGCCACCGCGGTGCCGGGGGCGCGTTGGAGCACGTGCAACAGCGCCGCGCAGGTCAGCCGGTTCTCGAGATGCAGCCCGGAGCCGTCGAGCACCCGCACCCCGGCCATCGGCACACCCCACGTACGCAACGTGCGGTCGATCACGGTCAGGCCGGCCGCCCGGGTGCCGATTCCCGCGGTCTCGGACGCACCGGCATCGGCACGACCGATCTCCTTGACCAGCATCTCTGCGGTGTTGTTGTCGCTCGTGGTCAGCATCTCCCGGACGATCTCGCTCAGCGGGGCCGACTCCACGGTGCCGATCACCTGGGTGTTCGTGGCGGCCTGGCCGCTCCCCCACCCGTCGTCGACGCGGACGTCGCGGTTGCCGAGCAGCCGGGCCAGCTCGCGGGCGGCGCCCCGGTTGGGGTCGTCGGCCTGGCCGCGGCCGAGCACCCGCGCGTCGTTGACGAGCAGCGCGTCGTACGGTCCCGCGCTGTCGAACGCGACGCCCGGCCCCCACCCCTCGACGACGAACTCGTCGTCGTAGCGCGTGCCGTCGCCGATCACCGTGCCCCGGATCCGCGTGATGCCGTTGGCGACGAACGCGTCAGCGAGGACGTCGAGCGAGGTCGTGCTGAACGCCGGGTATCGGTCCTCATCGATCGGGTAGTCATCCGACGTCAGCAGCGGGTCGCCACCCCCGACGAGGTAGACATCGCCCTCGACGACGCCGTCGACGGGGAGCGGCGTGCGCACCGAGGTGGTGAACGTGTAGTCCGGGCCGAGCACCTCCAGCGCGACGGCGGCGACGAGCACCTTCTGCACGCTGGCCGGGACGACGGCGCGGTCGGGGTTGTGGCCGGCGACGTCCAGGCCGTTCGCCGACACGGCGACGCACGACTCCTCGTTGAGGAACCCGAACACCGGCCGAACCTCACTGCGCAACTCGATCGCGTTCGCGAGGTCGGCGCTCGGCCCGGGGATCCGCCGATACTGGAACAACGACGTCGACAGCGCAGCCCGGCGCGCCGCGGCCGCGACCTCGGCTGCGGAGAGTGCGTCGTCGAGATCGTCGAGATCTCCCGGTTCGCCGAGGCTCGACGTCGCCAGCGCCTCGACCCGGGCGTCGTAACGATCGGCCTCGCGATCGAGACGCAGGTAGGCGGCCGCGAGAATCACGGTCGGCACGATCGCGATCAGCAGCAACAACACCAACGGCATCCGCCGGTACCTGACCGGCGCCGCCACGACGTCGACCCGCATGTTCACTGTGGTTGTCTACTTCGGATCGGCGACGAATCGGCCGCGCCCCGGGCCGTGGTGCACGTCATCGCGGCCCCAACTCGGCCGGCGTCGCACCGGCCGGATAGCCGGCGAGCACGTCGACGAGCGCGTTCCAGACCGGCCGGTATTCACTCTGGTCCGCAATGGTCGGCCCGTTGAGAACCAGGACGTACTCGATCGCGCTCCCGCCGTCGACCGTGACGTACCCGGCCAGCGCCTTCACGCCCGGTGGGTCGGCATTGAAGGGCGGATTGGTCAGCGTGCCGGTCTTTCCGGACAGGCGGCCGGCGATCGGGTGGTCGTTGAAGATGTTTGCGAGGGTGCCCGACTCGCCGGCGACCGGCAGCCCGCGTCCGAAGCTGCTGTCGGGGGTGAACCGCTGCAGCACCGACAGCAGGACGGCGCACGTCAGCCGGTTGTCGAGGCTCAGCCCAGACCCGTCCGAGAGCACCACACCGGTCGTGTCGATGCCCCAACCGGCCAACGTCGCCGCCATCACCCGCAGCCCCGCCTCCCGCGATCCGACACCTTCTCCCTGCACGCCGATCTCCTTGACGAGCAGCTCGGCGGTGTTGTTGTCGCTGTTGGCCAGCATCTCCGCGACGATGCTCGTGACCGGCGCCGAGTCGATCGACGTGAGCGCGACCGCCCCCGGTGGTGCCTCCCCGGCCGCGGCGCCGCCCTCCACCGTGATGCCCCGTTCGGCCAGCAGCCGGAGGAATTCGCGGGCGGCACCCTCGTTCGGGTCGGCGGCCCGCAGGTCGTCGCCGAGCACGCGGCTGTCGTTGGCGATCAGTGCGTCATAGGGGCCGGCCTCCAGCCCGGCCACGCCGATCCCCCAGCCGGGGGCGAAGAACTCGTCGTCGTACCGGCCGCCGTCGCCGACGACGGCACCGGCGACGCGGGTGACGCCCGCGGCCACCACGCCGTTGGCGAGCGCGTCCAGCGACGTCGGCGTCGTCACCGGATAGCGCTCGAGGTTCGACGTGGGGTACCAGTCCGACGACAGGAGCGGGTCGCCCCCGCCGACGAGGTACAGATCGCCCGCGATCAGGCCGTCGACGGGCGCAGCGGCGGCCGACACGGTGGTCGTGAGGCGGGTGTCGGCGCCGAGCACCTCGAGGGCGACGGCGGCGACGATCAGCTTCTCGTTGCTGGCCGGGATGACTGCGAGATCCGGATTCTGCACACCGACGGCGACGCCGTCGACCGACACGGCGACGCACGAGCGGTCGTTGATCGAGCCGAGGAACGGCACGAGCGATTCCTGGAACCCGGCGATGTTGACCTCTCGCGACAGCACGGCCGGGAACCGCCGCAGCGACAGCATCTGGGTGGCGAGCGGGTCGGCGAACGGGGGCGGCGCGACGACCGTGCTCGGTGGCGGCGGCGCCGGCTCGTTCTCGTCGACGGCGCCGTCGGCCCAGTTGTACACGACGAACAGCCCGATCGCCGGCGCCAGTGCGAACACGAGCAGGATGATCCACGGGCCCGGGCCACGCCGGCGCGGCGGCCGGCGGATCGCTCCGGATGGTGGGGGTCGGTGAACCGGCCAGTCGGTGCTCCGCCGGCCGTACTGCTGGCTCACGTTGAGCGCGCCCGGCGGAATCGCGTATGACGGACGAGGTGGCCGAGTGCGGTGACGGCCTGCTCGCCGCCGGCGTAGCACAGCCGGCCGGTTGCTCGCACCGTCGCCGGCCCGGCGTTGGCGGGGTCGGCGACCGCCAGCTCGGTTGCGGTCAGGATGGGTTTGCCGCTGGACACGCTGAGGTCGTGCGCCGCGTGGGCGAATCGGGCGTCCTGGCGCTCGTGATAGTCGACGATCCGTTCGAGTCCGTGGTCGGGATAGAACGGCCCGGACCGCATCAACCGCGCCTGGTTCGACTGGATGCCGAGGCCGAGGTAGATGATCGAGTGCACGTCGGGATGCTGGGCGCACAATTCCATCACGGCCGGGACGGTGTCACGGGTTTCCCCACCCGCGCAGTCGATCGGGTTGTTCCGGCTCCACCGCGGCGGCAGCAGGTCGTCGATCGCCGCCTCCAGGTCGGCCGGGATGTCCATCAGTACGAGGTCCGGGTCGCGGGTGATCGCGTCCGCAGTGACGACGCCCCAGCCGCCGACGGTCGTGAGCACCATCACGTTCGGCCCGGCCGGGAGCGGTTGCGTCGCGAACGTGGCGGCGGCGTCGAACGCTTCGGACACCGTCGTTGCCCGCGTGATGCCGGCACCGCGGCACGCGCCGTCGAAGATCTTGTCGTCGGCGGCGAGCGCTCCCGTGTGGCTGGCGGCGGCCTGCGCGCCGCCCTCGGTGGCGCCGCCCTTGACGACGACGAGTGGCTTGCGCGCGGCTGCGCCGGCGAGCCGCTCCATCAGGCCCCGCCCGTCGGTGACACCTTCGATGTACGCCAGCCCGACGGTCGTCGCGTCGTCGGCGGCGTACCAGTCGAGGTAGTCGGCGACCGTGACCGCTGCTGCATTACCGGCAGAGATCGCCCGACTGATCCCGACGCCGGTCGAGCGCGCGAGGTTGAGGAAGCTCGACACGAAGTTGCCGCTCTGGCTGGCGACCGCGATGCCACCGGCGGGAGGGATCGGTGCGACGATCTGGACGCACAGGTCGACCGGCGTACTGACGACGCCTTGGCCATTGGGGCCGGCGAGGAGGATCCCCAGCTCATCGGCCAGGGCGACCAGTTCGTCCTCCGCGCGCTGGCCCTCGTCGCCCGCTTCGCCATAGCCCGCCGACGTGAGGAACGCGGCGCGAATGCCCTTGGCCGCGCAGGCTCGTAGGAGGTCGGGATTGCCGGACGCCGGCGTACACACGAAGACGAGGTCGATCTCGCCGTCGGGCAGTTCGGCGATGTCCGCGACCGTCTGGACCCCGAGCACGAGCTCGGCTTTCAGGTTGGTGCCGTACACCGCACCGGCGTAGCCGCCCGCGAGCATGTTGTGCAGCGAAACAAAGCCGAACTTGCCCGGATGCGTCGACGCGCCCGACACGACGACGCCCCGGGGTTCGAACAACGCCCGGAACTGCTCGTCGGTCGGGCGGGGACGCAACGACACCCGGGTGTCGTCGGGCGGGCCGACCTCGACCAAGCCGTCGACGGCGACGACCGAGCCGGAGGCGTCGACGATCAGCGGATTGATGTCGACGCTGGCGATGTCCGCGCGTTCGATCGCGAGCCGACCGAGGCCGACGAGCACGTCCGCGAGGCGACGGCGATCGACCGGTGCTTCGCCCCGGAACTCGCCGAGCAACCGCTGCATCGCGAGCTCGTCGATCATCTCGTCGGCCGTCACCGCGTCGACCGGAGCGGGACGGAACACGACGTCGGCGACCGCCTCGGCGAGGATGCCGCCGACTCCGAGCATCACCGTGGGCCCGAACTGCGCGTCGCGCACGACCCCTGCGATCAGTTCGCGGTTGCCGCTGATCATCGGTGCGATCAGGACGTTCACGTCGCCGTCGTCGGGGCGGGCGGCCGCGAGCAGGTCGGTCGCTGCCGTTTCGACGGCCGCTTCGTCTGCGAGGCGGAGCCGGATCAGTCCGCGTTCGGTCTTGTGCGCGATCTGGTCGCCGTTGAGCTTGGCGACGACCGGGAAGCCGATCTCGGTGGCGGCGCCCGCTGCCTCGGCGGCAGTCGCAACCACGCGCTCGGCGGCGATCGGTACGCCGTAGTCGGCGAGGATCGCCTTCGACGCCTGCTCGGACAACGTCGACGTCGGCGTGGCTGGCGCGGTGGACGGCGATGACATCAGGGAGCCACCGTAGTTTCGCGGCATGCCGAATTCGGGGCTCTCCGACAAAGTTGTGCCAGGCACGACGTTGTCGGCGCGCGGCTCGCGTCTCGGCTCGTCGGATCAGGTGGGCACGAGGGCGGCGTGGAAGAACTCGATGATGTGGGCGCTGCGACGTTCGAGCGCGGCGGGCGACAGCGGGTTCTCGTCGAGTAGCCCCTCGAGGAACGGCGCGTCGGAAAAGTAGCTGAGCAGCGCGCCGTACCCCGTCAGCAGCAGTTGCTGAGCGTTCTGCTGGCGGAACGTGCCCGCGTCCATCTCCCGCTGGAAGTACTCGGCAGCCTGGTCGAAAATCGGGCGCAGCACGGCCGCGAGGTCGATGCCGAGGTGGGCGCCACCGTCGATCGCCTCGCGTCGCATCAACGTCACGTAGTCGGGGTTGTCGGCGAAGAACGTGAACCCCGCGCGCAGGACGCCTTCGACCTTCGGCCAGCCGGTCGCCGGCGCGTCGATCGCGCTGACGAGGCGCGCGAACCAGTCGGACAGCAGCCGCTCGAACACCTCGCCGTAGAGCGTGTCCTTCGACGAGAAGTGGTGCAGGAGGCTGGGCCGGCGGATCCCGACCTCCGCCGCGATGTCGTTGAGTGACGTACCGCTGTACCCGGCGTGGGCGAAGCAGATGACGGCCGCATCGAGGATCTGGTCACGTGTCGATCGTTCGTGACCGGGCACGACGGCCGGTGCGGCGGGAGTCGACATTGGACTCCGAAACCTAGCCGCGATCGCGCTCGGCGCGACGGGCGAATCGACGTGCGGGCGGGCGCTTCGAGGCGGGTTACGACGGCGGGTAGACGCCCATCCCCTTGGCCTTCTCGGTCTTCCAGAAGATCTCGGCGATCTGGTCGATGTACTCGATCAGCTGCTCACCGGCCGCGGGATCCATCGTCTTCTTCGCCTCGCCCGCCTGGTGGATCGCGTCCCAGAACAGCTGGTGCAGTTCGGGGAACTCCTCGAAGTGGGCGGGGGCGAAGAAGTCGGCCCACAGCACCATGAGATGGTGCTTGGTCTCCTCGGCGCGCTGCTCCTTGATCATGATGCAGCGGTTGCGGAACACCTCGTCATCGGACTCGGCGTACTTCTTCGCCGTCTTCAGGACCGACATCGCCTCGATCTTCGCCTGCGCCGGGTCGTACACCCCGCAGTACAGGTCGCAGTGGGCGTGAGCGACGGTTGCCGATGCAAAGAATCTGGCGAGCATGGAGCCTCCTTGGTGAGTGGGGAGCGCGGGACGTTCCCGTGGACTGACCCGCCGAAACCTACACTGCGGCGCGTCCCACCTGCCGAACCTCACCCGAAATCCATGCTGTCCTCACTGCTGCGCACCCTGCGAGGTCGCCTCCCGCGCCGATTCGTCGTCGCCGATCGTTCGATGGAGCCGACCCTCGTCGCCGGCCAGGGCCTGATCGCCGTGCCGGTGCGGGGCGCCGGCGCCGGGCAGTTGCGGTGCGTGGAGCATCCGGCCCGACCCGGGTTCTGGTTGGTCAAGCGCGTCGAGCGGGTCGACGGCGACCAGATGACCGTCACGTCCGACAATGACGACGCCCCGACGGTCGACTCCGCAACGTTCGGCCCCGTCCCGATCGCCGGCTCGTACCGCGTCGTCATCCGCATCCCCCACCGCCTGATGTGACCGTCAAAGTTGTGCCTGGCACAACTTTGACTTCGTACGATCTGGAGATGGCGATCTATCTGTGCCACGAGCAGCCTGACCTCTACGTGCACGAGGCTGTCGTCGTCGACGCGCGGCCGGGCGCCGTGGCGTTGTCGCAGTCCGCATTCCATCCCGGGGGTGGCGGGCAGGTCGGTGACGTCGGCGTGATCGAACATGCGGGCGGGGTCGTCGCGGTCGACCGCATCGAGGTCGACAGCGACACGTGGTGGCACGTCCTCGCCGACGGCGACGCGGTGGTCGGCGGTGACGTCCGGGTGCAGGTCGATGCCGACCACCGTCGGCGGGTCGCGTCACTGCACACGATGAGCCACGTGCTCAACGCGTTCGTGTTCGACGAGTTCGCAGGGTCGCTCGTGACGGGTGCACAGATCAACGGCGACGGCACCGGCCGGATGGACTTCGACCTCACCGCGATCGACAACGACCGCTTGCGGGCACTCGCCCAGCCCGTCAACGACGTGATCGCCCGAGGGCTCGCTGTCGAAGCGGTGTACGTCGACGCTGACGAGGCGACGGCCACGCCGGGACTCGTGCGTTCGCTGTCGGTCGCTCCGCCGCCGACCCCCGACGGCCGGCTGCGGCTGATCGACGTCGACGGCCTCGACCGCCAGGCCTGCGGCGGTACCCACCTGACCAACACGGCCGAGTCGCGGCCGTTCGTGATCGGCAAGATCGAGAACAAGGGCAAACACAACCGGCGGATCAGGTTCTCCCTCGGCGAGTGAGCGTTACGATCCGGCAGATGCAGATCGTTTCGGCACTGTTCGTCGAGAACTTCGAGATGCGTCAGGCGCCCGGCCCGTCGACCCGCATCGACATGACCGGCGTGATGTTCTCGCAGGCCGCCCCCTCGCCGGTGCCGCTCACGCTGACGCCGCATCTCGTCGGGCTGATCTTCTGCCCGGAGGGCGAGTCGGGCAGTGGTGTGTTCGAGGTGGTCTTCCGGCGCGGCGTCGACGAGGACAGCGAACAGGTTGCCCGCAACGTCAGCCCGTTCACGGTCGAGCCCGGCAAATTCACCTACCGGCTCGTGCGCGGCGAACTCGACTTCGAGGACTACGGCCAGATCTTCGCCCACTGCCGCGTCGACAAGAACCCGTGGCACATCGTCCCGTTCACACTGCTGCCGCCGGCCGACTGATCCGGTCGCCTGAACCGGCCAGCCGAGCGGCCGAATCCGATCGGCCGAGCGTTGGGTCGCGGCCCCACCCCGTCCAGTAGCCTGCCGCGCGTGTCACTGACTGCCGAACAGGATTCCAACGCCATCGCACTCATCCGGGGGATGGCGATGGACGGCCCACTCGCCGCAAACAGCGGCCACCAGGGCACGGCGATGGCCCTCGCGCCGCTCGCCCACGTGCTCTACAGCCGGGTGATGAAGCACGACCCGGCCGACGCCGAATGGGCAGACCGCGACCACTTCATCCTGTCGAACGGACATGCGTCGATCCTCCAGTACTCGATGCTGTACCTGTCCGGCTACGGCCTCGAACTCGACGACCTCGAGGCATTCCGCCAGTGGGAGTCCGCGACGCCGGGCCATCCGGAGGCCGGCCACACCACGGGCGTCGAGGTGACGACGGGCCCGCTCGGGCAGGGCCTCGCCAACGCCGTCGGCATGGCGATCGCCGAGGAGAACCTGCGGGCCCGCTTCGGGTCGGAGGCGATCGACCACTACACGTACGTCATTGCCGGCGACGGCTGCCTGATGGAGGGGATCAGCCACGAGGCCGCGTCGCTCGCCGGCCATCTCGGCCTCGGGCACCTGATCTGCGTGTTCGACGACAACAAGATCACGATCGACGGCACGACCGACCTCTCGACGAGTGACGACGTCGCGGCCCGCTTCCGGGCCTACCAGTGGGACGTCGTCGACCTCGGCGACGCGGGTGACGACCTCGACGCACTCGAGTCGGCGCTGAACGCGGCGAAGGGCACCGACAAGCCGACGCTGCTGATGTTGCGGACGCACATCGGGCGCCCGTCCCCCGAGCACGAGGACACTCACGCCGCCCACGGCAACCCGTTCTCCGCGGAGGACGTGTCGCGCACGAAGGCGGTGATGGGCATCCCCGACGAGCCGTTCTGGTCACCGCCGGATCTCGTCGAGGCGTACCGCCGACATGTCGGCGGCCGCGGCCGCGAGGCCCACGAGGCATGGTCGGCGGCGTCGACCGACGTCACGTCCAGCCCCGAGTGGCAGGCGGCGTGGGGCGCGACCGGCGTCGACGGCTGGGATGCGGACCTGCCGAGCTACGAGCTCGGCGAGTCACTCGCCACCCGCAAGGCGATCCAGAACGTGCTCGACGCAACGTTCAAGGGCCTCCCAGGCCTGATCAGCGGGTCCGCCGACCTCACCGGCAGCAACGGCGTCGCACTGCCCGAGTCGAGCCCGTTCGCCGCCGACAACCCGTCGGGCCAGTACATCCACTACGGCATCCGCGAGCACGCGATGGGCGCTGCCGCCGTCGGGATGGCCCAGCACGGTGGCGTGCTCCCGGTGACCGCCACGTTCTTCGTGTTCGCCGACTACATGCGCCCACCGATCCGCCTCGCCGCGCTCTCGGGGGCGAAGGTCTGCTTCGTGTTCACGCACGACTCGGTCGGCGTCGGCGAGGATGGCCCCACGCACCAGCCGGTCGAGCAACTCGCGTCACTGCGGGCGATGCCCGGCCTGCACGTCGTCCGCCCGGCCGACGGCAACGAGACGATCCAGGCGTGGGCCGACATCGTCCGCCACGACGGACCGTCGGCGCTGATCCTCAGCCGCCAGAACATCACCGTGACCACCGACGGTTCCGCCGTCCACCGTGGCGCCGGCATCGTACGATCTGCGGTCGACCCCGCCGTCGTGCTCGTCGGCACCGGTAGTGAAGTGTCGGTCTGCGTCGACGCTGCCGAGCAACTCGCGGCCGACGGCATCGCTGCCCAGGTCGTGTCGATGCCGAGCTGGGACCGCTTCGACGAGCAGGACGACGCCTACCACGCCGAGATCTTCCCGTCCGGCGTACCGGTGCTCTCGGTGGAAGCCGGCGTCGAGTTCGGCTGGGCGAAGTATGCGGACGACTCGGTCGGCATCGACCGTTTCGGAGCGAGCGCACCGGGAAGTCTCGTTTTGGACAAACTCGGGATCAACGTCGGACACGTCGTCCAGCACGCGACCGACCTCGTCAACAACTCCTCCAGCGACCACGAACGGAGCACCTCATGAGCGACCGTCTCAGCAACCTCTACGACGAGCACGGCCAGAGCCCGTGGCTCGACAACCTCAAGCGCAGCTACATCACGTCCGGCAAGCTCGTCGAACTGCGTGAGCGCGGCGTCCGCGGCCTGACGTCGAACCCGTCGATCTTCCAGAAGGCGATCCAGGGTTCGGCCGACTACGACGAGCAGTTCAACGAGATCGCGCAGGACGAGGGCCCGACGCTCGACGACTACTGGTCGCTCGTGATCCAGGACATCCACAGCGCGTGCGATGTGTTCTCGAAGGTGTACGACCACTCGAACGGCGTCGACGGCTTCGTCAGCGTCGAGGTCGCCCCCGACCTCGCGCACGATGGCCCGGGCACCGAAGCGGCAGCGCGTGAGTTGCACGAACGGATCAACCGGCGCAACCTGCTCGTCAAGATCCCCGGGACCCAGGAAGGGCTCGCCGCAATCGAGCAGATGATCGCCGAGGGCCGATCCATCAACATCACGTTGATCTTCAGCCTTCCCCGCTATGCCGATGTGATCGAGGCATATCTGAGGGGCCTGGAGCGGTTCGCCGAGGACCCGGACGCGGACCTGTCACGGGTGGCGAGCGTGGCCAGCTTCTTCATCAGCCGGGTCGACACCGAGGTCGACACGCGCCTGGAGGCGATCGGCACCGACCAGGCGATGGCGCTGCGCGGCAAGGCCGCCGTCGCCCAGGGCAAGCTCGCGTATCAGCTGTTCAAGGAGAAGTTCTCCGGCGAGCGGTGGGAGGCACTGGCGGCACGAGGCGCCCGGGTCCAGCGCCCGCTGTGGGCCTCGACGTCGACGAAGAACGACGCCTACCCCGACACGCTGTACGTCGACGAGCTGATCGGGCCGCACACGGTCAACACGCTCCCTGACGCCACGATGGAGGCGTTCGCCGACCATGGCACGCTCGCCCGCCGCGTCGACGCAGACGTCGACGAAGCCGAGCGCGTCTGGAAGGACCTCGCCGAGGTCGGTGTCGACATGGACGACGTCGCCGACCAACTCGAGCGCGAGGGCGTCGCCAGCTTCAGCTCCGCCTTCGACGAGCTGATCGAGGCGCTCGAGCAGAAGGCCGCGTCACTGCGCGGCTGAGTCGACTCAACCAGCGGGCGACCGCAGTGACGCAACCGAGGTTCGCTCGGGTCCGTCAGTCGATGAGGGACTGGTGGACCAACGAACGTGCGGCCCACGCAATGGTCTCGATGGCTTCGTCTGCGTCGAGTCGGCTCACGTCGAGTGCGGAGAGGACGGCTTCGGCCCCACAGACGAGGGTGAGGCCGTGCAGCAGACGGGATCGTCGGTCCGGGTCGAGTGCGTCGTCGTGACCGTCCAGTGCGGCCTCCAGGAAGTCGATGCGCCGGCCGACCCGGCTTTCTGGCTCGATGAGCCAGAGGTCGTAGACGCTGCGCATCATCAGGTGGGTTGCGCGGGGATTGGCGACGAGCTGTCGGGAGACGTGGCGAACGACGTGCTCGACCCGATCCGCGACACCAGCGCCGGGGTCGAGCGTCGACAGCACCTCGCCGGGTGTGCCGAGGTGAGCGCCATCGATCGACGCCTCGGCGAGGACCGCTTCTGCTGACGAGAAGTACCGGTAGGCCGTGGCTCGCGAGACCAGCGCCGTTTCTGCCACCAGCTCGAGCGTCGGGTCCTCGCCGCGCTCGATGAGCTGCCGCGCTGCGTCGAGCAGCGCCATGCGCGTGCGGGTTTTCTGGTTGACGCGTCCTTCTGCGAACCGGGTCGATGACATCGGCGGATCAGGCGGAGAGCTGCGCGAACAGCGTCGCAGTGTCCAGCCAGACGTTCTCGCGGGTCATCTTCCCGTCGGCGAACTCGCAGACGTGCAGCATCCGGAACTCGACCGGCCGATCGTTGCCAGGCATCCCGAACGGCTGGCCGGTCGCCTTGCCCTTCCAGAGGACCTCGTCGACGCAGAAGTCGTCTCCGTAGTAGCGCCGCCGCGGCTCGACCGATCCCGTCTCGAAGTCGGCGAACAGCCGCTCGTAGAAGGGCTTGAGTTCGTCGTGGCCGTTGCTGACGCCGGTTGGCCACCCGACCACGTCATGCTCGCAGTCGTCGCTGAGCGTGGCGATGATGCCGTCCATGTCATGCACGGCCTCGGCCGAGAAATGGTCGGCGAGGAGTTGGTCCATCACGTCGGGGCTCGTTGTCGACTTCGTGGTCTGGGTCATGTCTGCTCCTCTATTGGGATTGTTGTCGCTTGACGAGATTATCGTCTCATCTTGAGCGATGTGTCAAGCCGAATTTCAGCACAGTCGGCCGACCCGGCATCACGGGGTCGCGGACTGCGGAGCCGCCATGGGATGTGTCAGCAGACCCGGACGTCGTGGACCGTGATCGTCCAGCCCGGGTGCCGTGCTGCGTTGGGGGCGTGTTCTCGGACCCAGTCGTCCCACGGGATGGTGCTGGGCGGGTCGGGATCGGCCCAGACGGGATCGCGGGCGTTGAGGGGTTTGATCACGGTGCCGTCGGGTTTGACCAGGTGGATCCGACCGTACCGGTCGCGTCTGCCGCGGAGTTGTCGGCGGTGTTTCGACTGGTCGTGGGCCGGGCACTGGGGCGCCGAGTTGTGTTGGTCGGTGCCACCGCGATCTCGGGCCCATTCGTCGAGGTGGTCGACGTCGCAGAACTCGGCGGGGATGTCGCACCCACGGTGGGTGCACCGCACCGCCAGCAGCTGTGCGGCCCGCCGTGCGTTGCCGGTGAACAGCCGGCGGGTGCGACCGAGGTTGATCACCACGTCGTGCGCGTCGACGACGACCCGGCGGATGCTGCCGCGGATCATCGCCCGGAGCGCCACGTCGGGGTGCACCGCGGTGCCCGTCGAGGTGGCGCAGCGCCGCGACGTCGGGTCGATCAGGTCGGTTCGGCCAGTCGGAGCCGCATTGTCGAGATCGCCGTCGACATCGAGGAGGCCGTGACGAGCGAGCGCTTCGAGCGCGGTCGTCGGGTCGATGATGATGTTGACCAGCGGCTCGGGGCGCTTGCCGTCGGCCGGCGCGGTGACCGAATCGACGAAGATCTGATGCAACGCGTCGAACGTGCGCTGCTCGGACGTGCGCGGCAGCGGGTGCGCCAGCGCATTGTCACCGTGCAGGGCACGGCGAGCGTCGCAGTCCTTGCGGAACTCGGCTTCGACGGCACGGTCGAAGATCGTCTTCATCTCGACGGCCTGGATCGGGTCGCCACCGTTGGCGTGGACGCTGACCGCACCACCGGTTTCGGTGACCGACGCCGTGCGATGCTGCTCGTGGAACTCGTGGTCGTCGAACGACCCATCCGGGTCAGCGCAGCTGATGAAATGGTCGACGGCGATCCGCAGGTCGGCGTACTCGAGCGTCTCGGCCTGCTCGCACAGCAGCGGTGCGAACTCGGCGAACCGCTCCCCCGCCACCCGGTGCTGCTGGGCATCGGCCAACAGGTCGACCTGGGCAGCACCGATCCGGCTCGCCCCGAGCAGATCGCCGATCTCGGGATGATGGTTCAACAACCGTGACCGCCGCTTGATCCGGCGGGCCTCGGCGGACGGGCAGTTCAGCTGCTGCTTGAGGTAGCCGGTGACGGCGCGGTGCCCGTGCTCGTGATGGAGTTGGCGCTGCTCGACCACCGCAGTGATCGCCGCGATCGTCATGTCGGCCTCGTCCCGCCGGCGCTTGGCGGCGGCCAGCGCATCGTCGAGCTCGGCCATCGAATGGGCGGCCAACTCGTTGATCATCGTCGGGAACATGTGTTCGATGATACCCGGCCGCGCGACCGCTGTCTACCCGTGAGCTGGGGCGATGCGGTGCGATTGATCGCGTGCCGCCATGTTCAACTACGCCCTGCCTACGCCGAGCGCACTGCGTCGAGCACGACGTGAACGGGATCAGACGGCGGACGGTAGGCGACGCCGCTGCAACGCGCGCGCAGACCCGTCTCCAGCCACCGTGGGGCCACAGAAATCCGGAAGAAATTTCTGTCGCGCCGGGCGGTGGCCGACGCGCCCACCGTGGGTCGCGCCGGCCGTGCTGCGTCAGGCGACCTTCACGTCGACGGCGATGCGGTGGTACCCCTGCGCGCCGTTCGGGGCGACCGGTGCCGGCTCCTCGGGCTGGGGCTCGCCGTCGCCGTTGAACGCCCGCACCTCGACGACGTGGCGGCCCTCGGCGGCGCCGTCCAACCGGTACGCCCACTGCACCCACGTGTCGGCGGTCGGCACGCCGGCGAGCTCGCACTCGTGCCACTCCCCCTCGTCGATGCGCAGCTCGACCTTCGACACGCCACGGTGCACCGCCCACGCGACGCCGCCGATCACGACCTCGCCCGTGTGGTCGCTGCCGCTCCGGGGCGTGTCGATCCGGGCCATCGTCTTGACCGGGCCGCGCTTCGACCAGCCCCGAGGGACCCAGTAGGCGTCGAAATCCTCCCAGCGGGTGAGGCGGATGTCGGTCACCCACTTCGTCGCCGAGACGTAGCCGTACAGGCCGGGCACCACCATCCGCACCGGGTAGCCGTGCTGCGCCGGCAGCGGCTCGCCGTTCATCGCGACGGCGAGGATCGAGTCCCGCCCGTCCATGATCGCCTCGATCGGCGTGCCGCACGTCCACCCGTCGACCGAACGGCTGACGACCTGTTCGGCCCCCGGCTGCAGCCCGGCCTCGTCGAAGATGTCGCGCAGCAGCACGCCCTGCCACAGCGCGTTGCCGACGAGGTCGCCGCCGACCGGGTTGGAGACGCACGACAGCGTGATGTACCGCTCGATCTGCGGCCGGGCGAGCAGCTCGTCGAACGTCAGCTCGATCGGGTTGTCGACGAGGCCGGCGATCGAGAGCTTCCACGAGTCCTTGCTGACCTGCGGGACGACCAGCGCCGTGTCGATGCGGTAGAAGCTGTCGTTCGG
>JABDKP010000162.1 GCA_013002175.1 Ilumatobacter sp.
GTGCAGGAAAAGGCGAGGTTCGCTCCCGGCGTCGGACCCGCCGTGCCGGACTGCGGCGTCGTAGCGGACTCGGGCGCCGTGCCGGACTGCAGCGTCGTAGCGGACTCGGGCGCCGTGCCGGACTGCAGCGTCGTAGCGGACTCGGGCGTTGTGCCGGCGATCGACCCACTCGACGATGGCTCACGACCGGAGGGTCCCGTCGATACCGCCGATGGCCCGCTCGACGCGTCGGTCGTCGCGGACTCGGTCGACTCGGTGGCCGCTCCATCTTCTGGTCGCTCCGACAACTCGCGAGCGGACCGATCGGACTCGGTGGCGGGTGGCTCCTCGACGGTGGTCGACGACAGTACCGTGGCCAGTTCGGTCGTCGGAGCCCCGGTCGCAGACGCGTCCGTTGCTGTCTCAGCACCATCACCGTCGGCCGCCGTGGCCCCAGGTGTAGCTTCGTTTGCCGAGCTCTGCTCGACCGACAGGGCGGACAGGACCTCAGAGGTCGCGCCATCCGACGTCCCGGAACTCCGAGATCGTGCAACGAGGAGTCCGACGATCAGGAGCGCAATGATCACCCCGGCGCCCACGTTCCGCAGTCTCTGTTTTGAGCTTGTGGAACCATTCGTCAAATCGGTCATTCCGAGCTCCTCGCTCCAGCCAAAAGGCCGACATGTCACGATCACATAATTAGGTGAATCGGGGCAAGCGAGTATTGATCAACGTGACGATGGACACGCAGGCAGTACTGTGAGAGCCGAGTCGTCGTAGTGCACGGCACTACGGAGGACTCCCTGGCACGACTACGACTCGGTGGCGGCGGCGATGACGGCGGCCAGCTCGACCGGTTGATCGGTGCCGATGCGGAACACCTTGCCGGAGCGCCGCTCCAGCTCGACCGCGTCCAGCCCCCACACGTTGTACATCCAGCCGCGGGCGACCTTGCGGACGCCCCACCCGTGGTACCACCGGTTGCGGACCGCACGGACCGAAACGATCTCGTCGGTCGGGATCACCTTGCGCGGCCAACCCCACGCGAACGACGCGGTCACCGCCGCCGGGTCGACGCGCACGGTCAGCCGGGAGAATCCGTAGACGATCGCCGCGATCACGCTGAACGCCACGACGGCGACGACGATCGGCTGCGCCGGGCTGCCGCCCAGCACGAAGGCGAGGATGGTGACCGTCACGACGACGTCGAGCACCACGAGTGCGACGTACGACGTCTGGGTGTGCTCGTACGCCATCGGGTGCTGACAGGGCCCGCTCAGGCGACGGGGTCGGCGAACTGCTCGCGCAGGATCCGCTTGAGCGCCTTGCCGGTCGGGTTGCGCGGGATCTCGGCGATGAACTCGACCTTCACCGGCTGCTTGAACCGGGCGAGACTCTGCCGACACGCCGACAGGATCGCGTCCGCGGTGACCTCCTCGTCGGCCTTGACGACGAGGGCGATCGGTGACTCGCCCCACTTCTCGGACGGCGCTCCGATGACGGCACACTCCTTCACCCCCGCAACGCCGACAATGACGTTCTCGATCTCGGCCGGGTAGACGTTCTCGCCGCCGGAGATGATCATGTCCTTGACGCGATCCTGGATGTAGACGAAGCCGGCCTCGTCGCGCACGGCGATGTCGCCGGTCTTCAGCCAGCCGTCGACGACCGATTCCGCGGTGGCGTCGGGACGGTTCCAGTACCCGAGCATGATGTGCGGGCCGCGCACCAGCACCTCGCCCGGTGTGTTCGGCCCGACCTCGTTGCCGTCCTCGTCGACGATCTTGACGTCCGTGTGGAAGAACGCCTTGCCGGTCGAGCCGGCGCGGGCGATCGCGTCGTCGGGGTCGATCAGGCACGCCGGGCCACACGTCTCGGTCAACCCGTACACCTGATGGATCTCGATGCCCATCCCGGCGTACGTCTCGATCAGGTTCACGGGCACCGGGGCCGCGCCGCTCATCACCCAGCGCAGTGTCGAGTAGTCGTGCTTGTCCTTGTCGAGCGTGAGCAGCATGAACTGCAGCGCGGCCGGCACCGCCAGTGTGACGGTGATCTTCTCCTCGCCGAACAGCTCCCAGATCCGCACGGGGTCGAACTCGCTCATGATGATGTTCGAGCCGGCCTGGTAGATCGTCGACATCATCGGGTTGAGCGCGCCGACGTGAAACAGCGGCAGCGCGATCAGGTAGCGGGCGCCTTTCTGAATGTCGGCGGTCGCCGTTGCGGTGACGAGGCTCCACAGCGTGGTCGAGTGGCTGTGCATCACGCCCTTCGGCAGGCCGGTGGTGCCCGAGGTGTACATGATGAACAGCAGGTCGTCGTCGGCCGCGACCGCTTCGGGCTCGTCGTCGGTGGTCGCGCCGAGGACCGCCTCGTAGTTCTCCGCCCAGTCGGGCGTGTCGGACTCGTCGCCGACGTGGATCCACCGGGTCACCTTCGAGCCGTCGGCGCCGCGGGAGTGGAGCTCCGTGCACACCTCGGTGAACGGTGTCCCGAACAGCATCGTCTCCGCGCCGCTGTCGTGGAGGATGAACGCCAGCTCGTCGGCGACGAGGCGCCAGTTCAGCGCGACGGTGACGCCCCCGATCTTGCCGAGGCCGTAGAACGCCTCGACGAACTCGTGGCCGTTCATCAGCAGCGTCGCCACGCGGTCACCCTTCGCCACGCCGGCCGACGTCATCGCGTTGGCGACTCGGTTCGACCGCGCGTTCGCCTGCGCGTAGGTGAACCGCTTGCCGGCGGTGACGTCGAAGATCGCCTCCCGGTCCGGGTTGAGCAGGGCACGCTTCGTCAGGTGCAGTCCGATGTTGTTTCTCACGCTCGTTGGTCCTCCGCTGGGTCGCCGGGTCGTGCGCGACGATAGCCAACCGGCATCCCGGGCAGAGACGCGAACGATCGCGCCGTCAGTGTGCGACCGGAACCCGGGTGTCGACCGGATCGTCGCCGGGGGCAGGCGTCCGGGCGAGGCCGACGATTTCCGTGACGGCGGCGGCGAGCACCCACAGCACGAACAGGGGGAGGCCGATCCACGGCATGATCGCACCCACGGCGACGAGCACCCCGAACACGCCGAGCCAGACCGGGAGGACGTGGTGGCCGAACGCGGCGACGCAGATGCCGACCCCGAGCGCGAGGAGCCCGGGCGTGAAGAGCCACGCTCCGTTCCACAGGAAGTCGACGACCCCGTGGACCACGTCGTTGTGCGCGTTCTCGCCGGCCTCCGCCCCGGCGAGCCGGGCCGCGATCACGATCATCACGGCCGCCGCCAGCGTCGCCCCGCCGAGCGACATCAGGTCGCCCGCCCACCGGGCGCCGCCGTCGTGGAAGCGGGTGCGGAGATGCGCGAGGAAGAGCAGCAGGAGGCCGAGCGCGAGCACGCCGACGACGGCGCCGAACTCGATGTCGTCACTCGTCGTCCGGAACTCCGCCATGATCGTCGCCGTCGAGTCGGTCGGTTCCGACTCGATGCTGCCCGAGATCCCCTGGCTGACGACGACTGCGATCACCGCCAGAACGCCGGTGCCGGGTCCGATGAACCGTGTTGCCTGCATGCTGTGCCCCGTTTCGCGTGTGAATCCCCCTGATCTGGAGACGATCGGCACCCGCTGCCGGGTGACGCGACGAGCCCGATTCCCTGCTGCGCTCCTACGATGACGCCGATGAGCGAGGCCAGTCCCGATGCCGACCAGAACCGCTGGCTCGCCCTGCTCGCACAGAACCCGGACCATTCGGCCTGGTACATCCAGCGGTTCATGAACATGGCGGCCGAGGGGCGCGACCTCGGCGGCGAAGCGCGCCTGATCGACGCGATGGCGTCCCGTGGCGCACGCATTCTCGACGCGGGCTGCGGCACCGGCCGGGTCGGCGCGCTGCTCGCCGCATCCGGTCACCACGTCGTCGGCGTCGACCTCGACCCCGAACTGATCGATGCGGCCCGGGAAGCGTGCCCCGAAGCGACGTGGCTCGTCGGTGACCTCGCCGAACTCGACCTGCCGGCGCACGGCATCAACGACGGCTTCGACCTCATCGTGTCCGCCGGCAACGTGATGACGTTCCTCGCTCCGAGCACGCGGCGGGCAGTGCTCGCCCGGCTGCGTGACCACCTCCGCGACGGCGGGCGACTGGTCGTCGGCTTCGGCCGCGGTCGCGACTACGGGTTCGCCGAGTTCTTCGCCGACGTGGAAGCGGGCGGACTCGATACGCAGGTTCGGCTCGCGACCTGGGATCTCCGCCCGTTCACCGAGACGTCCGACTTCCTCGTGGCGATTCTCGGGCGGTCCGGCTGATCCTGCCGGCGGTCAGTTTCCCGGTCGCTCGACCCCCCTCGTCGCAGTCGGTTACGATCGCGATCGGAGGGAAGTCCGATGCGCATCTTCGTGTCGTCCACGTTCGCCGATCTCGGCGAGCATCGCGCCGCGGTCATCCGCAGCCTGCTGCAGCTCGGCCACGAAGTGGTCGCGATGGAATATTTCACGGCGGAGACGGCACCGCCGGTCGAGACGGTCCTCAAGAAGCTCGCACCGTGCCAGGCCTACCTCGGGGTGTTTGCGTGGCGGTACGGCTACGTGCCCGAGGCGCTACCGCCCGACGCGCCCGCCAGTGCGGTCCCCGGCGAGACGTCGATCACCCACCTGGAGTACCTCGCGGCGAAGGATTCCGGCAAGGAGATTCTCGCCTTCCTGCTCGAGGAAACCGCGCCGTGGCCGCCGCGTCTGATCGATGCCTTCACCGTCGATGCCGACCACGCCGGACAGCCCCTGGCCGACCGGCTCGACCGGATCCGGGACCTCCGTCGGGACCTCCAGAGCGAGCGGCTCGTCGCGTACTTCACGACGCCCACCGACCTCGAGGCAAGGGTCACCGCGGCGGTGTCGAACCTCGGCACGAGTCTCGGGGTCCGAACCAACCTCGTGCACCTGACGCAGCCGGTCTCGGTGGTCGCCGACAGCAGCATGTCCCACATGATCCGTCAGGAGATCGAGGCGGCGGCGGTGAGCGGGCAACGTGTGACGACGATCGACATCGACAGCGTCTGGTGGATGACTCGCCTCTACTACCTCGCCGCGCTCGCCCGCGAGTTCACCGCGATCGAGCGGATCGTGATCGTCGATCGGGACCGGTTCGTCGGGTCGGTGTCCGTGTCCAGCGTGATCCAACGACTCGACCAGTTCGGCCCTCAATTCGCGACGTTCGAAGCGGCGCTGCGCCCGGGTCCGGCCGGCTTCCTCGACCTGGGCCGGGCATTGAACGACGCCGAGCAGACATGGGGCCCGCTGTTCCCGAACGAGGCCGTGAACTCGGTGCGCGTGACCCGGCCGAACCTCGACGCATGGTTCGGCGACGCCGTCGTCGCCGGTGCGATCGACGTCGCACAGATCGACCAGACCACGCTGCTGGAAGTGCTCCGGATCATGTCCTACCCGATGGACCTCGTGCCGATCAGCGCGACGATCGACGACGTGCCTGACGATCCGACGTCCTCGCTGTGGGCGCAGGCTCCGGTCACGCTGATCGACAAGCGGGCGCTGAACGACCAGCTCGCGCAGCTCTACCTCGCCGAGCTGATGGACCGGGCCCGACTGCGCTGAGCAGTATCAGAACTCGATGGCGACCGCCGGCACGTCGAACTTCCACGCCTGGTACGTGAGACCGATGTCGGGATCGCCGCCCCAGACGTACTTGTCCCCCATCAACACGCCGACGCGCTGCCGCTCGTCGGGGTCCTCGACGACTCGTGCCCGCCCGCCATGCGTCTCGTCGGCGATCCGCACGGTCACGTCAGGCTCGGCCATCAGGTTGAGGTACCAGTCCGCCGTCGGGCCGTTCCCCGAGATCAGGTAGAGCCGGCCGTCGAGGACGCCGAACCAGATTTCGATCTCGTGCGGCCGCCCGGTCCGCCGTCCCGTCGTGGTGACGTAGCAGTTGACCTCCTCCGCGTGCGGCTCGAGCCAGCCCATGGGTTCAGCGTATGGGTCGCGTGACGTCGCGGTCGCACGTCAGACGAGTACGTCGAACGCCGACATCATCAGCGCCTTGGCATCGAGCGCCGGCTTCTTGACGACGATGTTGGCGAGATCGAGGTCGAGACCCTGCTGCTCGGACCACGCCACCGGGAACGACGCGCTCAGTTCCATGTCGGGACCGAATTCGCCGAGCTTCTTCCGCCACGGTCCCCAGGTCTTGGTGATGTCGACCGGCCAGAGGTCGACGCCGGCAGACACCGACGCGTTGACACCGAGCGAGAACTTCGGCCGGGCCTTGACCTCCGCCAGCGTCTTGACCGCGAATCCGTCGGCCCGATTCCACGAGACACCGACGTCGAAGTTCGCCTCGGCGCCGAGCCCCAGTGTGCCGTCGATCCCCACCCGGCCCTTGACGTAGGCGATGCCCGCCTGCGCCTTCAGGCCGCCACCGACGTCGATGACGAACCCGGCGAATGCCGGGACGTGGAACTTCGCATTGCCCTCGACCGTCGCGTCCTCCGGCTTGTCGAGGTCGATCACCGCCTCGACCTTGGTGTCGCGCAACTGGCCCGGCCCGACGAACGCCGTGAAGTCGACTCGGGCGTCGACGAAGGCGAAGATGCCGAAGCCGACCGGCCCGACCTTCACGCCCCAGATCCAGAAGTCCGGCAGGGTGACGTTGATCAGGGGTTTCGTGTACGGCTTCAGCCCGAACAGGTCGAACGTCGGCGGCAGTGCGACTTCGCCCGAGATGATCACCTGACCGGTCGGCGTGTACTCGATTCCGGCGGTCCCGGTGAGCACCTTGCCGAACGCAAGTGACGCCTCGCCCTTGCCCCAGATCTTCAGCTCGCCGACCGGGCCGCCCTCGACCGGTTCGCCGGCATCGTCGACCGCCCGGTTCGTCGCCGTGATGTCGAGCCAACCCGCAGCCGGGCCCTTGGCGACGTCGACACGGCCGGCGAACAGGACCGCATCGCCGTCGAACGTGATGTCGAGCGAGCCGCTCGCGCCGCCGGCCGCCAACGACGCCTTGCCGGCACCATCGACCGCCCACTCGCCGGTGTCCGGGCTGCGGCGCGCCCGCACCGTGACCGTGGCGCCGGAGACACCTGGCAGCTTGTCGACTGGGAGCGGCAGGTCCTTGCCTTCGATCAGCAGCCCCGCCTTCGGCGTGTAGCCGACGGTGATCGAGCTGCCGGAGAGGAGTCCACCGAGTGCGAGGCTGCCGGTGAGGCCGAACGTCTCGCGGGTGACCGCGACGCTGATCGATCCCGATTCCACGCCCGGCAGCGAGCCCTTCTTGACGGTCATCGTGCCGGCGATCTCGAAATCGTCCCTGGCGAGGGAGTACGTTGCGTCGAGTTCGGCCTTTTCGACGAAGTCGAAGTCGAAGATGAACTTGCCGGCGATCTCGGTGTCCCGCTTCGTCGTCTTCGCCACCAGTCGGCCCGAGCCGAGTTGGTCGACGGCGATGCCAGCGGCGCCCTCCATGAAGAACCCCTTCGGGCCGACGCCGAGGTTCAACGCCGCCTCGGTCACCTTGACCGGTCCGAGGCTCAGCCGCTCGGTCGGGATCGGGAAGCTGAGCACGATCTCGTCGCCGCGCAGCCTGATCGGGATCTGGAGTTGCGGGAGGAGCGCCTTCGAGGAGGCGATCGATCCGAACGCCGACAGTTCGCCGTCGGGCGTGATCTGCACGTCGGGGAACGACAGCGGGCTCAGCGGGTTGAACTCGACGTTCCTGAACGCCGCCACCAGGCTGTTGCGCGTGATGTAGGCACCGAAGCCGAGGTTCTCGTCGTGGCGCAGGTCGATCGTCTTGTCGGCGAAGACGATGATGTCGGAGTCCTTCGCCTTCTTCTTCGTGCGGCGCACCGGGATCGACGCGATGACACTGTTCTTGGTCTCCGCGGTCGGGGCGACGAACGGGACGTCGTCGATGATGTGGAGTCCGCGGTAGAAGAACTTGGGCCGCTTCAACTTGTCGCCCTTGACGTCGAATCGGGCGACCCGGCCGCCGGTCTTGCCCGGGAACACGTTGATGTGACTGGGCACTTCGCCTGCCTTGAACACGAAGCCCTGTTGGATCAATTCCTTGTCCGACAGCGCAGAGAAATGCTTGATCTGTTCCGCGCGCAGCATCTGTGCCTTGGTCCAGAAGGTCGTGACGGTGCCGAGCTTCGTTCCGAGTTTCACCGTGCGGAAGCGCAGCACCCAGTTTCGCTTCACGTCGAGGGCGTCGGTGGGGAGCTTCTTCGGCGTCGTCGCTCCCTTCGTCTTGCCGAGCTGCTTCGACGCAGCGCCGAGCACCTTGCCGATCGACTTCGTGATCTCTCCGGAGATCGCCGACCCGGCCGACCGGTTGTACTTGCTCTTCAGCAGCCACATGTTCTCGGCGGCGTCCCGGCCGCCGATCTGGAGTTCGAGGATGTGGTCGGCGTCGAGCGACGCCTCGCCGCCCTTCGGGCCGAGCATCGGGCGGAGGATGCTGTCGTGCATCGCCAACTCGGCGGTGGTGCCGATGAGCATCGTCTTGGACGTCTTCGCCTTCTTCCCGGCCGAGCGTAGGACGTACACGTTCGCGCCGCCTCTGACGATCGGCGCGGCGTCGGCCTGCTCCTTCAACCGGGCTTCCAGCGCCGCCTTCGCCGGTACCGAGAAGTGCTGCTCGGCGTAGGCCAACCAGGTCTGGTACGCCTTGCCCTCGGGACGCTTCGGCACCGGATCGAGACGGAACGGCTTCCCCTCCTCCGGAAGCGACCGGCCTGAGTCCGCCACCGCAGCGGCGTCGCTCGGCGTCGCCCCCTTCAGCGCCCCGCCGACCTTCGGGAGCTGCAGGGCGGGCAACGTGATCGTGCCCTCCTTGCCGTCCGGCGCGGTGAAGTCGACGGCCCAGTCGTCGCCCTCCAGCTTCGGAATCACGGTCGGTGTGGCGTCCGGATCTTTGGTGACCGCCGATTTCGCGTCCGCCTTCGTCGCCCGTTGGATGCGCTGCGCGCCGGCGCTGCCGCCCTGCTGCTGGACGGTGTGGGCGGTCTCGTGGGCGATCAGGTGCTGCCCCGCGCTCGTGTCGGGCGCGTACTGCCCCGGCCCGAAGAACATGTCCTGGCCGACGGTGAAGGCCCGCGCGTTCAGCGCGTCGGCCGCGGCCCCCGCCGCCCGGTCGTCGTGCACCCGCACGCCGCCGAGGTCGACACCCATGTGCTGTTCCATCCGCCCGCGCAACGGCGCATCCAGCGCGCCGGCCGGCCCGGCC
>JABDKP010000169.1 GCA_013002175.1 Ilumatobacter sp.
TCTCGCCGCGTTCGTTGGTCATGTCGCCCGGATTGATCCCGACGACCCGGATGCCATCATCGAGGCTCTTGCCACCCACGGCGCGGGTGAGTGTGATGAGGGCGCTATTCGCCGTCGTCGCCGGCACATGGTCGGCCGCTGGCTGGTTGCCTGCCGTGCCGCACACGTTCACGATCACGCCCCCACCCCGGACCCTCATCTGGTCGTACGCGGCCCGCATCATGTTGATGTATCCGAAGACTTTGAGGTCCCACCCTTCACGCCACAGCGGTTCATCGATGTCGCCGAGAGTGCCCGCGGCGATCGCTCCAGCATTGTTGACGAGAATGTCGATGTCGGGGCATGCGTCTACGAGGTCGCGGGCCGCGTCTCCGTCAGAGAGGTCCACCGCGTGAACGGTCACGGATCCGCCGTGTTCCTGCTCGATGCTGCGTCGTGCGGATTCCAAGTCGGCCTCACCTCGGGCTGCGAGGTGGACAGACGCGCCTTCCACGACCAGAAGCTGGGCAGTCGCCAGACCGATCCCCTTCGACCCACCTGTAACGAGAGCAGACTTTCCTTCGAGGCCCAGATCCATGCGCGAAGGATATGCGCCAAGGCGCCCGACCCTAAATGCCCGAGCGATGTCCGGCATTTCCGATCGGGTCAGCGCGTTCGGTTGGCGATCGTCCATCGGACGCAGCGATCTGCCGGTGAGTTATTCGGCGCCCCCTGATCGGCAGCTCGGCGATGTCAGTCGTTGGCGCGGTCGTTCTCCCATTGGATCCGGTCGATGGCGTATCCACGTCGCCTCCCGCGCCGTACGCACCTCATCCCAGACATCGGCTGTGGGGCGCTCGCTAGGCCGGTGAGACCGGCGGGCGTGTCGATCCGAGTGCTGTCGCGGCGAGGGCGGTGCTGATCGGCACCGACGCGACGAGTCCGATCGAGCCGACGAGCGCGCGCACGATTTCGACGGCGACGATCTCGCGGGTTGCGGTGGAGGAGATCGATTGGCCGGCCTCTTCGAACAGCAGCAGCAATGGCAGCGATGCTCCGGCGTAAGCGAGGAAGAGGGTGTTGACGGTCGACGAGATGTGATCGCGGCCGATCCGGACGGCCCGGGTGTACAGATCGTGGGTGGTTGCGTCCGGGCGGGCCCGTTTCAGTTCCCAGACGGCCGAGACCTGCGTGACGGTGACGTCGTCGAGGACCCCGAGTGAGCCGATCACCACGCCCGCGAGCAGCAGGCCTTGCGGGTTGATGTCTGCGCCGAGTGCGCCGAGGAAGCCGATGGATTCGTCGGCGAGACCCGTCAGGTTCGAGGTGGTGACGAAGAGCCACGCGAGGACCGCCGTGATCGCCAGGCTGGCGATCGAAGACAGCAATGCGGCGGCGGTGGCGAGGTTGAAGCCGTGCGCGAGGAAGAGTGCGATGAATGCAATTGCGCCTGCGGCCACGACCGCAACTGCGACGGCGTTCGTCCCCTCCAGGATCGCGGGCAGGACGAACAAGATGATCACGCCCAGGCTGGCTGCGAGGCCGGCGAGTGCGCCGACACCGCGCCATCTTCCGAGCAGCACGATCGCGGCGACGAACATCAAGGTGAGGAGCAGGAGCGGTGTCGAGCGTTCGAAGTCGTAGAAGAACACCCGCACGGTGCCGTCGCCGGCGTCGGCGATCTCGACCAGGATCGCGTCACCGTCGCGGATCAGGCTGTCGAGCGATTGCTCGATGGAGAAGCGTTGGCCGTCGAACTCGCCGGCCCGCACGATGAGGTCGATGCTCCAACAGCCCAACAGGGGGTCGTAGCTGCAGGGGACGAAGTCGGCAGCGGTCACCGTGGCGCGGACCGGGTCGCTGTCGAGTCCGAGCGGGTCCAATCCGGAGTCCGACGAGCCCGGCCACAAGACGACGAGCCCGACGAGCACGACGACTGCGCAGACACCGACCGCCGACCACATGGCCGTCCTCACCCTGGGCGGGATTGCATGTCCGACGACATCGTCCTCGCCATGATCGAGGTGGGAATGGGAGTGCATGCGGCCTTTCTCCAGGCCACGCCGACCTGTCGTCCCAACGGTAGCGACGCGACCATCGCGCGTCGCGGCATCGGTTGCCGGAGATCTCACAAGTTGCCGTTGTCGTTCTTCCACTCGGCGCGAGGGGGTCTCGCGCCGGTTGTCGCTCGGCAGGTCGAGGTGGCTCTCGCGAGTTCGGGGCCGGTTGTCGGAATCCGGCTCGCGCACCCACCCGCTCGGACGAGCGTTACCCCGCGTCCTCGGCGCAGGTCGTCAGGCCCAGCGCCTGGATCTGGGAGTTGATCTCATTGAACCCGGCTTCCCATGCACCCTCGAAGAACTCCTCGACGCTGAGTTCGGAGAGCGCATCGAGCTCGTCGGAAAGCTGGTCGACGAGCGGGTCGAGTTCCTCTTCGAGGTCATCGGGGCCGTTCAGATCGCGAACAGCGGAAACCTGGCCCTGCACGTTGCTCACGAAGGCGTCGCGGAGGTTCTCGCCCTCGTCTTGGAAGAACCGCTGGAACTCCTCTTCGGTTGCCTCTTCGCCCCCCGCTGCCGTGAAGGCGTCATCGAAGAGCTGGTCCACCTCCTCGTTTCCCACTTCGCAGATCTCGTTGGCCGCAGCGAGGAACTCCTCCTCGGAGAGTTGCTCGCTGTCGCTCCCGCACGCCACGACCACGAACGCCGCGGCCACCACCATCGCAAGTGCTCGTTTCATCCTGTCCGTCCCTTCCATTCGGTTGGTCTCACCCCAACAGACGGAGAGGTGCGCCGACCGGGTGACATGCCGACGGCTTCGAGGGGGTGCCGGGTGGACGGGAGGCCCCCGGGGAGCCCCCACATCGCCTCCTCGAGGACGCGTCCGCCGGTGCGCCGGGACGCCCGCAGCGCGTCCGGTTGACGACCACCTGAATCCGCCATCGCGATCCTCGTCCGTTGCGGAACCACAGAACGCCAAGAACCGCTGCCTCAGGGCAGCCGACGTTGACCCTCCCTCCCGGGTCGGGACGGCTACTCGCCGTGACGCTTCCGCCAGCAGGGCCAACCGGTCGGGACGTGGTAGACGCGTACACAGCGGTCGCTGACGCCACTCTTCGATTTCTCGCGGCGAAAGACGATCGGCTCGCCGCAGTACCTGCAGAGGGTGTCGCCCATACGTCTCACCTCCTCACTGCCAGCGTGCGCACCGACGGCGGCCGAAGTCCAGGGCACAACGACTCCGCCAGATCCTGCGTTCGGGAGGGTCGCCGTCGTGGCCCGATCGGCGGTCGAGCAGCGACGGCGCGAGTCGCGTACACACGCTTCGCCCGTGACGGTCCGCCAGTACGATGCGGCCGTCATGGCTGTCGACGTCGCGCATGGTCTCGCTGCGGGACGCTGATGCCCGCCCTCCTCGCACTCGCGTCGGCCTGCACGTTCGGCGTCGCCGACTTCCTCGGCGGCCGTGCCACCCGCCAGGCGTCCGTCGCGGTCGTCACGCTGATCACCAACATCTCCGGCGGCCTGCTCGCGCTCGTCCTCGTCCTCGCGATCGACGGCCGCTGGAGTGCTGGTGCGGTGGCCTGGGGCGCCGCCGGCGGGCTCGCCGGGCTCGTCGGGCTCGTGCTCTTGTACGAAGGGCTGGCGAGCGGCCCCAACCGGCTCGTCAGCCCGCTCAGTGCGATCGTTGCGGCGTCGGTGCCGGTCGCCGTCGGCGTCGCGCTCGGCGACCGGCCGGACACACTGGCGATTGCCGGGCTCGGCCTGATCCCGGTCGCTGTCTGGCTGCTCGCCGGCGGTGACCTCGGATTTGCGGACGCCTCGCTGCGCCCGATCGCGCTGGCGGTCGGCGCCGGCCTCGGCTTCGGCGCCTTCTTCTCCCTCCTCGCCCAGACTCCGGACGACGCCGGCGCGGTCCCGCTGCTCGTCGCTCGTGTCGCTTCGGTGACTGCGTTGATCGTCGCCGCCGCGATTCTCCGCCCTGCCGCCCCGCCGCGCACGGCGGCAGGTGTGGCCGTCGCCGCCGGAACGCTGGACATGACTGCGAACGGGTTCTTCCTGTGGGCGACGCTCGACGGTGAGCTCGCGATCGTCGGCGCGCTCGTGAGCCTGTTCCCGGCGACGACGGTGCTGTTGGCGGTCACGTTCCTGGGTGAACGTCTCGATCGCAAGCAGGCGGCAGGTCTGGCGCTTGCCGTCGGTGCCGCCGCCCTGCTCAGCTGACGGCGAAACGCCTGGGCACGGTACGGGCCGACCGACCTAGTGTCTGCGGCATGCACCTCGCGGACCGGATGCAACTCGGAGCCGACTACTCGGCGCGCGCGTACCGCGGCAAGGCCGACCACCCGGCGATGGCCGATGTGCTCGCTTCGTACCGTGAACACCACGGCGACCCCGAGTATCCGACCGTCGAGCAGTTGGACGTCGGCTACGCACACCTTCAGGACTGCGACCCGGCGACCGACATCGCGATCCTCGAACACGACGGCGCGGTGGTCGGGTACTCACGGGTGTCATGGGAGGACCTCGGCACCGGGGTGCGCGACTGTGTCGTCTTCGCGCCGACGTTGCCCGACCATCTGAGCCGACCGCTGTTCGACCCGATCGTCGGGGCGCAGGAGGCGCACATGCGGTCATGGGCCGACGCCGCCGACGTAGCGCGTTACCGCGCGTACGCCAGCCATCCCGGCCAGGACGAGGAGCCGACCGGCGAGGCGGCGTGGCTCGAACAGCTCGGATACACGCCGACCGAGTGGGAGGCATCGCTGGTGCGGCCGAACCTCGACGACATCCCGGAGCGGTCGCTGCCGGAGGGCGTCGAAGTGCGTCCCGTCACCGGCGACCAGATCCGTCCGATCCTCGCCGCACACTTCGAGGCGTTCCGCGGCGAGTGGGACTTCCACGAGCCGACCGAGGAGGACTACGCCGAGGCGATCGAGGACCCGGACCGCGACGAGACGCTGTGGAAGGTCGCATGGGCGGGCGACACCGTCGTCGGGCAAGTCAAGCCGTTCATCAACCGCGCAGAGAACGACCAGCGCGGGTACCTCCGGGGGTACACGGAGTACATCTCGACCCATCACGACTGGCGCAACCGCGGCATTGCCGGGACACTGCTGGCGATGAGTCTGCGCGAGTTGCGCGACCGCGGGATGACCGAGGCTGCGCTCGGTGCGGACACCAACAACGCCGGGGGCAGCTTTCACCTCTACCAGCGACTGGGTTTCGAACTGCAGAGCCTCGGGGCGGTCTACACGAAGCCCGCGCCCTGACGGCATGAATCGTCGCGCGGTTGCCGGCAGCGGCGCACTCGCGATCGTCGCCGCCGGCGTGGTGCTCGTCGCGGCCCGTGACGATCCGGTCCTGAGTGCCGACTCGCTGACCTACCTCTCGGCGGCCGACAGCCTCCGTGGGTTCGACGGGTACCGCGACTTCACCGGCGAGCCGCTGACCCACTTCCCGCCGGTCTTCCCCGTGCTGCTGGCCGCCGGCGGGCGCAGTCTGGGTTGGGCGGCGGTCGTCGGTGCATCCGGTGCCGCCGCGGTGTCGGCGCTGCTCGTGGGCGTGCTGTCGGCGCGCGTGCGCTGGTCGCTCGCGCTGGTCGGCGCACTGCTCTACACGCTGTCGCAGGCGGTCATCCGCACGGAGTCGACCGTGTGGAGCGAGACGCCGTACGTCGCCCTCGCGCTGGCGACGATCCTCGTGCTGCGCAACGGCGACGTCACCGTGCGCCGAGCCGCGGTCGCCGGGCTGCTCGCAGGGCTCGCGTTGCTCACCCGCTACGCCGGCGCGGGTCTCGTGCTGACCGGGCTCGTGATGGTGGTCGTGGCGACGCGAGCCGGTGGTCGCAGCTCGGCCCGGTGTGCAGGCGCCTACCTGGCGGTGGCGGGGTCGATCGGGGGCATCTGGATGGCGCGAAATCTGGCAGCCACCGGCGAGCCGCTCGGCCCCCACTTCAACGGGGGGGTGCATGACTCGCTCGGCTCGATCATCGATCAGACAACTCGCGCGCTGGGCCGGCTCGTCGTCGACCTCGACGACGTGACGTCGATGACGAAGCCCGCAGGAGCCGTCGTGCTCATCGGACTGCTCATCGGTTCGGCGATGCTGCTGGCGCGACGTCGCCGGAGCGTGCTCGACGTCGGCATCGCGGTCTTCGCGCTGACGTCGCTGATCCTGCCACTGGTGTCCCGCGTGCTCACCGGGACCCACATCGAGGCGCGGATCCTGTCGCCGACGATGATTCCGCTCGTCTACCTGGTGGTGGTCGCTGCCGACGGAGCCGCCGACCGGATGGCCGGGCGGGTGCGCCGGCCGGCCGCAGTCCCCGCGGTCGGGATCGTCGCGGCTGTCGGATGGATGACGGTCGGGCTGGTCGCCGCCTGGAACGGCCCCGACCGGGTCAGCGGCTCCGCGGCCAACCCCGACCTGTACTCGCCGGAACTCCTTGCGCTCGTCGCGGCGATTCCCGACGACGAGCACGTGCTCACGAACGATCCGTGGCGGGTGTGGTGGCACACCGGACGAGAACCCGTCGGCTTCGCGTACACCCGACCGACGCCGGGCAACAGCCACTTCCCGCTCAGCGAGGAGGAGATCACCGCGCGAGCATGTTCGGCCGACACGTACCTCGCCTGGTTCCCGGGGTTGCTGAACGCACAGGGCGCCGCGCCGGCCGAAGTCCGCCCCGACTTGGCCCAGACGCTGCCTCTCGACGAGATCGTCGCCGTCCCCGGCGGCCGGCTCTTCCGCGTCGCCCCGAACTGCCCATCGTGACCAAGGGGTGTCAGACAGGGGTCAGGCAGGTGTCTGACCCCTGCCTGACCCCAATTGACACGGGGGGTGTCAGAAGCTGTCGAAGGCGGGTGGGGAGATCACGTTGCCGCGCAGTTCACCGTCATACGCCGTGAGCCGCATCACCTGCGCGGCCTCCGGCGGTGCCCAGTCGGGGAGATCGATGTGGATGCCGAGCGGGGCCGACGGCTCGAACCCCAGCCGGCCGTAGAACGCCGGGCCGCCCTCGAGCACGACGAGCGGCTCGCCGCGTCGCTCCGCCACCGCAGTCACCGCCCGGACGAGCGCACTGCCGATGCCCTGCCGCTGGCGGGTGGGCCCGACGGCGAGCGGCGAGAGCATGACGATCGGACGGTCGCCATCGACGGTCTGCAACAGCGCGCCGCTGATCATCACGTGCCCGACCACGTCGGTACCGATCGTCGCGACGAGTGCCATCTCGGCGACGTACTCGGGTGACGTCCGGATCGCCTCGACGAGGTCGGCCTCGGCGTCCGACTCGAACGCCTCGGCGACGACCCGCCTGATCGCATCGTGGTCGGCCGGCGTCTCGGGCCGGATCACCGGCTCGGTCATCGCTCGCGGTCGGCGGACGTCCGTTCGGCGGCCGACCGGTCGGCGGGGGTGACGGCATCGACGCGTCGCTTGGCCACCGCCAGCAGCCCGGCGATCAGCAGCACGGGGACGGCGACCATGGCGATCTCGTCCCATCCGCCCTGGTGGGCGAGCAGCGTGGGCCCGGCCACGCCGGCGAGGATCGCCGTCATGACGAGGGATCGTACGGCGTTCGCTGATTGAATGAACGCCGAAAGACGAAAGTTGAGGGCGATGCGCACACAAGTGGAAGCAACGATCGAGGTGATCCGTCCGGCACTCCAGGCCGACGGCGGCGACATCGTGCTGCACGCCGTGCACGAGGACACCGGCATCGTCGAGGTGGAACTCGTCGGGGCCTGCGTCGGCTGCCCCGCGTCGACCCAGACACTGAAAGCCGGCATCGAGCGGATCATGCGCGACCGGGTCGACGGCGTGACCGAGGTCGTCAACATCGCCGAAGAAGCGATCGCCTGACGCCAGCTCGCCCCGTGGCCCGTCGACGTCTCTCCCCGGCCCAACTGTTCGAGGCAGCCCTCGCCGGCGACCGCAGCGCTCTCGCCCGTCTGCTGTCGCTGATCGAGCGTGGTGACGACGAGGCCCGCGAGGTCGGACGCCTTGCGTACTCCCGCAGTGGCGATGCGTACACGGTCGGCATGACCGGTGCGCCCGGCGCCGGCAAGAGCACGCTGACGAGCGCGATCATCACGCACCTCCGCGCCGACGACGTCGAGGTCGCAGTCCTGGCGATCGACCCGTCGTCGCCGTTCACCGGCGGCGCGATCCTCGGCGATCGCGTCCGCATGCAGGAGCACGCCACCGACCCGGGCGTGTTCATCCGGTCGATGGCGACGCGCGGCCACCTCGGTGGCCTGTCGCTGGCGACGCCCGAGGCCGTCCGTCTGCTCGACGCGATCGGCCGTCACTGGATCATCGTCGAGACCGTCGGCGTCGGCCAGGTCGAGGTCGAGGTCGCCGGCAAGGCCGACACGACGATCGTCGTGGTCAACCCGGGATGGGGCGACAGCGTGCAGGCCAACAAAGCCGGACTGATGGAGATCGCCGACGTGTTCGTGATCAACAAGGCCGACCGCAAGGGCGTCGAGGAGACGCGGCGTGACCTGATGCAGATGCTCGACCTCTCCGAGCTGCCCGCCGAAGCCTGGCGCCCCCCGATCGTCGCCACCGTCGGGTCGACCGGCGAGGGCACCACCGACCTGTGGGATGCGGTGCTCGCGCATCGCGAGGCCGCCGAGGCGTCGGGCGAGCTGCTCCGTCGCCGCACGTTCCGCATGCGCCAGGAGCTGCGCGAGATCATCGCGGCCCGGCTCGGAAGGCGGGCGCGCGAAATCTGCACCGGCGAACGCTGGGACGAGCTGACCGACGAGGTCGTCGCCCGCTCGACCGACCCGTGGTCGGCCGCCGACGAGATGCTCGCCGCCGTCGACGCCTGACGGCCGCCCCTCGCGTGGGGAGGACGCGTCGCGGCGCTTCGGCGCGATCGCCCGCAGAACGACCCGGGCGGCGGGTGCGGTGCACTCGACGGCGATCAGGCAGAATCTCGCGATGGCTTACGAACTGCTGACGCTCCAACGACGCGACGACGGCGTGGCCGTCATCACGCTGGCGAACGGAAAGGTCAACCCGCTCTCGCAGGAGTTGCTCGCCGAATTGCGCGCCGTCGTCGATGAGTTGCGGGCCGATCTGCCCGGCGCGGTCGTCGTCACCGGCGGCGACCGGATCTTCGCTGCGGGCGCCGACATCTCCCAGTTCGGGGGACAGGAGGAGGCCGGCCCGATCGGCGCGATGTTCCACGAGACGATCGACTCCCTCGCGTCGCTGCCGCGCTTCGTGATCGCGGCGGTCAGCGGCTATGCGCTCGGCGGCGGCTGCGAACTCGCCCTCGGGTGTGATTACCGCATCGCTTCCGAGCGGGCCGTGTTCGGCCAACCCGAGATCCTGCTCGGCATCATCCCGGGGGGCGGCGGCACGCAGCGCCTCGCCCGCACCGTCGGGGCCAGCCGGGCGAAGGAGATGTGCATCACCGGCCGCCAGGTGAAGGCGGACGAAGCGTTCCGCATCGGGCTCGCCGACGAGGTCGTCGCACCGGACGAGTTGCACGACCGTGCGATCGCGCTGGGCGCAGAAGTCGCGAAGGGTGCGCTCACCGCGCAGGCGATCTGCAAGTGGGTGATCGACGCCGGGCTGTCGACGTCGCTCGCCGACGGTCTGGCCGGCGAACGCGGGGGTTTCGTCGAGGTCTTCGGCACCGAGGATTCCCAGATCGGTGTGCAGAGCTTCCTCGAGCACGGCCCCGGAAAGGCCGCGTTCACCGGCCGCTGACGTCAAAGTTGTGCCTGGCACAACTTTGACGTTGCTAGGAGTCGATCGGGCGGCGGAGGCCCAACGCCGAGCGGGCGAGCCACAGGCCGAGCGCGGTCATCGACGCCATCACGGCGGCCGCGACGACGTACGCGGTCGTCTGCCCGGACCAGTCGTACAGCAGCCCGGTCACGGCGGCCATCACGCCCGCCGACACCGCCTGCGCCGCTCCGATCACGCCATGGGCGCCCGCCTGGCGATCGTCCGGCACCACCATCCCGACCGCCACGCCCGACGCCGAGATCGTCAAGCCGTCCGAGATCGCATGGACCATCGCAACCGCGAAGATCAGGCCACCGCTCGGCAGAAAGCCGTAGATGCACATCAGGATCGACGCGAAGAACAGCCCGATCGAACTCAGCTTGAACGGCCCCCACGTCTGTGCGAGGCGTCCGCCGGGCGGACCGAGGAACACCAGCGGGATGCCGAACAGCGTGATCCCGAGATTGGCGATCCAATCGGACGTGCCGAGGTCGTCGTGGACGACGTCCCACAGCGCGTCGAAGGCGCCGATCATCACGAACGCGACCGCGCCGAGCACGACCGCACCGGCGAACGGCCGGATCCGCAGCAGATCGAACGCGAATCGCCGGCTCGGTGGGTCGATCGCCTCCTGCACGTCGACACGAGCGACGAACGGCACGAGCACGAGCGTGATCGCGGCGACGACGACGAACGGTGCCGGGATGCCGAAGGGCCCGACGAGTACCGCCGAGATCGCCGGCCCCATCGCGAAGCCGAAGACGTCGGCGGCCAGCAGCCGGCCCATGTTCTGGCCGAGGTTGTTCGGGTCGGCGAGGATCACGATCCGCTTGACCGCCGGACTCGCGGTGCCGATGCCGACGCCGGACACGAACCGTCCGATCAGGATCGGTGCCAGCGTCGTGCCGATCGCCATCAGCACGAGACCGGCGACGTTGATCATCACCCCGATCAGCACCAGCCGCTTGGCGTGACCGCGGTCGGCGAGCGGAGCGATCGTCAACTGCGCGAGGAACCCCGCGATGAACCCGATGCCGATGACGACGCCGATCGCGGTCTCGCTGATGCCGTACTCCTCGCGATAGTCGGCGACGATCGTGAACAGCACGCCGTACCCCGCGGCGAGCGACCCCATCAGACCGCCGAACGCGACCAGCAGTCGCATCGGAGATGGCGGGGCGCCGAGGGGTGCCCGAGGTGTCGTCACCCGCATCGGTTGAGCGTACCGAGCGGGACGCCGACGCCGGAGAGCGGAATCGCGACGTCAGCCGAGCGCGACGAGACCGGTGTCGTAGATGCTGCTGAGCCCGGGATGCGACGGCAGCGCTCGGGCCGTGACGCCCCACGGGCCGGAGTCGGTCGGCGTGAAGGCGCCCGTGAAGATGCCCCCGTCGCCCGGCTCCAGGGTGACTCGCTCCATCCGTCGCTCATCGAAGGTGCCATCGCTCGCGATCGGGCCGTGCACGACCTGGACGACGAGTTCGTCGAGACGCAACTTGCCCGGGTCGACGCGCACCCGCACGTCGCGCTCCAGACCCGAGGCGCCGTCGGTGAGGTCGGATGCACCATCGAGCAGTTCGACCGACACCGAATCCCACACCGTCGCGACACCGGACTTCCAGGCCGCGAGTTCCTTCGCCACCGCGGCGCCGTCGGCACCGCACACGTCGGACGTCGCGGCGGCCGGCTCGTACAGCGTGGTGACGTAGTCACGCACCATCCGGGCGGCGACGACGTTCCACCCCAGCGTGGCCCAGTTGACCTTCACCCGACCGATCCAACCGTGCGGGACGCCGTCCGCCCGCTCGTAGAACAGCGGCACGATCTCGCGCTCGATGACGTCGAACGTCGCCGATGCTTCGCGCCGGTCGCGGCGCACGAGGTCGTGGTCGTCGTCGAATGACGGGATGTCGAAGCCGTTGTCGCCGGTGGACATCTCGGCCCACCATCCGTCGCTGATCGAACAGTTGAGCACCCCGTTCAGCGCGGCCTTCTCGCCGCTGGTGCCGCACGCCTCGTTGGGGCGGCGCGGCGTGTTCAGCCACACGTCGCACCCGTGGTACATCGTCCGCGCGATCCCGATGTCGTAGTCGGGGATGAAGACGAAGCGGTGATGCACGTCCGCGTCGGCCGCGAGCTGCGCGATCTCCTGGATCAGGCTCTTGCCGGGATGATCGGCCGGGTGCGCCTTGCCGGCGAACACGAACTGCACCGGCCGGTCGGCGTCGAGCAGCAGCGCCTTCAACCGGTCCATCTGCGCGAGCAACAGGTTCGCCCGCTTGTACGTGGCGAAACGCCTGGCGAAGCCGATCGTGAGGACGTCCGGGTCGAGCAGGTCGTGGCCGAGCCGCTCGCGCACCATGTCGACGAGCTCCTGACGACCCGCTCGCCGAACTGCCCAGATGTCCCGGTCGTCGATGTCGTGGACACGCGCCCAGTCGTCGGGGCCGGTGAGGTGCCAGTTGTCGCCGATGACCGCGGTCAGCAGTTCGTCGGTCCGGTCGCTGACCCAGCTCCGGGCGTGAACGCCGTTGGTGACGTGGCCGATCGGTGTGTCGCTGGGCGGGAGTTCGGGCCACATCCCGCCGAACATCGCGCGGGACACCTCGCCGTGCAGCTGGGCGACGCCGTTCGCCCGCGCCGCCAGGCGGAGACCCATCACCGCCATGTTGAATTTGCCGTCGGGCTCGTCGGCCCTGGTCCCGACGTCGAACAGCTCATCGATGTCGATGCCGCAGCGCTGCGCGAACTGCGTGAAGTACGGCTCGAACAGCTCACGCGGAAACCGGTCGATCCCGGCCGGCACCGGTGTGTGCGTGGTGAACACGCCGCCCGCACGAGCGGCCTCGATCGCCTCGACGAACGTCAGCCCGGCATCGGTGAACTCGCGCACCCGCTCGAGCCCGAGAAACCCGGCGTGCCCCTCGTTGGTGTGGAAGACCTGCGGGTGGATGTCGAGCGCCCGCAACGCCCGGACCCCGCCGATGCCGAGCACGATCTCCTGACGCAGCCGGTGCTGCTCGTCCCCGCCGTACAGCCGGTTCGTGATCGCGACGATCTCCGGGGGGTTCTCCGGGTCGTTCGTGTCCAGCAGGTACAGCTCGATCCGCCCGACGTCGACGCGCCACACGTTGACCTTGGCGATCACGCCGGCGAGCTCGACCTCGACCGACCGGCCGGTCGGCCGGATGCCGAGTGATGCCGGATCGATCCGCTCGTTGCGCTCCTCCTGCCAACCGTCGCTGTTCAACTGCTGGTGGAAGTACCCCTCGGCGTACAGCAGCCCGACGCCGATCAGCGGGACACCGAGATCGGACGACGCCTTGAGATGGTCGCCGGCCAGCACGCCGAGGCCGCCGGAGTACTGCGGCAGCGCCTCGGTGATGCCGAACTCGGGCGAGAAGTACGCAACCGAGCTCAGTGGGGAGCCCGGGTCGGCCTGGCGGTCGGTGAACCACGTCGGCCCGTCGAGCGCCGCCGTCAGCCGGGCGCGCGCGGCGCGAACCTCGTCGACGAACGCGTCGTCAGCAGCGAGTTCGTGCCAGCGTGTCGGCGACGTGCGCCGGACGAGATCCACCGGGTGCTGGCCGGTGAGCCGCCACGGGCGACCCTCGGGCGACCCGTCGAGCCGGTCGAAGATCGCAGCGAGCTGACGGTCCCACGCCCAGTGCAGGTTGGCCGCGAGATCGGGGATGTCACGAAGCGCTTCGGGGATCTCGCTGACGACGTTGAAGAGATGGTTGGGACGCATTGCGGGCGAGCGTAACGACGAAGCGCGTCAACCAGCCCGGGCGGTGCGTGCGGCCTGGTACACCCGCGCGGTCGACGCGGCGATCGCCTGCCACGAGTACTTTCGTTCGATCAGCTCGCGGGCGTTGCGCATCAGCTCCTCGGCGAGGAACTGGTCGTTCAGTACTCGCTCGATGCACGACGCGAGGTCGCGCGGCCGGCCCGGTTCGAACGTCAGGCCGGCATCGGTTCCCTCGATCAGCTCGGCGAGCCCGCCGGTCCGGGCGACCACCAGCGGGGCACCGGCAGCCAGGGCCTCGAGCGCGACGAGCCCGAACGGCTCGTAGAGGCTCGGGATCACGACGCACCCGGCTCGTTGGGTCAACCGGCGGAGCTCGGTGTCGTTGACGAATCCCGGCAGATCGATGATGTCGCTGACCCCCTCGACGTCGAGTTGGGACTGGAGTTCCGGCAGGTAGCTGCCGCGGCCGGCGATCGTGCAGTGGACGCCGGGGACCCGGCCGCGCACCGCGGTCATCGCTCGGGCGAGCACCTGGAAACCCTTCTCGAACTGCACCCGACCCCACGACAGCACGAATGGCTCCCGCTCGACCGGCTCGTCGTCCGGGGCCTTCCACAGGTCGGGATCGATCCCGTTGGGGACGCGGGCGACCAGTTCGGGCGGCAGCTCGAACCCGGTGACCAGCTGGTCGACCATGAACTTCGTCGGTGAGATCAGACGGTCGGCCTGGAACGCCAGCCACCACTCGATCGAGTTGATGTCCGACGGTGTGCCGGGCGGCAGTTCGCCGCCGTGGCGCACCCGCTCGGTGCCGTGCATCGTCAGGACGAACGGCACGTCGAACAGGGATGCGACCGTGTCCGCGGTCCACCCCATCCGCCAGTCGTGGCCGTGAACCACGTCGGGCTGCCACCCCTCCAGCAGCTCGGGCAGCCGGGCACCGAGCTTGACCAGGGCGTGGTTCGCCGACGCCGTGCGAGACACCGGTTCGGTCTTCGGGAGCCACGGCAGGTCGGTCACGCCCCGCACGACCCGCACCGGACCGGTGCGTTCGGCCTCGCGATCGGCGCCCGGGTGGGCGACGGTCAGCACGACGACATCATGGCCCGCTTCGGCGAGCGCGTGGCTCAGCCCGGCGACGTGCGCGGCGGTGCCGCCGGTTTCCTTCGGGGGGAAGTCCCATGACGACATCAACACACGCACGTCCGCGCACCCTACTGTGGACGGCGATGAGCTCTTCCTCGCATCATGCCGGCGCGCGAAACGGTTCCACCGGGTCGATCGGAGAACTCGACCTGCATCTCCTCGGTGAAGGGAACCATCGGCGACTGTGGGAAGTCCTCGGCCCCCAACTGGTCGGCGCCGGCGGTGCGGGCGCGCCGTCGGTGCGGTTCGCCGTGTGGGCGCCCAACGCACAGGCGGTGGCCGTCGTCGGCGACTGGAACAGTTGGGATCCCGAGCCGTTGACGCTGATCGACGAGCCGACCGGCGTCTGGTCGATCGTGTGCCCGACCGCCCGCAGCGGGCAGTGCTACAAGTACGAGATCGTCACGGCCGACGGGCGCACGCTGCGCAAGGCCGATCCGATGGCGCGGCAGACCGAAGAGCCGCCCAGCGACGCCAGTGTCGTGCCCGACCCGCCCGCCCACGAGTGGGCTGATGCCGAGTGGATGCATCACCGGGGCGCCACGCTGGCCGGTGACGCCCCGATGCGGATCTACGAGGTCCATCTCGCGTCGTGGAAGCGCGGCGTCGCGAACTGGGACGACCTCGCCGAGCAGATCGGCGAGCACGTCGCCGCGCTCGGGTTCACCCACGTCGAACTGCTGCCGGTGGCCGAGCATCCGTACGGCGGGTCGTGGGGCTACCAGGTGTCCGGCTACTACGCACCGACCGCGCGGTTCGGGACACCGGACGGCATGCGGCGCTTCGTGGATGTGCTGCACGGGCGTGGCCTGGGCGTCATCGTCGACTGGGTGCCGGCCCACTTCCCGAAGGATGCGTGGAGCCTCGGGCGCTTCGACGGGACGCCGCTCTACGAACATCCCGACCCCCGCCGCGGCGAGCATCCGGACTGGGGCACCTACGTGTTCGACTTCGGCCGCAACGAGGTCCGCAACTTCCTCGTTGCCAACGCGCTGTACTGGCTCGACGAATTCCACGTCGACGGTCTCCGCGTCGACGCGGTGGCGTCGATGCTGTACCTCGACTACTCGCGCGAGCACGGGCAGTGGGCCCCCAACAAGGACGGCGGACGTGAACACCTGGAAGCGATCGAGCTGTTGCGCGAGACGAACACCGTCGTCGCCGAGGAGTTCCCTGACGCGTTGATGATCGCGGAGGAGTCGACCTCCTGGCCCGGTGTGACCCACCCGGTCGACGACGGCGGTCTCGGGTTCAGCCACAAGTGGAACCTCGGGTGGATGCACGACTCGCTCGGCTATCTCGCGCTCGATCCCGTCCACCGGCGCTACCACCACAACGAGATGACGTTCGCGCAGCTCTACGCGTACAACGAACGGTTCGTGCTGCCGTTGAGCCACGACGAGGTCGTGCACGGCAAGGGCAGCCTGCTGCACAAGATGAACGGCGACGACTGGCAGAAGTTCGCCACCCTCCGCTGCCTCCTCGCGTGGCAGTGGGCGTTGCCCGGCGCACCGCTCGTGTTCATGGGGACCGAACTGGCGTCGTGGCAGGAGTGGAACGACGGCGCAGAACTGCCGTGGCATCTCGCCGACTACGCCCCGCACCGCGGCGTCCACGATCTGATCCAGTCGATGAGCTCGGCGGCCGACGCCTGGCCCGCGCTGTGGGAGCGCGACACCGATCCGGCCGGTTTCGAGTGGCTCGCCGCCGACGACGCAGAGCACAGCGTCTACGCGTTCACCCGGTGGGGTTCCGGCGGCGCCAGCGCCGTCGTCTGCATCGCCAACTTCACGCCGGTGCCGAGGCCCGGATACCGCGTCGGCTTGCCGTGGGGCGGTCGCTGGCAGGTCGTGCTCGACACCGATTCACCCAACTGGTGGGGGAGCGGCCACCGCGGCTTCGACGGCGACTCCGTGGCCGCCGGCGCCGACCCGGTCGACGACGTGATCGGCGACGACACGCCATGGCAGGGCCAGGGCTCGTCAGGCGTGCTCGACGTCGGCCCGCTCTCGGTGTTGTGGCTGGCGGCGCCCAGCCCCGGCTGACGTCAGCGGGCGGCGATCAGCTCGGCCAGCGACCGCAGGTTGCGCCGCCAGATGGCCGCGAGCACGAACCGTCCGGCGATGATCTCGCCCAGTCGACCGCCGAGGTACCACGGGAAGTCGAGATGCTCGGACCACGTGAACTTCGAGCGTGAACCGTCGGCGAGCGGTTCGATCGTGAACACGCCGCTACCGGTCACGATGCCGGTGTGCTTCACGCCCATCACGCCGTCGGTGCCTGGCGTGCCCGCCGCGGCGTCGACAGGTGGCGTCCACGCCGTGATCTCCATGTGGTCGGTCAGCTTGATCGGTCCGACCTTCGTGTCGCACAGGAACTTCGTGCCGACACCGCGTGTCTGTTCGGTTTCGAAGCGGATCGCCACCGCGTCGGCCATCCACTCGACGTGGCGCTCGATCGGTTCGACGACGTCCCACACCTCCGCGGGCGACGCGTCGAGGTCGATCGAGACGGTGACGTCGCTCATCGGGGTGGTCAGGCAGTCGCCGCGACGGACCGGAGGGTGCTGCACGCCTGCTCGGGTGGCACGACATTGATCATCACGCCGGTGCCGCGTTCGAAGCCGGCCTGGGTGACGAGGTTGGGCCACACGTGGGCGTGCCAGTGGTACTGACCCGTGTGCTGATGAGGTGCGGTGTGGAACCCGAGGTTGAACGCGATGTCACCGATCGCGGCGTTGAGGTGTGCGATCGAGTCGCGCAGGGCCTGCCCGACGGCGACGAGGCTGTCGTCGTCGGCATCTGGCAGGTGGGGCTCGTGGACGCGCGGGATGATCAGCAGCTCGTACGGCGAACCGCTCCAGTACGGGGTGATCACGACGACGTCGTCGGTGGCGAGGACGACGCGTTCGTCGGCCGCGAGTTCGGCCTCGATCGTGGTGCACAGCAGGCACCCGCCGGCGAAGCGCGCGAACGCGCGCTCCTCGTCGAGGACCTCGCCGGGGACGAACGGCAGACCGAGGATCTGCCCGTGGGGGTGGGCGATCGACGCTCCGGCCTCGCGGCCGTGGTTGACGATCGCCTGTGTGTAGCGCACCTGGGCGATGTCGGAGTGGTCGGTGAACCGCCGTTTCAGGGCGAACATCAGGTCTGCAGCGTGCTGATCGTCCAACTCGTCCAGCCCGCCGTCGTGTTGCGGTGTATAGACGAACACCTCGTGGATGCCGCTCGCTTCGGCCTGCACGAACACGGGGCCGAGGTTGTGGACCGCGAAGCCGTCGTCACCGTCGAACGCGGGGTACCGGTTGGGGACCACCCGCATCGACCAGGTGCCATCGGCCTCGGTCGTCTCGAGCGCCGGCGGTGTCTCCTCCTCGTTGCCCGGGCAGAACGGGCAGAGCCGGTCCGAGTCCATGTCCTCCCGGCGGTCACGGGGCGCGAAATCGCTCGGTCGCTTGGCGCGCTCGGCGACGATCGTGACCCACCGACCGTTGAGCGGATTCAGACGCATTTGGCTCATCGTGTGCCAATGCTAGAACCCGAGGGCGTCGCTCGTGTACCAGCGGCGTGGAACGGGGGTCATCCGGCGTCGCGGGCAACGATCGCGCGGGCGATCTGGCGGTCGAGGCGGTCCTGGTTCCAACGGTGCAGACTCCACCCGATCAGTGCGCCGAGTCCGAACACGATCAGGCCGCCGACGCCGTCGATCCAGTAGTGGTTGCCGGTGACGACGATGCAGAACAGCGTCGCCGCGGGGTACAGCAGGACGGCGACCTTGGTCCACTGCCGGCGCAGCAGCGGCCACACCGCGATTGCGCACCAGGTCGACCAGCCGATGTGCAGGCTCGGCATCGCGGCGTACTGGTTGGAGATCGACGCCATCGCCTCGGAGTCGAACGACCAGGGGCCGCCGTAGTCGGCGAGCGTGTCGACGAAGCCGAACCCGCCGGACGGTCGCAGGTCGCTGGGGATGCAGCGGCCGCCGTAGCGCAGCGGATCGCGTCCCGGGATCGGGCAGGCCTCGTCGAGCAGGCGTGGCGGCATCAGCGGGAAGAACGCGAATCCGACGATCGCCAGCGCCGTCATCGCGGCGAGCGTGTTGCGCCACTGCGGGAACACGTCGGCCCGCTTGACGTACAGCACGACGAACACGACGAGCGTGACGATGAAGTGCGCGGTGCCGTAGTAGACGTTCCAGAACTGGATGAACCAGCGGTACGGCAGAAACCACCCCTGCACGGTCTCCTCGTGGTAGAGACCCATCCACTGCTCGAGCCGGATGACCCGCTCGGCGTTGGTGAACGCCTGTACGGGGATCCCGCTGGAGGCGATCTTGTTCGAGCCGAACAGGTTCCGGATCCACGTGTAGATGAGGTAGAAGATCGCGACGATCAACGCTTCTTTCCACCAGTGCTTCTGGTGCACGCGCGTCGGCGCAGTGGGAGCGTCTGCGACCCTCATGGACGTCCCACTGTACGGCAAGTCGTCACCACCGAGTCGAGGTGGTCACACCGTTACAGGGGTCACACGCTGGCCCGCGTTACGAAGTCAGGGGGTGCAGCACTTGCCCATGAACTGGTCGAGGCCGACAACCACGCGCGTGATCTTGCCCGCCGCGACGAGCCCGCCCGAGTCGGATGCCGACACGTCGAACTTCAGGCGGCGGCCGTCGATCTTCTTCAGGACCGCCTCGGCGCACACCTCGGCGCCGACCGGCGTCGGCTGCAGATGATCGAACTGGACGCGCATCCCGACCGACGTGGTGCCCTCGTCGAGCGATCCCGACAGCGCGTTCTGGCATGCCTCCTCGCACAACGCGATCAGTCGAGGTGAGCCGAGCACGTCGACGACGCCCGACCCCAGCGCGGCCGCCGTGTCCGCCTCGGTCACCATCAACTTTGCGTCGCCGCGCATTCCTGTTTCGAGTACCACGACGAAAACGCTACTGCGCCACGGCCGGGCACCGCACTTTTCATCATCGAACCGTCATGATCCGGCGGTGCCCGTATCCTCTGCTGGGTGATCGACAGCGACGTCCTGGAACGAGTACTTGCCGGAGCCGTGCGCACCGGCGCCGAATTCGCGGAGGTGTACGCCGAAGACAAGTCGTCGACCTCGGCTGCGCTCGACGACGGCCGGATCGAGCAGGTGACGAGCGGCCGTGACCGTGGTGCCGGCATCCGCGTGGTCGCCGGCGAGACGACCGGGTTCGCATTCACCTCCGATCTCACCGAGCGGGGGCTCGCCACGGCGGCCGACGCGGCGGCCGCGGCTGCCAGCTCCGGCGGTGGTGGGGTCCGCACGGTGGCGCTGACGAAGTCCGCGCCGCACCGGCCGAACGACGTCGTGCACGCGCCAGACGCGATCGCCAAGGCGCGCAAGGTGGAGTTGCTCCAGCGGATGAACGAGGCGGCGCGCGCGTCGGGCCCCGAGATCGTCCAGGTGTCCGCCGGCTACGGCGACAGCCGCAAGCGAACACTCGTCGCCAACACCGAGGGCGTGCTCGCCGATGACGAGATCGTCCGCACGTTGCTGCGGGTCAGCGTCGTCGCCGACGGCGACTCCGGCATGCAGACGGGCTACCAGTCGATGGGCCACACGGTCGGCTTCGAGATCTTCGACACGGTCGACGTCGAGGTACTCGCCCGCGACGCCGCGCGGCAGGCGATCACCAAGTTGCGGGCCCGCCCGGCGCCGTCCGGATCGGTTCCGGTCGTGATCAAGAACGGTTCGGGCGGTGTGCTGTTCCACGAGGCGTGCGGCCACGGCCTCGAAGCCGACCACATCCAGAAGGAGGCCAGCGTCTACGCCGGCAAGGTCGGCCAACTCGTCGCGTCGCCGATGGTCACGCTCGTCGACGACGGCACGATGCCGGGAGAGTGGGGCACGCTCGGGTTCGACGACGAGGGTCATGTCACCCAGCGCAACGTGCTGATCGAGGACGGCATCCTCACCGACTACATGTGGGACTACCTCCGGGCCCGCAAGGAGGGGCGTCCGCAATCGGGCAACGGCCGCCGGCAGAGCTACCAGCACCTCCCGATGGTGCGGATGACCAACACCTTCGTCCTCGACGGCCCCGACGACCCCGACGACATCATCTCGTCGACGCCGAACGGTGTGTACGTCGCCAAGCTCGGCGGCGGCAGCGTCAACACCGCAACCGGCGACTTCGTCTTCGGCATGACCGAGGCGTACCTCATCGAGAACGGTGAGATCACCGAGCCACTGCGGGAAGGCAACCTGATCGGCAACGGCCCCCAGGTGCTGAAGGACATCGACATGCTCGGCAACGACTTCGCGATGGGCAATCCCGGCACGTGCGGCAAGGACGGTCAGGGTGTGCCCGTCGGCGACGGCCAGCCGACACTGCGTGTCACCGCGATGACGATCGGCGGCACCGCGGCATGATCCCCGAACCGCGCCCCACCTCATCACCCATCCCACACAAATCTGGCGGTGAGCGCCCGCTGAGCGCAGCGACACCGCCAGATTTCGGGCGAGGGTGGGGGCGATGAGCGCGTTCGAATCCGAGCTGCAGGTGCTGGCCGATCGCGTCGTGGCCCAGGCCGCCGGCGGCGAGGCGATCGAGGCGTATGTCACCCGCGGCGGCGAGACCGAGATCCGCGTGTATCAGGGTGCGGTCGAGCACTTCGTCGCCGCGCAGAGCGAGGGCATCGGCATCCGCGTCATCAGCGACGGTCGAACCGGTTTCGCGTACGCCGGCACGCTCGACGAGTCAGCGATTGCCGAGGTGCTCGCCGAGGCGCGCGACAACCAGCAGTTCGGTGAACCGGACGAGTTCGCCGGGCTCGCCCAGCCGGACGGTGTCGAGGTCACGGCACAGTCGCTGTGGAACGAGGAGCTGGCGGACTACCCCACCGACGACAAGATCGACCTCGCGAAGCAGCTCGAGAAGCTGGCGTCCGGTGTCGATCCCCGGGTCAGGGTCGACGACGCCAACTACGTCGATGCCCATGGCGAATCCGCGGTGGCCAGCACGACCGGGATTCGGATGTCCGGCCGCGAGAACGGCTGCTACGTCTCGGTGTCGACCCTGGCCGACGAGGGGTCCGGCGACGACGCGGAGACGCAGACCGGCTTCGGGTTCTCGGTCGGACGGTCGCCGCACGAGTTCGATCTCGACAAGGCGGCGCAGGACGCGTCGGACCGGGCCACCCGCCTGCTCGGTGCGACCAAGCCGCCCAGCAAGCGGCTGACCGTCGTCCTCGACCCGTTCGTCACGGCGCAGTTCCTCGGCGTCATCTCGTCGACGTTGAACGGCGAGGCGGTCGTCAAGGGCCGGTCCCTGTTCCGCGACCGCCTGGGCGACGACGTCGCCGCAGCGGGCGTGACGCTGATCGACGACCCGACCAACATGCAGGCCTACACCGCCACCGACGTCGACGGGGAGGGCCTCGCCGCGCGGCGCAACGTGCTGATCGAAGACGGTGTGTTGCGCCAATTCGTCCACAACTCGTACTCGGCACGCCGCGCCGGCACCGTCTCGACCGGCAATGCCACACGCGGCGGTTTCGCCGGTACGCCGGGAGTCGGTTGCCTCGCACTCTCGCTCGAACCGGGCACCCGCGGTCAGGCGGAGCTGATCGCCGACGTCGACGACGGCTTGCTCGTGCAGTCGATGCAGGGTCTGCATTCCGGGGTCAACCCGATCAGTGGCGACTTCTCGACCGGTGCGGCAGGTCTGCTGATCACCAACGGCGAAGTCGGCGCCCCGGTCCGCGAGTTCACGATTGCGTCGACACTCCAGCGGATGCTGTTGGACATCGTCGAGATCGGCGCCGACATCGACTGGCTGCCGATGCGCGCCGCCGGCATGTCGCTCGTGATCCGCGACGTCACCATGTCCGGGGCCTGACGCCTCCGGCGTCAGGTCGGCGACTCCGTCGCCGCAGCGCCTCCGGCGCTGCCCCCGGTTTTCTCGGGCTCACGCCCGACGGCCGCGTGGCGTCCGGGGGGCCGCACCGGGTACTGGCTCGCTCGTCAGCACCCACCGCACCGGGTACTGGCTCGCTCGTCAGCACCCACCGCATCGGGTTCTGGGTCGGGCGTCAGCACCGACCGCACCGGGTTCTGGGTCGGGCGTCAGCACCCACCTCAGCTCCTGCCGCTCTGCCTCCACCGAACGGGCGGAACGCCGGCGTCGGCGGGGCTGCGGGCGGTGGACCGGACCGGGCTCGGTCAGCGGGCGAGCCCTTCGGCGAGTGGGCGGCAGGTGATGCCGAGGGCGGTCGCGGCGGTCGTGTCGAGGACGACGCGGGCCGGGCGGGACATGCCGGCCTCGCCGATCGTCGAGGTCGTGAGGCGGGTCGGGTCCAGGCCCAGCCAGCTGGCGATCGCGCGTGCGAAGTCGGCGCGGCTCACCGCATCAGGCCCGGCGACGTGGAGTGGTCCGGTCACGTCCGGGCGGCGTGCCAGCTCCGTGATCGCGGCGGCGACGTCGGCGGCATGTGCCGGGCAGCGGTACTCGTCGGTGAAGAACGTCATCGACCGGTGCTCCGGTCCCGTCGCCAGCGCCAGTCGCACGTCGTGCTGGAGTGGCGCCATGTGGCCGGTCCCGTACAGCAGTGACGTCCGGAGCACGACCGCCCCCGGGCACGACTCGATCACGGCCCGCTCGGCGTCGCGCTTCTGGCGGCCGTACTCGGTCGCCGGGTCCGGCCGGTCCTGCTCGTGGTACGGCGCGGCGCGACCTCCGAACACGACATCGGTCGACAGGTGGACCAGCCGGGCGCCGCAGGCCTCGGCCCCCTCGGCGATGTGGCGCGCGCCGTCGACCGTGGTCGGGCGGTCCCCTTTGCGGTAGGCGAGGTTGACCACCGCATGGGGCTTCCAATCCGTGATCGCGTGGACGACCGTCGACCGCCGCCGCACGTCCACCGATTCCGACGAGGGGGCGACGATGTCCCAGCGCGCCGCCGCGGCGAGCGGGTCGAGGTGCCGTCCGAGGAACCCCGAACCTCCGAAGACCAGCATCAGCCGCCGACGGCCGCGTGCGCTCATCGAGCCAGCGTAGGCACTGACGCCGGCACGCCGCGTCGGGACGGGATGCCATCGGTTCGGCCGGACGAACCGATAGAACTGCGACGTGCCGATCTTCCACGCGATCGTCCTCGGCCTGGTCCAGGGGCTGTCCGAGTTCCTCCCGATCTCGTCGAGCGGACACCTGCTGATCGTGCCCTGGCTGTTCGGCTGGGACGACTTCGACGACGAGTCGTTGAAGAAGTCGTTCGACGTCGCACTCCACCTCGGCACGTTCATCGCCGTCCTCGGATACTTCCGTCGCGACGTCAAGGTGTACGTCATCGAGGGGACGAAGCTCGTGTTCTCCCGCAGGAGACCGTCGACTCCCGACGGTCGGTTGGCGTGGTTGTTCGTGCTCGCCACCGTGCCCGCCGCGCTGGTCGGCGCGCTGTTCGAGGACACGATCGACACCCGGCTCGGGACCCCGTTCATCATCGCCCTCTCGCTGATCGGGTTCGGCGTGCTGCTCGGAATCGCGGACCGCTCGGCCGGGCGTCGCAAAGTCGAGTCGTTCGGTACCCGTGACGCGCTCGTCGTCGGCGGGATGCAGGCACTCGCGCTCAATCCGGGTACCTCGCGCAGCGGGATCACGATGACCGGGGCCCGGTGGATGGGCTTCGATCGTGACGCCGCCGTCCGGGCGAGCTTCGTGATGTCGTTGCCGGTGATCTTCGGTGCGGTCGTGTTCAAGATGGCCAAGCTCTTCAGCGAGGGCGGCTACGACGGACTGCTCGTGCCGATGGCGGTCGGGATCGTCACGTCGTGCGTCTCCGGCCTCGTCGCCGTCTGGGGCACGATCCGGCTGGTGAGCACGCGCACGTTGATGCCGTTCGTGGCCTATCGCATCGGGCTGGGCGTGTTCGTGCTGATCGTGCTCGCCGCGGGCTGGCGCGACAACATCGGCTGAGCCGCTAGGGCACGAACAGCAACGACGCCGCCCCGGACCCCGCCGCTGCCGCCACCGTGGCCCCGTCGCGCTCGGGCACCGCCACGTAGATGACGTCGCCGACGATGTCGACGACCGTCGCCCGTGAGGCGACGACGATGCCGTCGGTCGCCAGCAGGACCCGTTGACCGACCTGCGCGCCCGGTGCGAGCGGATCGACGACACCGACGACGACGGTGCCCGCCTCCGCGTGGCGCGCCGGCCCGCCGGCGCCGACGAGGTCCGCGGCGACCAGCACCTCACCTGCGGCCACCCGTTGGTGCAGGCGGGCGCCGGGCGGAACCGACGTCAGCGCAGCGGTCGGCACCGCCGCTTCGGGCAGATCGGCGCTCCGGACGTCGATCGCACCATCGGGCACGAGGTCGGCGGTCGCGACCAGCACCTGTCGCGTCCGTCCCCATGCGGCCCGCTCGGCGTCGAGCGCGTCGAGCTCGCCTTTGACCATCAGGCCGGCGGCGGTCGCCAGGACGGTCACCCCGAGCCAGTAGATCGACCGGTGGCGAGCGAGAACGATGCGGACGCGCGTCGCCGCGCGAAGCAGGGCGTGGATGTCGAACAGCATCATGACTCCTGGCGTCGAGAGATCGAGGGCGGAGTCGGCGCCGTCAGGATAGCGGCGGGTGACCGCGGGTCAGGCGGGCAGGTGTGGCACGGCGGCCGTGATCAGACGCCGCACGTTGTCGACGTTCTGCTCGACCATCGCGAAAACGGCATCCATCGTGACCGGTTCGCGGCCGTCGACGCCCGCGTCGTAGTCGGTGATCAGCGCAACGGAGGCGTAGGGGATGCCCGCCTCGGCCGCCAGCACCGCCTCGGGCGTGCCGGTCATGTTGACGACGTGCCACCCCATCGTCCGGAACCATGCACTCTCGGCGCGGGTCGAGAACCGCGGACCGTTGATGACGACCATCGTCCCGCCGTCGTGCACGGCCACGCCCTCGACGTCGCCGGCGGCCTGGAGCAGCGCGCGGCGAACCCCGGGGTCATAGGGGTCGGCGAACGTCTGGTGGTGAACGGGGCCCGCAGCCCCGGGCGTCCCGGTCGGCGCTCCCACATCGTGGAACGTGTCGGGTCGGCCATGCGTGCGATCGACGAGTTGGTCGACGACGACGAACTCGCCGGGGTGGAGATCCGGCTGCAGCGACCCGACCGAGCACGGCGCGACGATCGAACGCACGCCCAACGACGCCATCGCCCACACGTTGGCGCGGAACGGGACGCGATGCGCCGCGTACTCGTGGTGCCGTCCGTGACGGGCGAGGAACGCGACGCGCCGACCGCCGATCGTCCCGACCGCGAGTGGTGCAGCGGGCGGCCCGAACGGTGTCGCCGGCTCGACGATGGTCACTTTGTCGAGGAACTCGTAGAACCCCGATCCGCCGAAGACTCCGATCTCGGCGCCGAGTTCGGACGCGTCGTCGGTGAGCGGCACCAACATCAGTCGGTGGTGCTGGTTGCCGCCACCGGCTTCGTCGGAGTCGACGAGTCCTTCGACGTCGACGACGACGTGGCCGCGCCCTCACCCGACGATTTCGACGGTGCGCTTTCCGTCGTGGATGCTCCCGAGCCGTCCGTCTTGGTGGAGGACTTCTGCTGGCTGCCGCGGTTGTCGGTCTTGAAGAAGCCGCTGCCCTTGAACGTGACGCCGACCGGCTGGAACACCTTCTTCACCGGCAGCAGCTCGCCCGATTGGGGGTGCACGTACTCGGTCAGGCTCTCGTCGGTGAACGCCTGCTGCACCTCGATGGTTTCACCCGAGTCGACGAATTTGTACACATACGTAGGCATGGCAGTGTCAAAAGATACCGACTCGGTGGCGCGATGAGCTCGGTGCGGTGGCGATCGACGGCCGACGCGCCGGCGACGCACTGCTGCGTCCTCGTCGGTATGGTGGCGCCATGCAGGTCCGCAGTGCCGTGATTCCCGCCGCAGGTCGGGGGACCCGCTTCCTCCCGGCGACCAAGGCGGTCCCGAAGGAGCTGTTTCCGATCGGTGATCAACCGGCCCTGCAGATCGTGATCGACGAGGCGCTCGGCGCCGGGATCGACCACATCGTCGTCGTCAGCAGCCGCGACAAGCCGGCGATCGCCGACTACTTCGAGCGCGACGACGAGCTGATCGGCCTGCTCGACGAGTCGGGCAAGACCCAGCTCGCCGAGCGTCTGCGGTCAATCGGAACCGATTGGCGCGCGACGGTCGTCTACCAGGACGAACCCCGTGGTCTGGGCCACGCGGTCGGGTGCGCCCGGGAGGCGGTCGGCGACGAACCGTTCGCCGTCCTCCTGCCGGACGAACTGATGGGCTCCTCGGCGTTGCTCGCGCAGATGAACGGCGTCTGCGCGTCCACCGGCGGCAGCGTCGTCGCCGCGATCAACGTGCCGCGCGACGAGGTCGGTTCGTACGGCGTCATCGATCCGGCGGGCGCACTGAATGCGGACGGCGTCATCGCCGTGCGCGACCTCGTGGAGAAGCCGGACCCTGCCGATGCGCCGAGCAACTTCATCCTCACCGGGCGCTACGTCCTGACCGCCGACGCGTGGACCGAGATCGCCGCGTTGAAGCCCGGCCGCGGAGGTGAACTGCAGTTGACCGACGCGTTGCGGGCGCAGGCTGCCCGGGCGCCGTTCCATGCAGTGGTGTCCGAGGTCAGTCGTCACGACACCGGCAACCCGCTGGGGTTCCTCACCGCATCGATCGAGCTCGGGCTCGTCAACCCCGACCTGCGCCAGCCGCTGCGGGCGTTCCTCGACCAGCTCAAGCGCTGATCGGCACGGGCGGTCCGCCCGTCGGGCCGGCATCGGCCCTCCGGTCAGACCCGGCGGAAGTACCCGGGGTAGTCGTGCACGAGGCCGTATTCGTCGACGTCGAACTCGGTCGCGAACCCCGAATCGAGATTGCTGTACGCGAAGCGCCGCGGCGTGACGTGGTGGTAGCGCTGGCGGACCGCAACGACGCCGAGTGTGTCGACGTCGACCATCGCCGTCGCGATCTCCGCCGCGTGTCCGACGTCGAGCTGCAGACGCCGGATCGGAATCGTGTTGGTGAACGGGGTCACCGTGAGGTCGATGTCGTGGCACCCGTCGAGGTCGGTCCGGTGGGCACCGTTCATCTCGCCCCATCGCCCGGTGCCGTCGTTGCCCAGCCACAGGTCGGGGTCGTCGAGGTCGCGGAAGAGCAGGAACTGGCGGATGCTCCACGTCGCGGACAGGCGCAGTACGTAGCTGACGTTGGCGCCGGCGACTTCGCCGGTGGCGGTCCAGCCCTCGTTCTCCCACCGCAGGTGCAGCGTCTCGCCGCCGTCGTCGTCCCAGCGTTGCCATCGAGCCGTGTAGCCATCGGCCGGAAACGCGGTCAATGCCGTTGCCATCGACACGAGACTACGACGCATCATGCACCGATGTCCGTACGATCGGGCAGATGACGCCGTTGGAGGACGCGCAGGCTTTCGTGCTGGGGTCGTGCCCGCCGTTGGCGCCGCTGACGCTGCCGCGCACCGAGGCGCTCGGGCTGGTGCTTGCCGAGCCGGTGGTGTCGACCGAGTTCGTGCCGCCGTTCGCCAACTCCGCCGTCGACGGGTATGCCGTGCGCGCCGACGACGTCGCCGACGTGCCGGCCGTGTTGCGCGTCGTCGGTGAGATCTCCGCAGGCGCCGCGCCGCAGCACCCGGTCGGTTCCGGCGAGGCGATCCGGATCATGACCGGCGCGCCGCTTCCGGACGGTGCCGACGCCGTCGTGATGGTCGAGGACTCCGAGCGGGTCGGGGACTCCGCCGACGGTGACCGGGTGCGGCTCACCGCGAGCGTGCGCCCCGGCGCGGCGATCAGGGGTGCCGGCGACGACGTGCGGAGCGGTGACGAGGTCTGCCCGGCCGGGACGGTGATCACCCCCTCGATCGCCGGTGTGCTCGCGAGTGTCAACGCGCGGGAGGTCACCGTGTTCCCGCGGGTTCGCGTCGCAGTGCTCTCGACGGGCGACGAGCTGGTCGACGACGGTTCGCCGCTCGCGCTGGGACAGATTCGCGAGAGCAACAAGACGATGCTCACCGGCCTGCTCGCCGAAGCCGGCTGCGACGTGGTCGACCTCGGGGTCGTCCGTGACGACGAGGCCGAATTGGCACGGGTCCTCGAGTCGGCCGCAGCCGACTGTGACGCAGTCGTCACCAGCGGCGGCGTGTCGATGGGTGACTACGACGTCGTCAAGGCGGTCTTGGGCCGGATCGCCGAGATGACCTGGATGCAGATCGCGATCAAGCCGGCCAAACCGTTCGCGTTCGGGCGGCTCTCCGGCATTCCGATCTTCGGCCTCCCGGGCAACCCCGTCAGCTCGATCGTCAGCTTCGAGCTGCTCGCCCGGCCGGCGCTCCGGCGGATGATGGGCCATCGTCGGTTGACGCGCACCAGCCTCGTCGCGGTCACCGATGCCGACCTGCGGCGATCGGCGGACGGCAAGGTCCACTTCATGCGCGTCAACGGCGAGTTCGGCGACGACGGGCGCTATCACGTCCGTCCGGTCGGCAGCCAGGGCAGCCATCAGCTCGCCGCCACCGCGACGGCCGACGCCATGGCGATCGTGCCCGATGGTGAGGGTCTGGCAGCCGGCGACGACGTCGCCGTGCTGATGCTGCACTGACCCCGCACACACCCGGCGCCTGGCGCCGGATCACCGGCGCCCACGTACACTGGAGTGATGAGGGCGAGCCACCAGGATCTGGTCGATCCGTTCGGACGCGTCATCAAGGACCTCCGGATCTCGATCACCGATCGCTGTAACTTCCGGTGCACGTACTGCATGCCCGAGGAGGGGATGCAGTGGCTGCCGCGTTCCGAGGTGATGTCGTTCGAGGAGATCGAGCATCTCGTGCGGATCTTCGTCGACCGGTACGGCGTCACCGGGGTGCGCCTCACGGGCGGCGAGCCCACCGTGCGGGCCCATCTTCCCGTGCTCGTGTCGAAGCTCGCGGCCATCAACGGGCCCGAGGGGCCGATCGACCTCGCGATGACCACCAACGGGGCGACGATGCGCCTCGTCGCCGACCCGCTGCGGGCCGCCGGCCTGCGCCGCGTCAACATCAGCCTCGACACGCTCGTCCGCGAGAAGTTCATCGAGATGACCAGGCGCGACGAACTCGCCAACGTGCTCGACGGCATCGACGCGGCCCAGGCCGCCGGGTTCGAGCCGGTGAAGATCAACGCGGTCATCGAACGCGGCGTCAACGACGACGAGATCATCGACCTCGCCACGTTCGGGCGTGAGCAGGGCGTCGAAGTCCGCTTCATCGAGTTCATGCCGCTCGACGCCGACGGGCACTGGGTGACCGAGAAGGTCGTCGGTCAGGACGAAATCGTTGCGATCATCGACGCGGCGTATCCGATCGAACAGCTCCCGGCACGTGGTGCGGCGCCGGCCGACCGTTTCCGCTACCGCGACGGCAGCGGTGTGATCGGGATCATCCCGACCGTCACCAAGCCGTTCTGCGGGGATTGCGACCGGGTTCGCCTCACCGCCGAGGGGGACTTCCGCACGTGCCTCTTCGCGACGAAGGAGTTCGACCTCCTCTCGGCACTGCGCGCCGGCGAGACCGACGACCAGATCGCCGCCCGGATCGAAGCGGCGGTCGCCACGAAGTGGGCCGGACACCGGATCAACCAGGTCAACTTCGTCCGGCCCGACAAGTCGATGTCGCAGATCGGCGGCTGAGAGCCGCCGAGGGCGACTCCGTCGCCCCAGCGCCGCAGGCGCTGTCTGCGAGTCCTCGGGCTGATCGCCCGAGCTCGCTCTCGCTCGGCGGGGCCACCGCGCGTGGCTGGTCGTTGCGCCGCCACGATCACGCGGCTGCGGTTGGCGTTGTCTGGGAGTCCTCGGGTTGCACGTCGTGTGACGGTCGGGTCGGGCGGGGCGGCTACCGTTCGATACACATGAGCGATCTCCAGTTCACCCATCTCGATCCCGCCGGGCACGCGCGCATGGTCGACGTCGCGCCGAAGGAACCGACCCACCGCCGGGCCCTCGCGCGCTGCAAGGTGATGATGCGCCCCGAGACGACCGCCGCGATCGCCAACCGTGAGGTCAAGAAGGGTGACGTCCTGTCGGTCGCCCGCGTCGCCGGCATCCAGGCGGCCAAGCGGACCTCCGACATGATCCCGCTCTGCCATCCGCTGCTGATCTCGAGCGTGTCGATCAACTTCGAGCTCGGCGACGACCATGTCGCGATCGAGGCCCACGTCGAGTGCGTCGAGCGCACGGGCGTGGAGATGGAGGCGTTGCATGCGTGCACTGTCGCGGCCCTGACGGTGTACGACATGTGCAAGTCCGCCGATCGCGCGATGACGATCACCGACCTCGCCCTGTGGGAGAAGACGGGCGGCCGATCGGGCACCTATCGGCGCGCTGACGGCGCCGATGCCGACACCGGGCGCTGAGCGCGACACGGTCCGGCGTGACGTGCGACACGGAGGATGTTGTCCTTACTGTCACAAATGTCGTAGAATCGTCACATAACCGCGACGGCGCCGATTCTGTGCCGTCATCCGCCGACTGAACAGAACGAGCATCTCGATCTCATGGCCAAACTCGTCCTCCTCGTTGTTGCTGCCGCCTGGGCAGCTGTGCTCATCCCGCCGATGCTGCGTTCCCGCGTCGACAACCGACCGAACTCGTCGGTGTCGGACTTCCGCCGGCAGCTGAACAAGCTCCAGAGCACGGCGACGCCGGCTCGGGGGTCGGTCCGGGCGATGGGTCGGCCGCTCACCCAGTCGCCACTGCAGCGCCATGCCGCCGGAGGACGTCCGAACCAGATGAGCCAGCCCCGGCAGTCGGCGTCACGGCACAATGCCGGTCGCCACACGCCGAGCCGCGGCGGGACCGCCACGCGTCAACGCCCCGTCCGTGACGTCACCGGCGAGACGGCGCGCTACCGCTCGCACGGCGACCCTTCCGGTGGGCAGCGGCGTCCCGACGAGCGCGAGCCGCGCGGCGCCCAGCGTCAGGCCCGTCCGGTCGACCCGATGACCTCGGTCAAGCGACGCCGGATGAACGTCCTGTTCATCCTCGTCATCACTGCGGCGTCGACGATGTTCCTCGCGGCGACGACACAGTCATCGGCGATGCTGTGGGCGTTCGGGCTGTCGTTCCTCGGGCTCTGCGGGTACATCTACGTGCTCGCCCAGGTGCGCGAGCGCGAAGACGTCAACTGGGGCGACGGCTGGTTCGACCAGCGCTGACTCGGCGACGACGCCGATACACTGCGGGTTCCTTGGGGCTATAGCTCAGTTGGTAGAGCGCGTCGTTCGCAATGACGAGGTCAGGGGTTCAATTCCCCTTAGCTCCACAAGCCGAACCGGAGGCTGACGCCGTCGACGGATCTCCCGGGCTTGACTAGCCTGAGCGCATGTGCGGTGCACACCGATCGTTGTGCACACCGATTGAGTGAGAGGGACATTCATGAGCGACAAGTGCAGCAACTGTGGGGGCTCCGGAAGGTGCCAGGGCGTCTGTGGTGGCAGCGGTGATGCCGGCGGCGGGGCCGGTTCGTGCGGCGCCTGCCACGGGACGGGCAAGTGCAGTTCGTGCAGTGGCTCGGGTTGGAGCCGCTGACCGACCATCGTTGACGGCAACCTCTCGACATGCCTGACCTCACCGGCCGCGTGCGCAAGCACCGCGGCAACGACCTCGAGCCCGACGAAACGATCGTCAAGTCGCTCGTTGGTCAACCGCCCGGTTCCAAGGCTCGCCGACTGAACACGGTGCGACTCGGCGTGGGCACGATCCTGCCCACTGGACTGAGCGACATCGGAGCCGATCAGATCCTGGTGTGGAATGCGGCGATCGAGAATCCCCTTGCTGATCGGGTGCCGAGACGAAACGTGTACATCACGCTCACGTCCCAACGGATGCTGGTACACACCACGACGGCGTTGGGCAAACCGAAGGAGCTCGCGTGCTCCTACGCTCACGATGAAATTGCCGGCGTACGGGTCGACAACCCGAAGATCGGAGACGGTGAGGTCTTCGTCCAGTACGCCGATGATTCGATCACGAACCTGTTGATGGTCACCAATCAGAAACCCGACGAGTTCGTCGATGCGTGGCATGTGATCCAGTCGAGGTGATGATCGGGCGGGGCGCGATGGCGGGCCCCGCACGGTCGGTTCGGCCCCTCGTGGACCCCTTGAAGATGGTCCGTGGTCGTGTCAGGCTGGATCCCGACGATCCAGGTCGACGGTTCGCCGCAGGCACCGTCGGGGACAGGAGCACACGGTGAGGGACATCATCGTCGGTATCGACCGATCTGACACGGCGCGCCGGGCAGTACACACCGCCGCAGGACTCGCCGGGGCGCGCACGACGCCGATCTGCATGTCGTGATGTGTCGAACGCACCGAACCGCTGAACAAGCACGTCGGTGCGGACGTGTTCGACGTGCTCGTCGCCCACACGGGCGACGCGGCCGGCTGAGCCCACGCTGATGGCAGGGCTGTCCCGGCACGTCGCCGAGAACCGCCGTCACTGGGACGCGACCGCGGACCGGTGGGTCGTGGCCGGGGAGCGGGCCTGGTCCCGTGCCGAGCCGACGTGGGGGATCTGGGGTGTCGCCGACGCCGACCTCTCGTTGCTGCCCGCGGACATGTCCGGCCTCGATGCCATCGAGCTGGGTTGCGGCACCGGCTACGTGTCGGCGTGGATGCACCGCCGCGGCGCTGCGGTGTGCGCGGTCGACATCTCGGCGGAGCAACTGGCGACCGCGACACGGCTCGCCGGGGTCCACGAGATCACCGACATCGACTGGGTGCAGTGCAACGCGGAGGCGGTCCCCCGTCCGGACGCGACATTCGACTTCGCGATCAGCGAGTACGGCGCGGCGATCTGGTGCGATCCGACCACGTGGATCCCCGAGGCCCATCGCCTGCTGCGGCCCGGCGGCCGGCTCGTCTTCCTCGGCCACCACCCGCTCGCAATGGTGTGCATGTCACCCGCCGGCGACGAGCCGGCCGGAATGACGTTGCAGCGTCCGTACTTCGGGCTCGGTCAGCTCGACTGGACCGAGGCGATCGAGGACCCGGGCGGAATCGAGTTCAACCGCACGGTCAGCGGTTGGATCGAGCTGTTCGACCGGACCGGGTTCGACATCGAGAGGTACGCCGAGGTGCAGGCACCCGACGAGGCCGAAGGCCAGGAGTTCTGGATGCCGGCCGAGTGGTCGCAGCAGTACCCGTCCGAACAGGTCTGGTTCCTCCGCAAGCGCTGACCGGCGCGATCAGTTGTCGACGAGCGCCGCGTCGAGGGCCTCGGCGTCGCGTTCGACCAGTGCTGCGTTGATCCGGAGCCGTTCGAGAATCTGATCGAGCGTCTTCGCTGCCTGTTCGATCGGATGCTCGGCGAAGAACGACGTCACGTCGGCGACGAGCTCGGGGGTCGTCAGCAGTTTCACCGAGTCGACCATTCGGACGATCGTGTTGCGCGGGAACGAATCGGTCGCCTCCGTCCAGTGCTGGCGGAGGAAGGTCCACGCCGCCGGGCCGTGGCGGCGATTGGCGATCGCGGAGCGGAGTAGGAACGGGGCGTTCTGAGTCTTCACCGAATCGCTCATGGCGAACTCGCACGTCCGCAGGATCAGTTCCTCGTCGTCGAACTCGGCGAGGGCGAACAGGTGCCGCAGTTGATCCTGGGGCGTCGTCGCGTCCAGAAATCCCTGTTGCATCCGCTCGTACTCGTCGAGGCTGCCGTGCGCAGCGACGACCGACGTCGCCGCAGCGGTCAGTTCCGGGTCGACGCTGGTGGGGTCGCCCGAGGCCGCGTCGAACAGGTCGCGGCACCGCTCGACGGTCGCCTCGTCGTTGCCGAGCACGCCGAGCGTCGCGGTCAGCAGCCCACGAAGCTTGCCGTCGAGGTCGCTTTCGTCATCGGACGGCTCGCCCACGGCGTCGAGGGCCGGTGCCACGAGGGCGCGCACGCGTGCCTCGAATGCGGGGCGAGCACCGTCGCCGACGAGCCGGTTGAGCCCGCGCAGCGCGAGCACGATCGACTGCCAGACCGCGTGCTCGTGCTCGGCGGCGAAGCCGTCGAGCAGGTCGAGCAGTTCGGGGGCCGAGAGCCGTCCCGCCACGGTCGCCGCCCACGCGTCGTCCACGATGCTGTACCGCTCGAGCGTGCTCATGGAAGCCAGCGCGTCGCCGTCGAGACGGGCACGCAGCGTGTCGTCGTATGCGACCCTGAAGAATCCGTGGCCGCCCGCGTTCACCACGACCGGCACCTCCGGGTCGTCGAGCGTGACGTCGAGATGTTCGGCGTCCAGCAGCACGACCAACTCCTGGTCGCCGGCGCGGATGTGGATCGGAACGACCCACGTCTGGTCCTGGGGAGCGTCAGCGGCCGCAGCATCCAGCAGGAAGCGTCGCTGCGAGAGGTGCAGTGTCGCGCCGTCGAGCGATGCCGAGATCAGCGGGAAGCCCGGCTGCCAGATCCACGAGTCCATGATCCGGCGGACGGGTTCGCCCGACGTCGTCTCGATCGCGTCCCACAGGTCGTTCGTCTCGGTGTTCTTGTAGGCATGCACCCGGAGGTAGTGGCTGACCCCCTCGCGGAAGGCGGCGGGCCCGAGGTACTGCTCCGACATCCGCAGCAGGGCGCCACCCTTCTGGTAGGTGAGTACGTCGAACATGCCCTCACAGTCGGCGGGCGAGCGCACCTCGAACTCGACCGAACGGGTGCTGTCGAGGGCGTCGATGTCGAATGCGGCGCTGCGCTCCAGGCCGAAGCTCGTCCACCGCTCCCAATCGGGCCGGTACGCATCGCATGCCGCGATCTCCATGAACGTCGCGAAGGCCTCGTTCAGCCAGATCCCGTTCCACCAGCGCATCGTGACGAGATCGCCGAACCACATGTGGGCGAGTTCATGGGCGACGACATCGGCGACCAGCTGCTGCTCGTTCTGGGTGCTGGTGGCCGGGTCGATGAGCAACAGGCTCTCGCGGAACGTGATGCAGCCGAGATTCTCCATCGCGCCGGCGGCGAAGTCGGGGAGGCCCGCGAGGTCGACCTTGTTGCCCGGGTAGGCGATGCCGTAGTACTCCTCGAACCAGGCCAGGCAGAACGATCCCACGTCGAGCCCGAAGGCGGTCAGGTCGTGCTTGCCCGGCACGTGGACGACGCGCATCGGCGTGCCGTCCACGTCGATCGGTGCGGTGGCTTCGAGGTGGCCGACGATGAAGGCCACCAGATAGCTGCTCATCACCATCGTGTCCGCGAACCTGATCACCGTGCGCCCGTCCGCCGAGGTCCGCTCGATCTCCGGGCCGTTCGAGATCGCGGTCAGCCCGTCGGCGATGTCGAGCGTGATGCCGAACACCGCCTTGAACTCGGGTTCGTCCCAGCACGGGAACGCACGGCGGCAATCGGTGGCCTGCATCTGCGTGGTCGCGATGACCTGCTCGTTGCCGTCGGCGTCGGTGTACGTACTGCGATAGAAGCCGCGCAGCTTGTCGTTGATGATGCCGGCGAAGCCGATCACGAGCTTTGCGTGGCCTGCCGGGATCGGAGTCGCCGGCCGGACGATCAGACGCTCGGTCTCCTCGTCGAGCTCCCACGTCGCGTCGACGCCGTCGACCGAGCAGTGCGAGATCGTGAGTTCGGCCGCGTTGAGGACCAGCACATCGGTGGCGACGCCGGTGTCGACCTGGATCGCCACGGTGCCGGTGAACGCCGAGTCGGTGATCGACGGGACGAGTCGGACGTCGTATCGGGACGGGCGCACCGTGGTGGGGAGGCGATACGGGTCCAGGGTGTCCTGCAGGTCGTGCGCGCTGGCTGCCATCGGGCGGATGGTACCGGCGGTATCGTTGCCGGTCGTGTCAGACTCGACCGTCACCAGCTCGACCGCGCCGCCCACGATCGACGTCGTCGGCATCGGCAATGCGCTCGTCGACGTGATCGCTCACGCCACCGACGACTTCCTCGACGGAAACCAGCTGGTCAAAGGAGCGATGACGCTCATCGAGACCGAGCGCGCCGTCGAGCTGTACGCCGCGCTAGACGGGGCGGTGGAGATGAGCGGCGGCTCGGCCGCCAACACGATGTGCGGCCTCGCCAGCCTCGGCGGGAAGGCGGTCTACATCGGCAAGGTCAACGACGACGACCTCGGACGCGTCTTCGGCCACGACCTGAAGGCGGTCGGGGTCCCGTTCCGGGGCGGCGGTACCGACCACGGCACCCCGACCGGGAGGTGCGTGATCGTCGTGACGCCCGACGCCGAACGGACGATGAACACGTATCTCGGTGTGTCGAGCTTCCTCAACGTCGACGACATCGACGTCGACGCAGTGGCCGCAGCGAAGGTCCTGTACATGGAGGGGTATCTGTACGACCGCGACGACGCCAAGGAAGCGTTCCGTCATGCCGCCGACGTCGCCCACCGCCATGGCCGGACCGTGTCGCTCACGCTCTCGGATTCGTTCTGTGTCGACCGGCATCGACGCGACTTCCGGTCGCTCGTGCGCGACCGTGTCGACCTGCTGTTCGGCAACGCGGACGAGCTCCGGGCCCTGTACGAGGTCGACCAGTTGGACGCCGCGGTCGACCGCGTGCGCAGCGAGTGCGCCCTCGCCGCGATCACCTGCGGGGCGGATGGCTGCGTGATCGTGACACAGGACGAGGTCATCGAGGTCGACGCCGTCCCGGTCGAGCGGGTGATCGACACCACCGGTGCGGGCGATTTGTTCGCCGCCGGCTTCCTGTACGGCTTGACCGCCGATCGGCCGCTCGCCGAGTGCGGACGGCTCGGCTCGATTGCAGCTGCCGAGGTGATCGGCCACGTCGGTCCTCGTCCACTCGTCGAGTTGCGTACGCTCGTTGCGGATGGCTGACATACGGGACGATCACTCCGAGTTGCTCACGACGGCGCAAGCGTGGCTCGGGGCTGAACCGGATGACGACATGCGCGCGGAGCTGGCGACGCTGGTCGACGGCGCGATGTCGGGCAACGACGACGCGGCCGACGACCTCGCCGCACGGTTCGCCGGTCGCCTGCAGTTCGGAACTGCCGGCCTGCGCGCCGCGGTCGCAGCGGGACCGATGCGGATGAACCGTCTCGTCGTTCGGCAGGCCGCAGCCGGCGTCGGACGATGGCTGCTCGACACGGTCGACGACGCCGCGACGCGCGGTGTGGTGATCGCCCACGACGCGCGTCGCAAGAGCGACCTGTTCGCACTGGACACCGCTCGCGTGCTGGCGGCGATGGGCATCAAGGCGATGCTCCACCCCGGCGTGCAGCCGACGCCGGTGCTCGCCTGGTCGATCTCCGGGTTGGGGGCCGCGGCCGGCGTGGTGGTCACGGCTTCGCACAACCCGCCTGCCGACAACGGGTACAAGGTGTTCCTCGACACCGGTTCGCAGATCGTCAGCCCGGTCGACACCGACATCTCCGAGCGGATCGGCCGGTTCGACCCGTTGTCCGTGCCGCTGGCAGCCGAAGACGATCATCTGATTGCCTGGCTCGACGACTCCTGGTCCGAGGCGTACGTCGCCGCGGCACCGCTCGTCCGGCTGCGGCCCGAGGTCAGCGGCGTGCCGGTGGCGTACACGGCGATGCATGGCGTCGGCGGCGACACACTGGTGCAGGCATTCATCGCGTCCGGATTCGAGGCGCCGACCGTCGTCGCCGCCCAGCACGAGCCCGACGGCACGTTCCCGACGGTGGCGTTCCCGAATCCGGAGGAGCCCGGGGCGATGGACCTCCTGCTCGAAACCGCGGCCGAGTGCGACGCGGCCGTCGCCTTGGCCAACGATCCCGATGCCGATCGGCTGGGCGCGGCGATTCCTACCCCGGAGGGCGGCTGGCGCCGCCTGTCCGGTGACGAGATCGGGTGGTTGATGGCCGATCACATCCTGTCGAACACGTCCGGCGACGACCGCCTCGTCGTGACGACGCTCGTGTCGTCGTCGCTGCTGTCCAAGATGGCCGACGCCCATGGCGTCCACAGCGAGGAGACGTTCACCGGCTTCAAGTGGATCGGCAAGATTGCAACCGACCGGGCAACCGAGGGTCAGCGGTTCGTGTTCGGCTACGAGCAGGCGCTCGGCTATCTGGTCACCGACCGGCCGCTGGACAAGGACGGGATCACCGCCGCGGTGCTGATGGCCGAGGTCGCCGCCGTGGCCGCGGCCGAAGGCGTGACGCTGCAAGACCGCCTCGACGCAATCGCGGCACGGTTCGGGCGGTACACCACGGGAGAACTGTCGGTGCGGATCCCGCCGTCGGTCGGCGCCGAGTGGGTCGCCGCGATCGAGGCGTCACCTCCCGCCGACATCGGCGGCCGGCCGGTCGAGTCCGTGTCGTCCTACCCGGAGGCGAACCTCGTCCGGCTGGTGCTCGACGGTGGCGTGCGACTGCAGGTCCGTCCCAGCGGCACCGAGCCGAAGGTGAAGTTGTACGGCGAGGCGGTCGACCTCGACGCCTCCGAACTCGACCGCCTCCTCCACGCCCTCGCCGACTCACGCCAGTCGTAGTTGCGTCAAAGTTGTGCCAGGCACAACTTTGACGTCGCCGGCGAGCGAGAGGACGCGATCCACGAGTCGAGACAGCCACGCTTCGTCGGCGCCTCGTCGGCGTGCCCGCCGAAGTGCCCGTTCCAGAGCGGACTGGCTCGAGAACTTCAACGTGAGCGCCAATCGCTGCTGGTCGTCGACGTCCGCCAGCCGATCCAGAACGAGCAGGAGCAGCGTGCGCCGCACCCCCGGTCCGACGTCGTCACGACACTCGTCGGCGACGAGGTCGACGATTGCCGGCAGCGTGTCGGCACCCACGGGCCTGAGGGTGGCATTGTCGCTCGCCACGAAGGAGTGAAACGCCGACCGATCCTGTCCGAAGATGGCGAGCACGGGGTCCGTCTCCAGCCAAGACGGCGTTCGACGGTGCCCGAGGTATGCCCGGTGGCTCGACCAGCGGTAGTCGTCGATGGTGCGGACGCCGGGGAGGTCGAGGGCATTGCGATGCACGTATCGGACGGTGTTCAGCAACTGGTTGTCGTCGGTGATCGGGATCGACCGGAATCGACCTCGAAACAGCGGGCCGTCCCGTCCGCTTCGATCGTTGGCGTGACGCGTGAACACCGAGCCGATGTGATGCATGAAATCCGAGAGTCCGCCGTCCGGGCAGTGCAGCACCAGGTGGTAGTGGTTGTTCATCAGGCAGTAGGCCGTGGCCATCACTCCGAACCGGTCATGTCCGACGCCGAGTAGACGTCCGAACTCGACACGGTCTCGGTCATCGAAGAACGTCGTCTGTCTGGCGACGCCGCGATTCATCACGTGGAACCGCCCGCCGGGCACATCGGGACGTAATGATCTCCCCATCTGCGGCAGTCTGCACGGTCGGTGTCACTGTCAAAGTTGTGCCTGGCACAACTTTGACGCGTGGCACGACTGCGACTCGCTTGAACGACGAGTCAGGCGGGGGCGCCGAATTGGCGGTCGCCGGCGTCACCGAGGCCGGGGACGATGTACGCGTTGTCGTTGAGGTGGTCGTCGACGGCCGCGGTGTACAGCGTGATGTCGATGCCGGCCGCTTCGACGGCGGCGATTCCTTCGGGGGCGGCGAGCGCCACGACGACGGTGATCGGCTGCTGCGCGC
>JABDKP010000009.1 GCA_013002175.1 Ilumatobacter sp.
TGGCTGATCAACCACGAGTGGGCGTGGGCGACGCCGACGACCCACGCGGTCGACGCGCACCCCTCGGCGATCGCCGCGACGACGTCGAGTTGGGTGACCATGTCGACTTCGAGCCCGCCGTTGCGTCGTGCCTGAATGATGCGCAGCAGGCCCTCGCGCTTGAGGTCGTCGATGTTTGCATTGGGCACACGTCGAGCGCCGGGTTCGTCGAGTGCTCGCTGGAGGAAGGTCGGGGCCAACCGCTCAGCAATCCCCACGAAGTCAGTGTCCACATCATCGGCGGCTGCTTCCAGGCGACTATCTTGAGTCAAGCTCATTGTTGAATGATATTCATATTCGGGTTGCAGGTCAACATCGGCTGACCAGGCCGGGGATGAGTAGATTGTATTCCTTGGGGAGAATATGTAGGGTGCGGAGCATGCAGTCGCCCGTCGCTCTCGATGCCGTCGCTCTCGATGCCGTCGCTCTCGATGCGGTCGGCGAACCGAATCGCCGGCTCATCCTCGAGTTGCTGCATCGGCACCACGAATCCACGGTGACCGAACTCGTCGATGCGTCGGGCCTTCGTCAACCGCAGGTGTCGAAACACCTCAAGGTGCTCAGCGCTGCCTCGCTCGTGTCGGTGCGAGCCGATGGTCGGCACCGCCACTACCGCCTCGAGGCCCGCGGTCTGCAAGCCGCGCACGACTGGTTCGCGTCGTTCGAAGACGTCTGGCAGGCCCGCTTCGACGCCCTCGACGCCCTCGTCGCTGTCGACTCGCCCCCGTCCACCAACCCAGAACCCGACAACAATCCACAGGAGTCACACCAATGACCAATACCGCACGTTCCGACCTGTCCACGCTCGACGCCCGTCGCGGATCGGCGCGAATCGACCTGAGCGATGACGGTTCGTCGTACCAATGTGTGCGCGTCTTCGGCGCCCCGCCCGAACGCATCTTTCGTGCCTTCACCGACCCCGCCGACCTCCGCGTCTGGTTCCCGTCGGGCGCGCCGTCCGGCTCCGAGATGACCGTCTGCGAATCCGACCCGGTCGATGGTGGCCGCTACCACTACGCGATGGTGGTCCCCGGGTTCGGGTCGATGGCCTGGTACGGCACCTACACCAGCGTCGACCGGCCGGATCGAATCGATGCCGACGAGCGGTTCGTGATGGGCGACGCCGAACCGACGGGCGCAGCCACGACCCAATCGCTCGTGTTCGAGCCGACCGGCGACGGGTTCACGCTGATGACGATGCACGTCGAGATGCCCGAGCCCGAGGATCCCGAGACGTTCATGGAACAGTCGGCTGCCGGCTTGAGCACTTCGCTGGCGACACTGGACGAACTGGTGTCGAGTTGACCCGCGTCGCGCCAACGAGTCCGCCCTCCGTGCGATGACGTTGGCCCCGCCGTGACGGGTGACCGTCATCGCCGCCGGGTGTCCGGCATCTGCAACCCGTCAGGTGACGGGATTCAGCGGTGGCCGGCCGGCGAGGACTTCGATCACGTTGGCGGCGGCGGTCGTCGCCATGGCCGTTCTCGTCTCGACCGTTGCCGAGCCCAGGTGCGGCACGAGCACCGCGTTGTCACAGTCGAGCAGGCCCGGATGGACGGCCGGCTCGTGCTCGAACACGTCGAGGCCCGCACCGGCGATGGCGCCCGACGACAACGCGTCGACCAGCGCCGCTTCGTCGACGACCGCGCCTCGCGCCGTGTTCACCAGGTAGGCCGACGCCTTCATCCTGGCGAGTGCGTCCGCATCGATCAGGTGGTGCGTCTCGGCCGAGTAGGGACAGTTGAGGGAGACGACATCGCTCGACTCGAGGAGTTCGTCCAGATCGACGCGCCGGGCTCCGAGCGCCGCCTCCGTGGCGGGGTCGACGGCCCGACGGTTGTTGTAGACGATCGTCATGCCGAACGCCCGAGCACGAGTTGCGAGTGCCACGCCGATGCCACCCATGCCGACGATGCCGAGCGTCTTGTCCTGCAGCCCGGTGCCGAGCATCATGAACATGCCCCACTGCCACGGCGTCGCCGAACGGATGAGACGCTCTCCTTCGCCGAGACGACGCGTCGACATGAGCACGAGCGCCATCGCGAGGTCGGCGGTTGCGTCGGTCAGCACGCCCGGGGTGTTGGTGACCTGGACCCCGCGGGCGGTGCAGGCCGGCACGTCGATGTTGTTGTAGCCGACCGCCACGTTTGCCACGAGCTTCAGGTCGGGGCCGGCGTCGAGAAACGCATCGTCGACCCTGTCGGTGAGCAGCGTGACCGCGGCGTCGGCGTCGGCCAGCCATGTGTTGCGCTGGTCGACGGGGATCACGTCGTCGGACTCCCAGGCCCGGACCTCGCCGACCTCGCGGAGCATCTCGAGTGCCGCGTCAGGGATGCGGCCGGTCACCGCGATCACCGGGCGGGCGCTCACCCGTGCGCCCAGTCGGCGAACAGGCCGAGACCCTCGGTGATGTCGTCGACGCTGATGCCCGAGTACGCGAGGCGGATGTACTGCTGCTCCTCCCCCGGTTGCGGACGGCCGAAGTGGCGACGGGTGCAGAACGACACTCCCGTGTCGTGCAACGCCGCCGTCGCGAAGTCACCGACGTCGGTGAAACCCATACGCGCCATTGCCGCCGTGACATTCGGGAACAGGTAGAACGTCGCCTCGGGGGTGGCGACCGAGACACCGTCGACCGCCTCGAGGCCCGCCACCGCGGCGTCGCGGCGGCGCTGGAGTTCGGCGAGCATCGGAGCGGCGCCCTCGGGCCGAGCGAGCGCCTCGACCCCGGCCGCCTGCACGAAGTGGGTCGTACAGCTCTCGTCGTTCGTGTTGAGCTTGGCGATCTGCTGCGCGACGGCGACCGGTGCAACCGCACAACCGAGGCGCCAGCCGGTCATCGCGAACTTCTTCGAGAACGTGTACAGGATCACGGTGCGCTCCGCCATGCCGGGCAACGACGCGATCGACGTCGACGTGCCCGAGTAGCGCATCTCGAAGTAGGCCTCGTCGGAGAGCACCCACAGGTCGTTCTCGATCGCGATGTCCGCGATCGCCTGCATCTCATCGAGCGAGCTCTCGCAACCGAGCGGGTTCTGCAGGTTGTTGTAGACGATCGCGGTCGCGCCCGATGCGGCGAGCTCGCGGAGCTGGTCGAGGTCGATCGCGAACCCGGACTCGGTCTCGTGATACCGGTAGGCCAGCGGGCGGCCACCGAAGTATTCGATCTGGCTCTCGTAGATCGGGTAGCCGGGGTTCGGGTAGAGCACGCCGTCACCCGGGTCCATCACCGTCTGGATGAACTTCGTGATCACCGGCTTGCCGCCCGATTGCACCACGATGTTCTCGGCGGTCAGGTCCATCCCGCGGCCGGCACCGATGTCTGCCGCGAGCGCCTCGCGCAGCGGAGCGATGCCGGCAGCCGGGCAGTAGCCGGTCTTGCCGTCGGCGATCGCGGCGTTCATCGCGTCGACGATGTTCGCCGGCGTGGCGAGGTTGATGTCGCCGAGATGGAAGGGGAAGATCCGGTTCCCCTTCGCACCCCATTCGGCGGCAGCCTGCGAGACGGCGAACGCCGTCTCCGTACCGAGATCATCGAGTCGTTTCGCCAGCGCCATTGCCGACTCCTTTCACCGGAAGCATCCGGCCCGTGTCAGGTCGATCGGTCCGCAGGCCCGCCCGCAGCCGCCGACGAGTTTGTCAGGAGCTTCCTCGGATCGAAGAACGGACGCTCCACCACGGTCGCTCGACGAGGTCCCGAGGCCGTCGTGATTTCGACGTCCGTGCCGACGTCGGAGCTGTCGACCGACACCATCGCCAGGGCGATGTTCTCGTCGAGGCGGGGCGAGTAGATGGCAGAGGTGACCTTGCCGACGAGCGTGCCGTCGCGGATGATCGGCCAGAACGACGTGTTGGGACCCGGCAGCGGGTCGCCCTCGATCACGAGGCCGACCTGCTTGCGCTTGACGCCCTCGTCGCGGATCCGCAGGAGTGCTGCCTTGCCGATGAAGTCGGCCTCGATGTCGAGGCTGACGAGCCGGTCGAGCCCGAGCTCGTAGGGGTTCGTGTCGATGTCGGCATCGGCGTGATACGAGAGCATGCCGCCCTCGATGCGCCGGATCGAGGACGTGTGGCCGGGTACGAGGCCGAACGGCTGACCCGCCGCCATGATCCGTTCCCACAACTCGTCGCCCCTCGACCCGTCGCGGAGGTACAGCTCGTAGCCGAGTTCGCTCGACCACCCGGTGCGGGAGACGACCAGCGGGATGCCGTCGAGATCGAACTCGCGCAACCAGTAGTACTTGAGGTCGCGGATGGTGTCGCCGAACAGCGCCTCCATCACCAGCCCCGACTTCGGCCCCTGCAGCTGGAGCGGTGACACGTCGGGTTCGACGATCCTCACGTCCATGCCCGAGTGGACCGCGACGCCTTGGGCCCACAGCAGGACGTCGCTGTCGGCCAGCGAGATCCAGAAGTGGTTCTCGGCCAAGCGGAGGAGCACCGGATCGTTGATGAGGCCGCCCTCGGCGTTCGTGATGAGGATGTACTTGCACTGCCCGACGGCCATCTGCGACAGATCGCGGGGCGTCAGTAGCTGCATGAATTCGGCTGCGTCCGGCCCGGTGATCTCGACCTGCCGCTCGACGGCGACGTCGCAGAGGATCGCGTCGTTGACGAGGTTCCAGAAGTTCTGCTCGGGGTCGCCGAAGTCCCGCGGGATGTACATGTGGTTGTAGACGGAGAACGCCTGCGCGCCCCAGCGGACGGTGGCGTCGAAATAGGGCGATGTGCGGATCTGGGTGCCGAACCCGAACTCGTGCGACGTCATGCCGACGCCTCCGCCGGCGCAGGACCGATGATCCGCTTGAGTCGGTTGCCCACGACGTGACGTACGGTAGCACCCACGGCTGAAAGGGGGTTCGGCGATGACCACGAAGATCGACAGCGAGTGCTGCGGGCCGGGGTATGCGAGCCCGGCCGACGCCATCAAGGCGCCACGCGAGAAGCTGCTGTACACCGTCGCGCTCTACACCGGGACAGGGATCCAGAAGCCGGACTACCTCGCCACCCTCGATGCCGACCCGGACAGCCCGACCTACTCCCAGGTCATCCACCGGTTGGAGATGCCGGGGATCGGCGACGAGCTCCATCACACCGGATGGAATGCGTGCTCGTCGTGCCACGACGACGCGTCGATGGCACGCCAGTACCTCCTGCTGCCGGGCATCCGATCGAACAACATCTACGTCGTCGACACCGCCACCGACCCACGTGCTCCGCGCCTGCACACCGTGATCGACGGCGACGCGATCAAGGCGAAGGCCGACCTGTCGGGCCCGCACACCGTCCACTGCCTCGGGTCGGAGATCATCATCTCGTTCCTCGGCGACGCCAAGGGCGAGGCACCAGGCGGCTACCTGCACGTCGACAAGGACTTCGAGATCGTCGGCCGGTGGGAGAACTCGATGGGCGACATTCCGTTCGCCTACGACTTCTGGTATCAGCCGCGCCACAACGTGATGATCAGCTCCGAGTGGGCGGCACCCAACACGTTCCTCCCGGGGTTCGACCTCGAAGAGGTCGGGCACCTCAAGTACGGCCGTCGGCTCCACGTGTGGGACTTCGAGCAGCGCAAGCCGGTGCAGACGATGTACATGGGCGAGGACGGTTTGTTGCCGCTGGAGGTGAAGTTCCTCCACGACCCCGACAGCATCCACGGCTACTGCTGCGCCGCGCTCAGCTCGAACATCATCCACTTCTGGCGCGATGACGACGGTGCATGGCAATGGGAGAAGGCCGTCGACGTCGAGAACGAACTGCACCCCGAGTGGCCGATCCCGCTGCCCGGGGTGATGTCGGCGCTGCTGGTCTCGATGGACGACAGGTACGTCTACGTCAACAACTGGCTGCACGGCGACATGCGTCAGTACGACATCACCGACCCGCACCACCCGAAGCTGACCGGGCAGGTGTGGATGGGTGGCCTCCTCGGCCGGGCCCCCGAGGTGAACGGTGTCGAGGTCGCCGGCGGGCCGCAGATGTTCCAGCTCTCGCTCGACGGCCGGCGGCTGTACGTGACCACGTCGTTGCTCTCCACGTGGGACAACCAGTTCTACCCGTCGATCCGCACCAAGGGTGGGGTGATGGTGATGATCGACTGCGACCCCGAGAACGGCGGCATGACGATCAACGAGGACTTCATGGTCGACTTCGGCCAGGAGCCCAACGGACCGAGCCGATGCCACGAGACGCGGTACCCCGGTGGCGACTGCACGAGCGACATCTGGCTGTGACGACGACCCGCACGATCACGATCGCCAATCAACACGGCGGTACCCATGTGGTCGACGCCGCCCGCCCGTTGCTGGACACGTTGGAGGAACACGGCATCGACCTGCCGTACGGCTGCCGGTACGGCGGCTGCATCACGTGCGCCGCCAAGCTGACCTCTGGCGAGGTCGACCAGCACGAGCAGGTCGCGCTCAACAACCGTCAGCTCACCAACGGCTACATCGTGCTGTGCGTCGCCAAGCCGCTGTCCGACTGCACGCTCGAAGTCGGCGTCGACAGCCACGACAAGCTCTATCGCAACCCGTTCTTCGATCCGCTCGAACCGCACGAGCTGAAGCCCGCCATCGCCACGCCGAAGCCCGTCACCGCGGAGCCCGCCACCGCCGAGCCCGCCACCCGAAAGGAGGCGTGATGCCCGACGCCGACCTCGACCGCCGCTACGACTACGAGCCCGGCTACCTGGCGGAGATCCTCCGCTCGGTCACGACGATCGCGATGGTCGGCGCCAGCGGCGACAAGACGAAGTTCAGTTACGGCGTGCTGCGCCAGCTCCACGAGATCGGCTACGAGATCCTGCCGGTGACGCCCAACCCGAGCACGACCGAGATCCGCGGTCTGAAGGTGTGGCGCTCGCTCGCGGAGATCGACCGGCCGGTCGACATGGTCGACGTGTTCCGCCCCTCCGAGGACCTGTACGGGATCGCCGAACAGGCGATCGCGATCGGCGCCAAGGTGCTCTGGGCGCAGATCGGCGTCTACGACGACGACGCCGCCGCGCTCGCCGAAGCCGCCGGGCTGCAGGTCGTGATGGACCGGTGCCCGAAGATCGAGTTGTTCCGGCCGTTCTGGAAACCGCGGCTCGACCTGGATCTCAATCTGCCCGCCAAACCCGGGTCAGCAGTCGTGCGATGACGTTGGCCCCGCCGTCACGGGGTGATCGTCACAGTTGCGGGTTGAGGCCGGTCCGGCCCAGCTGGCGATGATGATCGCCCCGTGCCGGCGGGATCATCGTCATCGCCGGCGACATCGACCGGCGACGGCTACGTGAGGTCGTGGCGGACCCAGACGTTCGGTTCGACGTAGACGGCGATGCCCTGGCGTTCGAAGCAGTGCACCGGTGCCAATGCGCCCGGCACTCGTACGGGGCCGGTGGCGGAGAAGTCGAGGCCGGTCCACGACCGCCATTCGTCGAGCGAGCCGCTCACGGTCTGCGAAGCCGGCGCCACCCGCTCGATCACACCGCCGAGGCGCGCATGCACCCGCAGCCATGGGTCGGTCGGCAGACCGTCGGCGCGGGTCCGCCGGGCGTACTCGTCCATCGTCGTGTCGGGCTCGCGGTGCTTGTCGCTGGGCCGGACCGGAGCAACCAGCGTGGTGAACCCGGCGGCTCGGGCCGCATCGCGCAACGCGGCGAAGACGAGCTGCGACAGCCCGCGACCGAGCCATTCGGTATGGACGGAGACCTCCAGGGCACAGGCCGTGTCGGGTTCGGTTCCCCGGACGAGATCCTGGTGGGCCCACACCAACGCCTGGTCCCAGCCCCTGTCGGGAAGGGTGCGACGACCGTCCCGGTCGAGACAGAAGGCCATCGCCGTGCCGTGGGCGACGATGTCGTCGCTCGAGTCGATCGCGGCCACGGCGAGGTGACGGAACTCTCTCACCACGGAGCCGAACAGCGATTCACCGATCGGGTCGTGATCCATGAACTCGTCCCACGAGTCGGGCATCTCCCACACTCGGCCGATCAGATCGGGACGCGCCGCGAGCGTCGTCGTCGTGACATCCACCGATCGGAAGCTACCTCGCACGACGGTCGTCGCCCTGCTTGACTGGCCGCCATGGATCCGATCATCGTGACCGGAGCGGCCCTCGTCGAGGCTGCGCTGCTCGACGACACGCTGGTGCCGCCGGACCCGCCGCCGAACCTCGAACCTGGCGAGACGCGCGACCTGCGCCAGCGCATGGCCCGCTTCAGCCCGCCGGAAACCCATTCGCATCGGCGAGCCGCGGTGGACGCGGCGGCTGCGGAACTCACCGTCTATCCGTTCGCCGCCGCGGCGCGCGATCGTTCGGCTGCGATTCTCGGCGCCACTGATGACGCGCGATTCGACGCGATCGAGCGGCTCGGGCTCGCCGTCCCGGTCGAGGTGGTTGCCCTGGCCCTCGGCGTGCCGGAACCGGACCTCGTCGGCGTTCGTCATGACGTGCGCTCGATCGCCGAGGTGATCGGTCGCCAACAGCGATCGAGCCCTGCGTCGGACCACGCGACGGCCCGGCTGCTGCAACGCTTCGGCGGCGACACGCCCGCGGGTGTCGCCACCGTCTCGCTGCTCTACCAGACCCACGATGCGACCGCCGCGCTGTTCGGGTCACATCTGCTGGCCCGCCGTCGAGACGAGGCCCGCCGCTCGGCGGTCGCCGCCACAATACGGTGCGCGACTGCGGCGACGATGATCGGCTCGACTGCGATCCCGCGTGGCGCAACCGTGTCCGTCGACCTCGATTCGACGGGATTCGAGTTCGGCGTGGGGCCCCACGCGTGCCCGGGCCGAGCCATTGCGGAGCGAATCGTCGCCGGCATGCTCGACGCGATCGATGCCGTCGACTTCGAGCTGTGTGTCGACGATGTCGAGTGGCAGCCCGACGGCCGCCCGCGGACCCTTCCGATGACGCGGGTCGGTGAACGGTCGTGACGTCGTCGGGCCTCGCTGACCGAACGGCTGAACCGGACCCTGCAGCGCTCGCAGATCCGTTGGAGCTGCCGTGCGGGGTCGTGCTCAGGAATCGGATGGTGAAGGCCGCGATGTCGGACTCGCTCGGCGACGGCGCCGGTCGGCCGACCGAGGCCCAGATCGAGCTCTATCGACGTTGGGCGGCCGGCGGCGCCGCCCTGTCGATCATCGGCGAGGTGCAGGTCGATCACCGCTTCCCGGAGAAGCCGGGCAACCTCGTACTCGGACCGCACGCCGACGACGGGCTGCTTCGGCGCCTTGCGGAGGCCGGCCCAGCGCACGGCTCGCAGATCTGGCCACAGCTCGGCCATGCCGGCGCGCTCGCCCATGGACCGATCTCGCGGCCCGCCGGCCCGTCCGCCCTGGCGGTTGACGACCTGCGGTGCGATGCACTCTCGCGTGCCGAGGTCGGCGACCTCCCGGCGACCTACGCACGCGCCGCAGCGCACGCGCGAGCCGTTGGCTTCGGCGGTGTGGAGATCCACGCCGGACACGGATTCCTGCTGAGTCAGTTCCTCTCGCCGCTGTTCAACCACCGCACCGATCGCTACGGCGGCCCGATCGAAGCTCGGTGTCAGCTCCTCCTCGACGTCATCCGCGCCGTTCGGTCAGCCGTGGGCGCCGAGTTCGCCGTCGCGGTGAAGATCAACTCCAGTGATCAACTCCAGGGCGGCTTGAGCGAAGACGACGCGCTCGTCGCGATCTCCCTGCTCGGCGACGCCTCGATCGACCTGATCGACATCAGCGGGGGCACCTACTTTCCGGGCGCCCCGGCGAGTTCGGACCGGCGATCGACCGGCCCGTACTTTCTCGACTTCGCCAAGCGTGCCCGAGCGGTCACGACGACACCGCTGATGGTGACGGGCGGCTTCAAGACCCGTCGCGAGGCCATCGATGCGGTCGTCGGCAGGGCCGCGGACGTCGTCGGGCTCGCCAGGGCGATGGTGCTCGACCCGGATCTGCCGTCGACGTGGCTGTCGCCCGGCGGTGGCGACCCGCGATTCCCGACGTTCCGATCGCCACCGGCGGGTGGGATCACCGCGTGGTTCACGATGCGCCTCACCGCACTGGCCGCCGGCACCGAGGACGACTTCGATCCGACGCTCGACGATGCGATCGCTGCCTACGAGCGACGCGATGCCGAGCGAGTCGGCTCCTGGCAACGGGCATTCGACGCTGGCCCCGACAGCAGGGACTGACCGGCTCAGGCGGTCTGCAGTACCAACTCGACCTCGATCTCGATCCGGATCTCCTTGGACACCACGACGCCGCCGGCTTCGAGGAACATGTTCCAGGTGAGGCCCCAGTCCTCCCGGTTGAGCTTGCCGTTGGCGCTGAGGACGGCTCGTTCGCCGCCCCACGGATCGGTGACGTGCCCGAGATAGTCGACGTTCAGGGTGACCGGTCGGGTGACACCTTTGATGGTCAGGTCGCCGACCATCGTCGCCGAGGTCCCCGCGACGTCGAGCTGCGTGCTGCGGAACGTGGCCTGCGGGTGTTCCAGCACGTCGAAGAGGTCCTCGGACCGCAAGTGGTCGTCGCGGGCGTTGTCGCCCGAATTGACCGTCGCCATGTCGATCGTCACGGCGACCTCGGAGTCCGCAGGGTCGTCGGCGATGTTGACCGTGCCGTCGATTCCGGTGAACCGGCCCCGCACCTTGGTCAGGCCGAAGTGCCGACCGATGAAGGCCACTTCCGCATGGCCGGGATCGATCGTCCAGACACCAGGCGCCGGCAGGTCGACGTGGTCGAGTGATCGGATTGCGCTCATCGTGTTCTTCCTTTCGTTCGTCGTCAACGTGATCGATGACGAAGTTGCGTGTGTACGCACGCATCATATCGCTTGCGTGCCCACGCACGCAACCCCTACGATTGAGTCATGCCCGAGACGGTCGACCGAGTCGCTGCGTGGCGAGCTCTACTGCTCGCCCACAGCCGTGCCGTCCGTGCCATCGAGTCCGAGCTCGACGCCGCCGACACGATCCCCCTCGGCTGGTACGACGTGCTCCTCGAACTCGACGCCGCACCCGATGGCCGCCTCCGGATGCAGGAGCTCGGCCTGCGTGCGGTGCTGTCCCGAACCAGGGTGAGTCGCATCGTCGGCGAGCTCGCGACGGCGGGCCTCGCCGATCGGGTCGCCGATCCGGACGACGGCCGCGTCACGCTCGCCGCCATCACGCCGGCCGGTCAGACTGCGCTCCGCTCAGCGGCTCCGGTCTACCTGGCCGGCATCGATCGGCATTTCACGCGGTACCTCACGAACGGCCAACAGCAGGCGATCGCGACCGGTCTTCAACGCGTCATCGACGCGCACCAGGCAACCCTCGACCCCCGCCGATGACCATGGGTGACGATCGACTCGACTGGATCTTCGACGACTCGTCCGCGTTGGAGAAGCGCTACGACGAGTGGGCCGCGACCTACGACGCCGATCACGATCGGTGGGGATGGCGCGGCCCCGACCTCGCCGCGACCGCAGCGATGCGCCACATCGAGATCGATGATGCGACCGCCTCGATCGTCGACGCCGGGTGCGGCACCGGCAAGGCGGGCATCGCACTCCGACGCGCGGGATGGGCCGGACGGCTTGTCGGCGTCGACCTGAGCCAGGGGATGCTGGACCGGGCGTCGTCACTCGGCGTGTACGACGAACTCGTCAGAGGTTCACTCGATGACGTCCCGCTCGCGGACGGGCGTGCGATCGCGGTCGTGTCGACCGGCGTGTTCACCCACGGGCACGTCGGCGGCCACGCCCTCGCCGAACTGTGCCGGATCACTCGGCCGGGTGGCGTCGTCGTCGTGACGCGCCGGCTCGACCTCCCCGACGACTTCGCGCACCATGCCGACCGGCTGTCCCGGGCCGGCGCGTGGGAAGAGGTCGCGCGCAGCGAGCCCGAGCGACTCCATCCGGACCGGGACGACACCGAGCAGGTCGTCATCACGTGGCGGGTCGGCGCCGGCGCGATCGCCGACGAGGGGTCGTGAGCGGCGCAGCGCCTGATCAGAGCCGACGTGCGCGGATGATGGCGCCGTGGAGGCCGGGGCCGGTGTCGTGGGTGTACTCGACACTCGGCTCGGCGAGACCGGCCGAGGTGAGCATCGCCAGGTAGACATCGTGCTGCAGTGCGCCGGCTCCACAGTCGGCCCAGTCGGTTCCGTCGTCGGACGGGTCGACGCCGTTGTCGGCGACGACGTCGGAGATCGCGACCCTGCCGCCCGGGCGGAGCACCCGCGCGATTTCGGCGAAGACCGGCGCTTTGTCGGGGGCGAGGTTGATGACGCAGTTCGAGATGACGACATCGACCGCAGCGTCGGGCAGTGGGATGTCCTCGATCATCCCGTGGAGGAACTCGACGTTCGTGACACCGGCGTCGCGAGCGTTGGCGCGTGCGATCTCGAGCATCTCGTCGAGGAAGTCGATGCCATAGGCCGTCCCGGTCGGGCCGACCCGCTTCGCCGACAGGATCACATCGAGCCCGCCGCCGGACCCGAGGTCGAGCACGACCTCACCCGGTTGCAGGTCGGCCATCGCGTACGGGTTGCCGCACCCCATCGACAGGTTCGCCGCGGCCGACGTCCCCGAGTCGAGCGTGTCGTCGTCATAGCGGCTGGCTCCCCACCGTTCGTCCGTGCCGGGGTCGGCGCCCCTCGTGTTGGCGGCGTCGCGGTAGTACGTCCGGACGTCGTCGTGAATTCGTTCGTTCGTCATCGTGCGTGCTCCAGTGCGTCGGTGAATGCGGTCGGGATGCGGCCCATCACGACATCGACTGCGGACGGGAAGCGGGTCAGGCAGCGCTCGTTGACCCGCCACAGACTCGACGCGCCCCGCTGATCGGCCAATACGAAGCCGACCTCGGCCAGCTTTGCGAGGTGGTGTGAGATCGTCGATTGGCCGACGTCGAGTCGCCCGGTGATCTCACCGACGGTCAGCGGAGCGTCGCTGGTCGACAGCAGGTGGAGGATCAGAACGCGGGTCGGGTCTGAGAGGGCCCGGAACCACGACGCCCAGGCCTCGGCGTTCGACCGCTCGATCGGTTCGGCTCGATTCATCGATCATCGACGATAATCGATGACCCGTGCTGAGTCAATGGGCGTCGGCTGTCGTGCGGCGGGGCCGGCGGCCAGCACGTGCCAGCCGGTCAGGCGGACTGCAGGTCGACGAGGGTGACGGTCGCATCCGGGTGTGGCGCAGCGCGGAGCGGGCGGCCGCCTGTCCATTCACGCCAACTGATGGTGCGCGACGGTGGTGGGTCGGGGTCGGCCCAGACGGGGTTGCGGGCGTTGAGCGGTTTGATCACCGTGCCGTCGGGTTTGATCAGGTGGAGGCGGCCGTGGACGTCGCGCCTCCCGCGGAGTTGCTGTTGGTGTTTCCAGCGGTCGTGGGTGTCGCAGGCCGGGTAGCCGTTGCCCTGGTCGGTGCGGCCGCCGTGGCGTGACCATTCGTCGACATGGTCGACATCGCACAGTTCCGCCGGCACGTCACAGCCACGGTGCGCGCAGCGGGTGACGAGCAACTGTGCTGCCTGGCGGGCCTTGCCGGTGAACAGGCGACGCGTGCGGCCCATGTTGATGATCACGTCGTTGGCGTCGACGATCACCCGCCGGATGCTGCCGCGGATCATCGCCTTGACCGCCACATCCGGGTGGATGGGTGTGCCGGTGGAGGTGTGGCAGCGCAGTGTCGTCGGGTCCACCGGAGCGTCGGGTTGAGCTTCGTGGTCGATGTCGATCAGGCCGTGGCGGGCGAGCGCTTCGATCGCGGTGGTCGGGTCGATGACGATGTTGACGACCGGCTCGGGCCGTCTCCCGTCGGCCGGGGCAGTCACCGAGCCGAGGAAGATCTGGTGCAACGCGTCGAACGTGCGCTGCGCAGCGGTGCGCGGCAACGGGTGCGCGAGATGGTCATCGCCGTGCATCTCACGGCGGGTGTCGCAGTCGCGTTGGAACTCGGCGTCGACGGCCCGCTCGAAGATCGCCTTCATCTCCGTCGCCGCGATCGGGCCACCACCCCACGCGTGCACGCTCACCGCCCCGTTCGTCACGGTGACCGACGCAGTGCGCTGCTCCTCATGGAACTGCTGGTCGTCGAAGGACCCGTCCGGATCCGCCATCGCGACGAAATGGTCGACCGCGATCTTCAAGTCGGCGTACTC
>JABDKP010000033.1 GCA_013002175.1 Ilumatobacter sp.
TGCCCGCGCCGGGCCCGGTGAGCTGGAGCAGGCGGGCGGGCGCGGCCGAGTCCGCCGGTGCGAACGGGACGTCGACGTCGATGATCGACCCGGCCGGGAGCGCGACGACCGGCCGGTTCGCAGCGACGGGGTGCCCGTCGAGGAGGACGACCGCCGGCGCGGGCCGGCCGATGATCAGCTCGACGAGGTCGGACAGCCGTGCAGATTCGTCGTTGACCTCGACCGACACGTCCGCCGCGCCGTGGGAGGTCCGCACGATGATGTCCACGTCATGACACTACGTTCGCCCGTCCCTCTCAGACGGTCGTTCGGTTCGCCGCGGCGAGTTCGGCGATGTCACGCATGATCGACGCGATCTCGAAGTCCTTCGGTGTGTAGACCTTGGCGATGCCGATCGAGGCGAGCTGTTTGCGGTCGTCCTCCGGGATGATGCCGCCGACCACGACGGGGACATCGACGCCCATCGACCGCAGGTGTTCGAGCACGGCGGGTACCAGGCTGAGGTGCGACCCCGACAGGATCGACAAGCCGATCACGTCGGGATCCTCGTCGCGTGCCGACGCGGCGATCTGCTCGGGGGTCAGCCGGATGCCGGCGTAGACCACCTCCATCCCCGAATCGCGCGCAGCGACCGCGATCTGTTCGGCCCCGTTCGAGTGGCCGTCGAGGCCGGGCTTCGCGACGAGCAGCTTCGGCGGTCCGCCGGCCATCGACCGCACGTAGTCGGCGACGTCGCCGAGCCCACTCGCCGAGCCGGTCGCACCGGCGACACCGGTGGGCGCGCGGAACTCGCCGAACACTTCACGCATCACGTCCCCCCACTCGCCGGTTGTGCCCCCTGCCTTCGCGAGAGCGATCGACGGGGGCACCACGTTGTCGTCGCCGCTCGCGGCCCGCCGCAGGTCGGCGAGCGCGGCGCGCACGGCATCGTCATCGCGGGCGGCGCGCCAGGCGAGGACGTCGGTCGTCATGTCCGCTTCGACCGCGGGGTCGACGGTGAGGATCGCGCCGTCACCACCGAGCGGCGAGTCGGCGGTCTCGACGAAGCAGTTGACGCCGACGACCTGTTGTTCGCCGGTCGCGATCCGACGCGTGCGCGCCGCCATCGACGCCACCAGCCGTGACTTCAACGCGTCGACGGCCTCGAACGCACCGCCCATCGCGAGGACTTCGTCGAGTTCGGCCTGAGCTGCGGCGCGCAACTCGTCGGTGCGGCGCTCGACGACGACCGAGCCGTCGAAGATGTCGTCGTGTTCGAGGAGGTCGGTCTCGAATGCCAACACCTGTTGCATTCGCAGTGACCACTGCTGGTCCCACGGTGTCGGCAGGCCGAGCGCCTCGTTCCAGGCGGGGAGCTGCACCGACCGGGCCCTCGCCCGCTTCGACAGCGTCACCCCCAGCATCTCCAACACGATCCGCTGCACGTTGTTCTCCGGCTGCGCCTCGGTGAGCCCGAGCGAGTTGACCTGCACGCCGTAGCGGAAGCGCAGCGCCTTGTCGTCGGTCACGCCGTACCGCTCGCGGCCGATCTGCTCCCACATCGCGGTCATCGCGCGCAGCTTGCAGATCTCCTCGACGAACCGGATGCCGGCGTTGACGAAGAACGAGATCGACCCGAAGACCTGGGCGAAGGCGTCGTCGGACACCTGCGTCGACTCCCGCACGGCGTCGAGCACGCCGATCGCGGTGGCCATCGAATAGGCGATCTCCTGCTCGGGCGTCGCGCCCGCCTCCTGGAGGTGGTACGAGCAGACGTTCATCGGGTTCCACCTCGGCGCGTGCTGCGCGCACCAGGCGATCATGTCGACGATCAGACGGCGAGACGGCACCGGCGGGAAGATGTGGGTACCTCGCGACAGGTACTCCTTCACGATGTCGTTCTGCGTGGTGCCGCGGAGCGCGTCGGTGGGCACGCCCTGTTCGTCCGCGTTGGCGACGTAGAGCGCGAGCAACCACGCGGCGGTGGCGTTGATCGTCATCGACGTGTTCGTTTCGCCCGGCGCGATGCCGTCGAGCAGCGTGCGCATGTGTCCGAGGTGCGCGACCGGCACGCCGACCTTGCCGACTTCGCCTCGGGCCATCTCGGAGTCCGGGTCGTACCCGGTCTGGGTCGGCAGATCGAACGCGATCGACAGGCCGGTCTGACCCTTCGCGATGTTCGTCCGGTACAGCTCGTTGGACGCGCCCGCCGTCGAATGGCCCGAGTAGGTGCGCATCATCCACGGCCGATCCGGGCGTCGCGCGCCGTCGGCCGGAGCGGTCCGTGACGTGTCCATCCCGTGAGTGTTGTGCGTCCGGGAAGAAATCCTCAAGTTCGTGCTGCAGGGGCCGAAGAAATCAATGTCCGAGCGAGCCCGCAGAACCACCCCCATCGCTCAGAGAAAATCGCAGCCGGAACGTCCCGCTCCCCCTGGCGGGGCGTTCATGGCTCGGAGGTTTCCCCTTTTGGCGGGAACCCGCCGGCCGGATGGCGGATCCGGCCGGCGCTGGACGCAGGCGAGCGGAGTGGCCAACGGCCGCTCCGCTCGCTGTCGTCACCCCCAACGTGCTGCGCCCACCTCGTCCGCACAGGCGAGGGCGAGGTCGCGGAGGTACTGCGTCCGGTCGATCTCGATCGCCCCGAGTGACGCCAGGTGATCGGTTCGCCATTGGATGTCCAGCATCGTCGCCCCGGTCTCGTTGAGCTGGTCGACGAGCGCGACGAGCGCCACCTTCGAGGCGTCGGTGGCCCGGTGGAACATCGACTCACCCGCGAAGAACCTGTTGATGCGGACGCCGTACAGTCCGCCGACCAGTTCGCCGTCGCGGTACGTCTCCACCGAGTGCGCCCAGCCGAGTTCGAACAGTCGTTGGTAGGCGTCGACGAACTCCGGCGTGATCCAACGGCCGGTCCGACCGATGTCGGCACACCCCTCGATGACCTCGCGGAAGCGGGTGTCGAACGCGACATCGAAGTGTCGGCAGCTGCGGCGCAGCGACCGGGACACTCGCAGGCCGTCGAGCGGAATCACCCCGCGCGGATCGGGTGAGTACCACGCGATCTTGCTGCGGCGCTTTTCGGGGTCGACCGGCATCGGGAAGAGTCCGGCGCGATATGCGGCGAGCAGCGTGCCCGGTTCGAGGTCGGCGCCGAGGGCGACGAGGTCCTGACGCGGGACGGCATCGCGCGGGTCGGGCAGGGTGTACCGCGACGACGGTGGCTCCGTCCGATGGCGACGCACGCAGTCCATGCTGCATGGTGGCAAATCGACGGCCACAACCCGCCACACAGCGCGCACTCTTGACCAGAAGTCACAGGTCGAACACTCTCCGTGCTCGTCAGGCCACCACGTGTCAGTACTGGCGGAACCCCCGCCCCGTCTTGCGGCCGAGATGTCCGGCCGCGACCATCCGGCGCAACCGCGGCACCGCGGCATAGTTCGGATCGCGGTATTCCGCGTACAGCGCGTCGAGGATCGCCACCGAGGTGTCGAGGCCGACGAGGTCGAGCAGCGCGAACGGGCCCATCGGGAAGTTGCAACCGCCCCGCATCGCGGTGTCGATCGCGTCCATCGAGGCGGTGCCGGACTCGAGCATCCGCACCGCATTGTTGAGGTACGGAAACAACAGCGCGTTCACGATGAACCCCGCACGGTCCTCGACGACGACGGCGTCCTTGCCGCACGACTCGACGAATTGGGTGGCGGCGGACATCGTGTCGTCGCTTGCCGTCAGCGGCCTGATCACCTCGACGAGCGACATCATCGGCGCGGGATTGAAGAAGTGGATGCCACACACGCGGTCGGGCCGCTGGGTCATCATCGCCAACTCGACCACCGGCAACGTCGATGTGTTCGTGGCGAGGATGCCCTCGGGCTTCACGATCTGTTCGAGTTCGGCGAACATCGCGCGTTTGATGTCCAGGTCCTCGACGATGCTCTCGATGACGAGGTCGCAGTCGGCGAGTTGTCCGAGGTGGTCGGTGACGGTGATCCGGCCGAGGATCGCCTGACGGTCGTCCTCGGTCATCCGCTCCTTCGCGACATGCCGGGCGAGACCGTCGCCGACCTTGGTCAGCACCGCGTCCGCCCCCGCCTGAGTGCGCGAGCGGACGACGACGTCCATCCCGGCACGCGCGATCACCTCGGCGAGACCCGACCCCATGATCCCGGATCCGACAACTCCGACTCGTGAAACATCTGCCATGACCCAACTTTAGTTACCGATGGGTAACTCGCGACGAATCCGGCACGACCTGCGTATCGTTTCGACCCGACGTCTCGCCGATGTCGGACCTCGCATGTTCGTCCTCCTCGCCCTCCACCTCGTTGTCGGCACGGCGGCGATCGCCTCCGGTCGGCAGCTCGGACGCTGGGCGTTCGCCCTGGCTGCGAGCGCACCGGCGGCGACCTTGATCTGGCTGCTCACCCAGGCCGGTGACGTCGTCGACGGCTCGCCGGCGGTCGCCCGCTTCGAATGGGTCGATCAGTTGGGTCTCGCGCTCGACCTCGTCCTCGACGGGTTTGCGTTGCTGATGGTCTCGATCGTGTCCGGGATCGGGTTGCTGATCTGCGTCTACGCGATCGCCTACTTCGCCCCGCACGATCCTGCCGGCGACGACACTGAGACCGAGGCCCACCACCCCCGTGCGGTCGGACGTCTCGCCGGGATGATGACGCTGTTCGCCGGCGCGATGCTCGGCATCGTCCTGTCCGATCACCTCATCGCGTTGTTCGTGTTCTGGGAGTTGACGTCGATCACGTCGTACCTCCTGATCGGCAACGACGACACCAACCCCCGGGCCCGGGCGGCCGCCCTGCAGGCGATCCTGATCACGGGCATGGGCGGCCTGGCACTGCTCGCCGGGCTGATCATCATCGGCCAGGCGGGCGGCACGTACCGGATCACCGAACTGGTCGCCGACCCGCCGACCGGATCGATCGTCAACGCGGGACTGATCTGCGTACTGGTCGGCGCGTTCACGAAGTCCGCCCAGGCACCGTTCAGCAGTTGGCTGCCGGGTGCGATGGTCGCGCCCACGCCCGTCAGCGCGTATCTCCACTCCGCCACGATGGTCAAGGCCGGCGTCTACCTCGTCGCCCGCTTCGCCCCGCTGTTCGCGATCGCCGGCAGCTGGCGCGTGCTGGTGCTCACCGTCGGCTCGGCGACGATGCTGATCGGTGGGTTGCGAGCATTGCGCCAGACCGACCTCAAACTGCTGCTGGCGTACGGCACGGTCAGCCAACTCGGGTTCATGATGCTGCTGCTCGGCACGGGGCTCGACCACATCGCGCTCGCCGGTGTCGTCCTGCTGCTCGCCCACGCCGCGTTCAAGGCGACGCTGTTCATGATCGTCGGGATCATCGATCACGAGACCGGCACGCGCGATGTCCGGCGGCTCCACGGATTCGGGCCCCGTTGGCGCGTCACCCAGTTCTGTGCCGTCATCGCCGCCGCGTCGATGGCCGGCGTGCCGTTGCTGTTCGGCTTCATCTCCAAAGAACTTGCGCTCGAGGGCTACCTCGAGCACGGCGACGTCACCGGAGCGGCGGTGGTGTTGATCGTGATCGTCGCCGCGTCGGTGCTGACGTTCGCCTACTCCGCGCGATTCGTGCTCGGGATGTTCGGCGTCCTCGCTGCACCGGACGCCGACCCGACCGACATCGCGCTCACCCGCGACGCCCACGCACCGGGCTGGTTGTTCCTCGCGCCGGCTGCGTCGCTGACGGCCCTGACGTTGGCGTTCGGTCTTGTACCGCAGTCGCTCGACCAGTTCGTCGACGCCGCGCTCGGCGCGCTGCACCCGTCGGCGGAGACGGTGCACCTCCATCTGTGGAACGGGTTCACCGGTGCCTTCGTGCTGTCGTCGATCGTGATCCTCGGCGGCGTGCTGCTGACCGTGTTCCGCCGCCCGGTCGCTGCGGCGCAGCGCTCCGGTGCGGCCGCGTTGCGTTTCGTCCCGACTGCGGACCGATCGTTCAACGCCCTGCTGCGGTGGACGGGTGTCACGGCGCGGCGCGTCACCGCGACGGTGCAGAACGGGTCGTTGCCGATCTACGTCTCGGTGATCGTGCTCGTCGCCACCGTCGTGCCCCTGATCGCGTTCGTCGGCGATTTCGACGGGTTCCCGCAGTTGGTCGAGAGCCCGGTCCACGTCGCGCTCGTCGGGGCCATGGTCGGCGCGGCGCTGGCCGCGTCGATCGTGCGACGGCGGATCGCCGGCGCGCTGATGCTGGGCGCGGTCGGCTACCTGATGGCCGGGCTGTACGTCACGCAGGGAGCGCCGGACCTCGCGCTGACGCAGTTCGCGATCGAGACGCTGAGCACGGTGCTGTTCGTGCTCGTGCTGCGCCACCTCCCCAGTTCCTGGTCCCACCGCGCGCCGGCGATCGCGGCACCGATGCGGGTCGGTGTGTCGCTCGCGGTCGGGGCGACGATCTTCGTGTTCGCGCTCGTCGCGAGCGGCGCCCGCGACAACGTCGCCGGCCCGCAGCAGTCCGAGGTGATGATCGACAGCTCGCTGCCGAAGGGCAAGGGCCACAACGTCGTCAACGTCATCCTCGTCGACTTCCGCGGCTGGGACACATTGGGCGAGATCACCGTGCTGCTCGTCGCCGCCGCCGGCGCGGTCAGCCTGGCGCGAACTGGCCGGCGGCGCGGTGACGGCGGGCCGACGCTCGAGGAGTTGCTCGACGAGCTCGAACCGGCGACCGATGTCGACGGCGCAGTCGACCGCGAACTGGACGACCTCGACGTCGAGGTGCCCCGTTGAGCACGCAGGCCCCCACGTCAGGACCGCAGCGGCTGGTCATCCTCGATCAGTCGATCAAGGTCCTCTACCAGTCGATCCTGGTGTTGTCGCTGTACTTCCTCTTCGCCGGCCACAACCTGCCGGGCGGCGGGTTCGTCGGCGGGTTGACCGCCGGCGCGGCGGTGTCGCTGCGGTACGTGTCGGGCGGAGCGATGGCCGTGCGTACGGCCTTCCGTCTCCCGTCGCACATCGTGCTGGGACTGGGCCTGCTCGTGTCAGCGGGAACCGCGCTGATACCGGTCGTGCTCGGCGGCGCGGTACTCGAGCACGGCGACCGCGAGGTCGGCCTTCCGATCTTCGGCGACGTCAAGTTCGTCAGCGCCCTCGCCTTCGACATCGGTGTCTACCTCGTCGTCGTCGGACTGGTGCTGATGGCGTTCGCCGCGTTCGGCGACGACCTCGGGCCGATCGAGTCGACCGCGCCGCCGGAGCCGCCCGATGGAACCGGTCGGGAGGCGTCGTGAGCGTCCTGCTGGCGTTCCTCGCCGCGGCGCTGTTCGGCACCGGGACGTTCCTCCTGTTGCAGCGCCGGCTCTCGCGGATCATCATCGGGATCGGGCTGATCGGCCATGGCTCGAACGTGCTGCTGCTGACCTCGGGCGGCGGCCGCGGGCTGCCCCCGATCATCGACTCCGCCGATCCGACCGACTTCTCGGACCCGCTTCCGCAGGCACTCGCACTCACGTCGATCGTGATCACGTTCGGTGTCACGGCGTTCCTGTTCGCACTCGGATACCGCAGCTGGAAGATCACCCACGACGACATCGTCGAGGACGACGTGGAGGACCGCTACATCGCGCGCCGCGTCGTCGTCGACCAGATGGTTGCCGAGGGTGAAGCCGCCGCGCGCGAGATCGAACTCGACGAGGATCGCGGATGATCGGCGCCGTGGACTTCGCGACGTGGGGCGGCCACCTGGCTGCTGACGCGCTCGCCCCCGACCGTGGCTCGATCGACGTGCTCGTCCCGTTTTCCGTGATCGTCCCGCTCGTCGCGGCCGCCGTCAGCGTCATCGCGGCCCGCAACCGCATCGCCCAACGGGTGATCGGCCTCGGGGCGCTGCTGGCGGTGCTCGTCGCGAACGTCGTGTTGCTCGTGCGGGTCGACGACATGGCCGAGGGGATCGCGGTGTCACAGGCCGGGGGCTGGGCCGCGCCACTCGGCATCTCGCTGGTCGTCGACCGACTCGCCGCGATCATGCTCGTCGTCTCGTCGCTGATGTTGGTGAGCGTGCTCGTGTTCGCGATCGGGCAACAGGCCGAGGAGCGCCGGTTCGCCGCGTTCCATCCGGTGTACCTCGTGCTCGCAGCCGGCGTGTCGGCGAGCTTCATCACCGGCGACCTGTTCAACCTGTTCGTCGCATTCGAGATGATGCTCGTCGCGAGCTACGTCCTGCTGACGCTCGGCGGGCGACCCGGCCAGGTCCGTTCGGGCATGTCCTACGTCGTGATCAGCCTGATCGCTTCGACGTTCTTCATCACCGCGCTCGCGCTCGTCTACTCGGCGACCGGGACCGTCAACATGGCCGAGTTGTCCGAGCGGATCCCGCAGCTTCCGAGTGGCGTGCAGACCGGCTTCTCGCTGCTGCTGATCATCGTGTTCGGGATCAAGGCCGGCCTCTTCCCGTTGTTCTTCTGGCTGCCCGACAGCTATCCCACCGCACCGAACGCGGTCACCGCGATCTTCGCCGGCCTGCTGACGAAAGTCGGCGTCTACGCGATCATCCGGACCCAGCTGCTGCTGTTCCCGGACGACGCCCGTCAGGGGACGCTGCTGCTCGTCGTCGCGGCGTTGACGATGATCACCGGCGTGCTCGGTGCGATCGCCCAGGACGACCTCCAGCGGATCCTGTCGTTCCACATCATCAGCCACATCGGCTACATGATCTTCGGTCTCGCACTGTTCACGCTCGCCGGCATCGCCGGAGCCATCTTCTACATCGTCCACCACATCGTCGTGAAGACCGCGCTGTTCCTCGTGGCGGGGATGATCGAACGCAAGGCGGGGTCCGACCGGCTGTCGCGCATCGGCGGGATGGTGCGCAGCGCGCCGATGATCGCAGTGTTGTTCGCGTTCCCCGCACTGAGCATCGTCGGCATCCCGCCGTTCTCCGGCTTCGTCGCGAAGTTCGCGCTCGTCGATGCTGGGATCTCGGTCGAACAGTGGCCGATCGTCGCGGTCGCGCTGGCGGTCAGCCTGTTGACGATGTACGTGATGGGGCGGATCTGGGCCGGCGCCTTCTGGGGCACCTGCGAGGACGCCGCAGTCTCCGACCGGTTGCGTCCGGGCCAGACGAGGGTCCCCCTGCTGATGACGCTCTCGACCGCGGTCGTGGTGGCGGCGTCGATTGCGCTCGTCGTCTTCGCCGGGCCGATGTACGACCTCGCAGAGCGGGCGGCCGTCGACCTGCTGGTGCCGCAGAACTACGTCCAGCAGGTGCTCGGAGCGACCAAGTGAACCGGTACGTCCGACTCCCGATGCTGCTGCTGTGGCTGACCACGCTGTGGATCGCGCTGTGGGGCGACCTGTCGCTCGGCAACGTCGTCGGAGGTTTCGCGGTGGCCGTCGGGGTCCTGATGGTGGCGCGTCCGACCGGTGTGTCCGGTCTCGAGCGTTACCACTTCCGGCCGGTCGCCGCCGTCCAGTACGGCCTGTACTTCCTCGCGCTGCTCGTCGTCTCGAACCTGATGGTCGCCTGGGAGATCGTGACCCCGAAGACCCATCTGACGCGGGCGATCATCAGAGTTCCCATGCATTCGAGGTCCGCCGGCGTCGTCACACTGATCGCGAACTCGATCACGCTGACGCCGGGCACGATCACCGTGGACGTCGCCGAGCGCGACGACGACGGGACCGTTCGGCGCGACCTGTTCATCCACATCCTCCAGCTGGGAGACATCCCGTCGGTCAAGCGAGACATGCTCAAACTGGAACGCCTCGCGATCAAGGCATTCGGCGAGTCGGACGACCTCGCGGCGGTGGAGGCGACGTTGGCGGCGCTCGGCGACGAACGGGAGATGTCCGGATGAGTGTCGTTGCACTGACGCTGTTGGTCCTTGCCGGAGCCGCCTTTCTCTACCGCGTCGTCAGCGGGCCGTCGATCCCGGATCGCGTGGTCGCGCTCGACGGGCTGCTGTCGGTGATCGTGATCGGGATCGTCGTCGCCGCCGCGAGGGCCGACAGCGGGATCATCCTCTCCACCGTGCTCGTCGTGGCACTCGTCGGCTTCGTCGGCACGACCGCGCTCGCCCGGTTCGTCGAACGGCGGGGTGGATGATGGGCGTCGTCGCCGGGGCGCTGCTCATCGCGGGATCGCTGTTCACGATGCTGGGCGGCATCGGCGTCCTGCGCTTCCCGGACGTGATGGCACGAATGCACGCCGCGGCCAAGGCGCCGACGTTGGGCCTGATCCTCGTGGCGGTCGGGGCCGCGATCGAGATCGGCACCGCCCACGCGATCGGCACCCTGGTGCTCGTGGTCATCCTCCAACTCCTGACCTCACCCGTGGCCACGCACATGCTCGGGCGGGCTTCGCACGGCCAGGTCGAGATCACGCTCGACGGTGGTGACGCACTCGCCGAGCATCTGCGCGAGTCGGCCGAGGGTGGCGCCGCCGGGACCGACCGCCCGTAGCGCCGACCCCTCCCCGATAGCGTCTCGACCGATGCGAGGCCTCAGCAGGTCGCGGTCGCTGCGCGAGATCTTCGACCGCAACGAGGGCCGCCTGATCCACAAGTGTGACCACTACTTCGAGATCTACGAGCGGCACTTCGCCCGGTTCCGTGGCCGCGCCCCACGGATCCTCGAGATCGGTGTCTTCCACGGCGGCTCGCTCGAGATGTGGCGGACGTATTTCGGTCGTGGCACGCATGTCGTCGGTGTCGACATCGAACCCCGCTGTGCCACGCTCGCCGGACGGGGGATCGACATCCGGATCGGCGACCAGGGCGACGCCGCGTTCCTCCGGCGCGTCGCGGAGGAGGACGGCCCGTTCGACATCGTGATCGAGGACGGGAGCCACCTGCCGGAGCACCAGATCCTCGCGTTCGCGGAGCTCTGGCCGTCCGTGAACGACGGCGGCGTGCTGCTGGTCGAGGACCTCTGCACCAACTACTGGCCCGAGTACGGCGGCCGGCGCGGCGGCGAGGGCATGTTCATGGAGTTCGTCAAGCCGCTCGTCGACGAGATCAACGGCTTCAACAGCCGGACCGACGACTTCGAGCCGACCGACTTCACCCGCACGTGCACCGGGATGCACGTGTACGACAGCGTCGTCGTGTTCGACCGTGGTGATCACCGACCGCTGAACACGTCGATGACCGGCCGACCCAGTTTCGGGACCGTCGACGAACTCGAACCGCACCACGTGGCGGCAATCGAGGCGATGAACCGGCCGATGCGTCGGGTCCGTCGGGCAATGCGGTCGCCGGTACGCACGGCCGAGAAGGTGGCCAACCGCCTCCGACGGACGGCGCTCGGGGTGCTCAGGCGACGAGGATCGTCACCGAGCTGATCTCGACCGGTTCGCTCGGCGCGCCCTCGGGGGTGCCGACCGCCTCGATCGGCTTGACCGTCTCGTCGAATCCGTCGGCGACCTGGCCGAACAGTGCGTACGCGGGCGGCAACTCGACACCCTGCTGGCCGGTGATGATGAAGAACTGGCTGCCGTTGGAGTCGGGGCCGCTGTTGGCCATGGCGATCGACCCGAGCAGGTACTCGCCTGCCTGCGGCAACTCGTCGGCGAACTGGTAGCCGGGTCCGCCCAGGCCAGTGCCCTCCGGGTCGCCGCACTGCACCACGAAGCCCGGGATGATCCGGTGGCAGACCGTGCCGTCGAAGTAGCCGTTCCGGGCGAGGAACACGAAGTTGTTGACCGTGACCGGCGCCTGCTGCTGGTCGAGGTCGACGGTGAACTCGCCCATGTTCGTCGTGATCAGCGCCCGATACTCGACGTCGGGATCGATGCACATCGGCGGCGGTGCGTCGAACGTCTGGGTCTGTTCGTCGGTGCCGCCGGGTGGCGGGCAGCCCTCCGGGACGATCTCGCCCGTCGACTCGTCGACGACGCTGGTGCCGGCAGTGGTGTCCGCCGGCGGCAGCGTGGCGGCCGGTGTCGCATCGTCGTCGTCGCCGATGAATGTGTTGGCGATGAATGCGATGCCGAACACCGCGATGATCGCGCCGGCGACGATGACGCCGATCCTGGTCGTGCGCTGCCGTGACTGGGCCCGCGCCTCCTCGTGCTCTTTCAGTGCCCGGTTCGCCCGCTGACGTTCTCGCTTCTCGGTTCCCACAGTGCGCTGAGGCTATCGGTGCGACGGCGTGCGCCACCGGCACGCAGGCGCTCAAGCACCGGGCCGAATGCGCCGATACACGCACACGGCGTGACGACCACGCCGGAAACGAAACTGCGGGGTGTGTCGAGGTGGGATCCGGCGCGCGGCCGCCTGGCGGGACAACCGAGTGGCACTTCTCTCAGATCACGACACGCGGACCGACGACTGGACGGTGGTGGAGGTCGCCCCTCCATCCGACCGCGCCGCGTCCCTGCGCGCGTGGTCCGGGGCGATCGTCACGGCGACCGGGCTGACCGGTTGGATCGGATGGCTGACGTGGCGCATCGCCACGCCCACGATGACGTTCACCGGCCTGGCGGTGCTCGTCGCCGAGTTGGTCGCGTTCGCAGCCGCATTGACCGTCAGCGCCGGCCTCGTCGTCACGCGGCCGGTCCCGCGTCGCAATCGCCGCGCCTCCGATCGGGGGCGACCGCTGCTGATCCGGCTCGCGGAGGCGTTCGACATCGGTGCGGTCGTCAGCGAGTCGGCGTGCCAACCCCTGGGCGACGACACCGGTGAGATCGCGTGGGCTCGTCGCGGCATTCGTGTCCTCGGAGAGCAGCGCCCCACCATGATCGCGGCGGGCGGCCTGCGCGACGCGGCATGGTCGGTCGTTGCGATCGACGGGTTGCGCCGCGCCTTCGCGGTCGGCGTGCTCGTTGTCGTGTTGTTCAGCGGGTCGGTGCCGTTCGAGCGACCGCCCGTGGCCACGACGTCGATGTTGGCCGGCGGGTTGATGCTGGTGTCGCTCGGGCACTGGCTGATGTCGGCGGGCCACCTGCGACCCGGCGCTCGGTTCATCTGGTCGATGTCGTCGATCGGCGCGGGGTTGGGCGACGGCGTGTCCCGCTCGGGTCGCCCGATCAGGTGGATGGCGACGATGGCGACGCTCGTCGTGCTCAACATCAGCATCGCGCTGCGCGGAATCAGTGACCGCTGGACGCACGGTCTCGGCCCGATGGATCGGGATGGGCGGATCGCCGCGATGTCGGTCGCGCTCGTGTTCGTGATCGCCGGTGGGGTCGCACTGGCGCGGATGCCCCGTCCGGAGGAAGGGTTCTACGGGGCGACGCGCCGTCTCGAGGAGGACTCGGTCCGCCGTCTCGCCCTCGGGCTGACGCTGCTGGTCGCGATCGTCGGCTTCGTCGCCGGGATCCTGCCGGCCGACGCCGCGACCGCCGCCCGCTGACGGTCTCCGTTCCGGTCGGCCGGTACCGGTAGATTGGTCACGATGGCACGGCTGCGTCTGTTCGCTTCGGCCCGCGAGGCCGCCGGCACCGGCACCGACGCGCTCGACGGCGCCACCGTCGCCGATGTGCTCGACGCAGCCGAACACCGCTACGGCCCACGGTTCAGCGAGGTCCTGACCACCTGCCGCGTCTGGGTCAACGGCGATGCCGTCGGTCTCGACACCGTGGTGGGCCCGAACGACGAAGTGGCGGTCCTGCCGCCCGTATCTGGAGGATGTACGTGACCGAGACCAACATCGAGCACCAGGACCCGAGCGATCTGTCGCTTCCGGAACTGCGGTCATTGCGTCAACGGCTGCAGCACGAGGACGACGTGGTCTCCTATGCCCGGCGCGTCGCCCAGGCGAGGCTCGACCTCGTCAGCACCGAACTCGAGCGGCGCGCCGCCCGCGACGGCTCGGATGGCGGTGACAGCGACATCAGCGGCGAGATCGAGAAGGTCCTCTCCCACCATCTGACGGGCGGGCCGGCACGGCCACCGCGGCCGACCGAGGACCTCACCGACAACACGCTGATCGACGAGCTCGACGAGCTGTGCGCCGAGCATCATTACGGCCGGATCGACGAACTCGACGCCGACCAACTCGCCGCGCTGTCGTCGGCGATCGAGGGCTTCGAGGCGAAGGTGTCCTCCGATCGGCGCCAGCGGTTCGACCGTCTCGACGAACTGAGCGCCGAACTGGTGCGCCGGTACCGCTCGGGCGAAGCCGACGTCGACTCGCTGCTCGCCGACTGAGGCGACGCGGCCCGCGCCTGGCGCCCGGACGGGCCGATCTCGGCGGCCGTTGTTAACGTCGGTGCGGTGGTGCATCGAGTCGCAGTGATCTCACTTCACACGTCGCCACTGCTGCAACCCGGCTCGGGAGACAGCGGCGGCATGAACGTCTACGTGCGAGAGCTGGTCTCGTCCCTGTCCCAGAGCGGCCTCGACTGCACGACGTTCACCCGCGCGGACCGCGAGGGGTTGCCCGCCGAGGTGCTCATCGAGCCGAACCATCGCGTCGTGCACATCGAGGCCGGCCCACACCACCTCCCGAAGGAGGCGCTGCCGGAGGTTTCCGACAAGTTCTGTGCGGGTGTACTGACGTGGATGGAGGCGCACGGTCTGCCGGATCTGATCCACGGCAACTACTGGCTCAGTGGCGTCGTCGGCCACCACCTCAAGCACGTGCTCGACGTGCCGTTCGTGTCGACGTTCCACACGCTGGCACGGGTCAAGGCGGAGGGCGGCGACCCCGAGCCGATGTGGCGCGATCGCGCCGAGGCCGAGATCATCCAGTGTTCGGATGCGATCTGTGTGAGCTGTGAGGAGGAGGAGTTGCAGTTCCGGCGGTTGTACGGCGACCCGCACGGCCGGATCGAGATCATCGCGCCGGGGGTCGAGCACGCACTGTTCGCGCCGGGCGCCCAGAGTGGCGCGCGGGACGCGATCGGCTTCCCACCCGACCGCCCGCTGCTGTTGTTCGTCGGACGCATCCAGCCGCTCAAGGGCCCGGACCTCGCGATCAGGGCGCTCGCGGAGCTGAATCGGCCCGACGTGCAACTCGCGATCGTCGGCGGTGCGAGCGGGCACGACGGCGACGATCATGCCGAGGACGCCCACGCCCTCGTCGACGAGCTCGGGCTGCACGACCAGGTCCACTGGATCGCCCCGCAGCCGCACCACATCCTGTCGTCGTGGTACCGCGCAGCCGACGTCGTGATCGTTCCGAGCCGCAGCGAGAGCTTCGGGCTGGTCGCCCTCGAAGCTGCGGCGTGCGGGATCCCGGTCGTGGCCAGCGCGGTCGGCGGGCTGCTCAGCCTCGTCGACGACGGCTCGACCGGGTTCCTGATCGACGGTCGCAATCCCGCCGACTACGCCAAAGCGGTCGCGACGATCCTCGACGACCCGACGATGCAGGCGGCGATGAGGTCGGCCGCCGTCGAGCGAGCCAGGCGCTACACCTGGAGCGCCGCCGCAGCGCACCTCCGTTCGCTGTACGAGCAGATCGCCGTCGGCCCGCTGGTGAGCTGCGAGGACCCGTGATGACCGACGCCTACGACGGGCCGTCGCTCGCCGCACTCGAAACCCGGATCGACGAGTGGCTGGCCGAACTCGACGCCGAGCACGACCACATCGTCGCGATCGACCGCGCGACCGACGGGCCGACGCGGTGGTACGTCCGGATGCGCGGTGACGAGAAGGACTTCACTGCGGTGTGGCTGACGCTCGGCCAGCGGACCCTGAAGTACGAGACGTACGTGATGCCGGCCCCCGAGGAGGGGCACGCCGAGCTGTACGAACAGCTGCTGCGTCGGAACGACCGCCTCGTCGGGGCGCACTTCTCGATCGGGTTCGAGGATGCGATCTTTCTCCGCGGCGAGATCCCGGTGACACAGGTCGAGCGCGCCGAACTGGACCGGGTGCTCGGCACGCTGTACTCCCAGGTCGAGCTCAGCTTCCGGGCGCTGCTGCGGATCGGCTTCGCGAGTCGGTTCGCCACCGAATCGTGACGCCGACGTGTTCCGCCGGCCGGCTCGGCGTGCCCACTGTCCTGTGTCCGGACGGGTACGCCTCGGGGGAGTCGGTCCCTCGTGCCCGTCCGGACAGGCCGCGGTCCGTGCTGCCGGTGCACCAGTAGCGTCGACTCGATGAGCGACGCAGTGGAGTTGGTGATCGTGGGCGGCGGCAACATGGGCGCGGCCCTGGTCGGGGGGATCGTCGCGTCCGGAGCGTTCGCCCCCGACGGTCTCGCCGTCGTCGAGCTGGTCGACTCCCGCCGCGACGAATTGCGCGAGATGTTTCCGGACGTCGCGGTCGTCGAGTCGGTACCCGCGTGCCGGGGCGCAGTGCTGGCAGTGAAGCCCGGCGATGCGGCGGCCGCGGCGCGCACCGCACGCGATGCGGGCGCCACCCGGCTGCTGTCGATCGCCGCCGGCGTCGCGCTGAGCACGCTCGAGGAGGCCGCCGGCGACGGGGTCGCCGTCGTGCGCGCGATGCCGAACACGCCGGCGCTCGTCGGCCTCGGTACCGCGGCGATCGCGGGCGGTCGGCACGCGACCGATGACGACCTGCAGTGGGCCGAGTCGATCCTGTCGGCGGTCGGCATCGTCGACCGCCTCCCGGAGGAGCAGCTCGATGCGTTCACCGGCGTCGCGGGGTCCGGCCCGGCGTACGTCTTCTACGTCGCCGAAGCGTTGACCGAGGCCGCGGTCACCGAAGGCATCGCCCGGCCGATTGCCGAGCGCGTCGTTGCGCAGCTGCTGCTCGGCGCGTCCACGTTGCTGGCGCGCGACGGCGACCCCGCAGGTCTGCGCGCCAAGGTCACGTCGCCCGGCGGCACGACCGCGGCCGGCGTGCGCGCCCTCGACGAGCTCGCCGTGCGGGATGCGTTCGAGGCGGCGGTGCGAGCGGCGACGGCGCGCAGTCGCGAGCTCGGCTGAACCCGACCCGGAACGCGCCGGACCGGACGCGACAGAGCCGATGCCAACCCCCCAGATGACACCGGCTCCGTTACGCGCCGTCCATCGTTTCCGACGGACGAGATCACTCAGTGTCACGATAGGTGACACGAGATGACCGAGACAAGGGCCACTTTGCTGGAGCGATGCAGCCTGCGCCCGCAGCCCACTCCGCCGACCGGTTCAGTGCGGGCGGATCGACACCGGTTGCGAACCCGGCTGCGCGTCATCGTCTCCGGCGGTGAGTGTCACCTGGTCACCGACGTCGAGACCGAGTTCGGCGGCCGCGGATCGCTGATCCATGGCGACGGCGAGCATGCCGCTGGAGTCGACCACGAGGCCGACCGCCCCACCCGGCAGTTCCGCGTAGGACCTGGCCCGTCGCGCGCTGCGCGTCGTGCCCCCGGTCGGGTCGGTCGGCACGCTGAAGCGGATGTCGACGCGATCGCCGAACCGCTCGGAGAGGTCGGCCGGGCCGACGTTGAGTTGAGCGTTGCCGAACCGGTCGACCCAGAGCACCTGTGCGATCACGGTCGTGTCGTCGGCCTGCGGGAGCGGGACGACACCCGGCAGCAGCAGCCCGGCGTCGATCGGCTCGCCGAGTTCTGACAGGTCGACGCCGTTGCAGAGATGCGCGGCGGCCGGCGCGAACACGTCACGACCGGCGAACGTTGCGCCCACTGCCGGGAGTTGACGTTCGGTGTTGGTCAACTCGACCACCCGGCCGGCCCCGCCTGCCATCGACACCGCCGGCGCGAGCAGGCCGTTGTCGGGGCCGATCAGCACCCCCTCGCCGTCGGCGACCTCGATCGCGACGCCTCTGCGGGCGGACGCGACGCCGGGGTCGACGACCGCCAGCACCACCCCGGATGCGACGTAGCTGATGCTGCGGGCGAGTGCGAGCGATCCGGCGCGGACGTCGAACGGGGCGATGCCGTGCGTCAGGTCGATGACGACCGCATGTGGGGCGATCTCACGGATCACCGATTTCACGACGCCGACGAACTCGTCCTGGGTGCCGAAGTCGCTGAGAAAGGACACCGTCTCGTATGCGCGCGCCACAGCGTGAACCTATCGGCACGCCGGCGCGCGAGTTGCCTGGAGCCGCGCGGTGTGTCACGTCGTACACTCCACGGAATGGCCGTCGGTTCCCGCCCACTCGTGCCGTCGCGGCTCGCGCCCGGCGGGCTCGGCCACGGGACGCGCCGCACACCGACGAGCGTGATCGGGTCGTACGTCGCGCTCACGAAGCCGCGGATCATCGAGCTGCTGCTGATCACCACCGTTCCGACGATGGTGCTCGCGCAGCGGGGGTGGCCGGCGACGTCACTGGTGGCCGTCACGCTGCTCGGCGGAGCGCTGTCGGCCGGCGGCGCGAACGCGGTCAACATGTACGTCGACCGCGACATCGACGCCTTGATGCAGCGCACGCAGGAGCGACCGCTCGTCACCGGCGCGATCGCGCCGCGCAATGCGCTCGTGTTCGCCCTGGCACTGGAGGTCGTGGCGTTCGCAGTGCTGTGGGCCGGCGCCAACCTGCTGTCGGCGGTGCTCGCCCTGTCCGCGGCGGCGTTCTACATCGGGGTCTACACGTTGTGGCTGAAGCGCACGAGCCGCCAGAACATCGTCATCGGCGGCGCCGCCGGCGCGGTCCCCGTGCTGGTCGGGTGGACCGCCGTCCAGGATTCGCTGGCCTGGGCGCCGGTCGTGCTGTTCGTCGTGATGTTCCTGTGGACACCACCGCATTTCTGGGCGCTGGCCGTCAAGTACGCGGACGACTACCGGGCTGCGGACGTCCCGATGCTGCCATCGGTCGTCCCGCTGCCGCAGGCGGTTCGTCAGATGGTCTGGTACACGGTCGCGCTCGTCATCGCCACTCTGGTGCTCGTGCCGGTGGCCGATCTCGGCTGGATCTACGGGGTCGCCGCAGCGGTGCTGGGGGCGCTCTTCCTCGCCGGCACGATCGCCCTCGAGCGGCGCCCCACGCCCGCGGCCAGCATGCGCCTCTTCGGCTTCTCGATCACTTATGTCACGCTGCTGTTCGCGGCGATGACCGTGGACGTGTTCGTCGGCAGGTGATCGTGGCCCGTCGACAACCCGGGTCGGAGGCTGCCGCGACCGGCGAGGATTCTGCAGATGATTTCTGCCGCCGTGGCCGCGTCCAAGTAGTCTCGGGCCGTTGTGTACCACCGCATCACGATCGTCGGCCCTGCGCCGCGCCACGAGACCTCGTTCGTCGAAAAGTGAGCCCCTCGTCGTATGACCACCATTGACCCAACCTCCGATGCCGTCGGCCACGCGGGCGACCGCTCCGATGATGTCGCGGCGGCCGACAGCCGGGCTGAACTGCTGCTCGCAGGAATCGCCGACTGGTTGACGTCCACCGATCACAAGCGGATCGGCCGGCTGTTCCTGGGCGGCGGCTTCATCGGGCTGCTCGCCACCGCCATCGTCAACATCGTGCTCGGCATCGAGCGAGGCGACATCGCCACCGTCGACGGCGACGCAATCGCCCAACTGCTCGATGCCCAACGGGTCGGCCTGGTGTTCGGCACGCTGTTGCCGCTGTCGCTGGGGCTGTGCATCGCGGTCGTTCCGCTGCAACTCGGTGCCCGCTCGCTCGCCTTTCCCCGTCTCGCCGCGACCGGCTTCTGGATGTGGGTCGGCGGCCTCGTGTTCAGCGTGATCGCCCTCGTCAACGACGGTGGCGGCCTCGGCGGCGATGCCGACATGGTCGACCTGTTCATCGCCTCCCACGGCCTGATGGCGATCGGGCTCACCGCCGCCGCCGGCTCGATCGCCACGAGCGTGCTCACCACCCGTGCCCCGGGCATGACGATGCGGCGGGTGCCGTTCTTCTCGATGTCGGCCCTGATCACTGCGCTCGGCCTGCTCCTCGTGATGCCGGTCCTGCTCGGCACGCTGACCTACCTGTTCCTCGACCACCGCAACGCGCGTACCGGTTTCGGCGGCAACACCGGCATCTACGAGTGGGCGTTGTGGGTGTTCACGCAGCCGACGACGTTCCTGTTCGCAATCCCCGCGATCGGCGTGCTCGCCGAAGGCGCCCCGCTGCTGTTCCGCCTGCGGACGCCGGCGCGTGGCGTGATGTTCGCAGGGCTCGGGCTGATCGGCGTGGCCGCGTTCACCGGTGTCGCCCAGCAGTCGGTGCACAACCTGCCGTGGGCCGGCAGCGACCTCTACATCGGTGGCGGCGACGACCTCCGCGACAAGCTGGCCGACGCAGTGCCGTGGGCGATGTTCAATCTCCTGCCGCTGCTCGGTCTCGTGGTCGTCGTGCTGATGTCGCTGTTCCTCGCCAAGCCGGTCAAGGGTGCCCGACCGAATCTCTCGCCGGCGTTCGCGTTCGGGTTCCTCGGCGCCGGGATGGTCCTCATGGGCATGCTCGGCACGGCCCTGTTCGCCATTGACGATCTCGCGCTCCAGGGCACCGTCTTCGAAGAGGGTGCGCTGATCTACGTCACCTACGGGGCAGCGCTCGGGATCATGGGCGGCGTTGCGTTCTGGGCTCCCAAGCTGTGGGGCCGGACGCTGCCCGCAGGCCAACTGTTGCCGCTCGCCGGGCTCGGGTTGATCGCCACCGTGCTGGCTTCGCTGCCGAGCTACGTCGAGGGCTTCGACACGTCGCGAGACATCTACAGCATCGCCGTCCTCGCCGGCCACGTGCTGATGGCGCTGACCGCCCTGGCGTTCGTCGCCCTGCTCGCCACGACGCTGCGCAACGATGACGCCGACCACGCCGACGACCCGTACGACGCCCAGACGCTGGAGTGGACGACACCGTCGCCTGCGCCGCACGGCAACTTCGTCGATGTCCCCACGGTGATGTCGGCCGAGCCGCTGCTCGACATCAAGCCGACCGCCTCGACCACGACCGGGAGTGATGCGTGATGGAAGCCCTCGCCGCCGGCCCCGCCCCGGCTCCCCGCCGCCAGTTGATCGTCGGTTCGGCGCTCGCGTCGGTCGCGATGTTGATGCTGACCGGCGGCATGCTCGCCGTCTGGTCGTTGCAGCGTCGCCGCACGGTCGACCTCGGCGAGACCTGGCTGCCGAGCGGCGTCACCGTGCCCGAGGTGCCGGTCAACGTCACGCTCCTCGCCTTCATCGGCATCTGCACGTTCGCCCAGTGGGCGGTCTACGCGGCCAAGCGTGGCGACCGTGCCCATACGGCGTTCGCGCTCGCCGTCACCGTGCTGACGGCGGTGATGGTGATCAACGCCCAGGCGTTCATCTACTCGGAGATGGGGCTCGGCATCGGCGACGGCACATACGCGGCGATGTTCTACGCCGTGACCGGGATGTTCCTCGCGCTGATGACGATCGGCGTGATTCTCGCCGCCGTCGCCGCCTTCCGCTTCCTGGGCGGCCGGAGCGATCGTGAGATCGTCGCCGCCCACGCCATCTACTGGTACACCGTCGCCATCATCTTCTCGGCCATCTGGTTCGTCGTCTACGTCACGAAATGACCCGCTGAATGTTCACCACAGGTTCCAAACTCCTCATCGGTTCGTCGGTCCTCGCAACGCTTGCGGCGATCGTCTACGGCGTCACGCAGGTGGACTCGCTGGGCATCGTCGGGCTCACGTCGGCGGCGATCGCCCTGGCGTTTCTCGCCGGCGTCAACGTCTGGGCACGGGATTCCAACGTGTCGTCGATGGACAGTACTGCCGTCGCCACGGCCGAGGCTGCCGACGCACCGCCGGGCGCCAGCATCTGGCCGATGGTGTTCGCGGTCGGCGCAGCGACCGCGCTGCTCGGCCTCGTCACGCAACAGTCGATCTTCACGATCGGGCTCGTCGTCGCCTTCTCCGCCGGTGCCCAGTGGATGATCCAGGCGTGGGCCGAAGCGGCGTCGCCTGACGCAGCGGTGGCGACCCATGTCCGCAGCCGACTGGCGAACCCGCTCGAGTACCCGCTGCTCGGTGCAGTCGCGGTCGGCGCGATCGCGTTCTCGTTCAGCCGGGTGATGCTGTGGCTGTCGAAGACGAACACCGTGATTGCGTTCGTCGTGCTCGCTGCGGTTGTCGCCGGCATCGCGTTCTACTTCGCCTTCCGTCCGTCGGTCACGAGCGGCGCGATCGGTGGCGCCCTGGCCGTCTTCGCGATCGCGGTCGTCGCCGGAGGCGTCGCGGCGGGCGTCGACGGGCAACGTGACATCCACGTCCACGAGACCACCGCCGACCTCGCGCTGGAAGGGCACTGCGACAGTCCGGACGAGTTCGAGCCGGACGAGAAGGCGAGCCAGACCGTCGCGGCCAAGTCCAGCCTGGCCGCCGAGGTCATCCTCACCGAGTCCGGCGAGCTCGAATTCGACGTGCCCGGCCCGATCGAATCAGGTGGTCTCGGCCTGACGCTGCCACGGGCCAACCCGAACAACATCCTGTTCCGCAACGAGTCCGGCGAGCACCGCCGGCTCACCGTGGATCTCGGGCCGTTGTCCGAGGACGAGATCGCCGAACTCGAGGAAGCCGCCGCGGAGGACTCGCACGGCGAGGAGGCCCACGTGTCCGAGCGTCGCCAGATCTGCACGACGCTGATCGAAGAGGGCAGTGTGCAGCTGCTCACGCTGATCATCGCCGAGCCGAGCCTGCCCTACGACGACGACCCGGAGGCATACCGGTTCTTCGTGCCCGGCACCGACGCCGAGCTGAACCTGGTGGTGCCATGAGTCTCGATCGCACGCCCCGGAACGAGCGCACAAGCATGCAGGTCGCGAAATCCACAACTACCTTCGATGCCGTGAATCCTGGTCGCCTCGCACGTCTCGGCTCCGTGGCGATGCTCGCCGCGCTCGTCGCCGGTTGTGCCAACGACGCTCCGCAGGACACGTGGCAACCGGCGGGCGAGAATGCCCAGAAGATCCATGATCTCCAGTGGCCGGTCTTCCTGGTCGCCGGTCTCGTCGGCGTCGCCGTGTTCGGTGTGTTGTTCTACGCCCTCTGGCGCTACCGCGACACCGGGCAGCCGATCCCGAAGCAGATCCACGGCCGCCCGAAGCTCGAGATCGGTCTGACGATCCTGCCGGCGGTGATCCTGATCTTCGTCGCCGTCCCCACCGTCGGCACGCTGATCGACCTCGCCGACACCGATGACACCGACTGCATCATCAACGTCACCGGACAGCAGTGGTGGTGGGAGATCGACTACCCGGTACAGGACGGATGCGGCGGGATCTCCGAGCCGATCATCACATCCGGCCAGATGGTGATCGAGGTCGGCACCAACGTGATCGTGCGGGGCACGAGCCGCGACGTGATCCACTCGTGGTGGATCCCGCGCCTCAACGGCAAGCGGGACATGGTCCCCGGCCGCGTCCACACGAACCGCCTGCAGGCCGAAGCGCCCGGCATCTACGCCGGCCAGTGCACCGAGTTCTGCGGGCTGAGCCATGCCAACATGCGGATGGAAGTCATCGCGATGGAGCACGACGACTTCGAGGCGTGGAAGGCCAACCAGCTGGAGGCCTACGCCGCCCCCGAACCCGAGTCGCTCGCAGCCGAGGGCGAGAGCACGTTCATCTCCCAGTGCGCCCGCTGTCACCAGGTCAACGGTCTGGAGAACAGCGACGGCGAGCTGATCATCGCCAGGCCCGACCTCAATGTGTGGTCGGGTGCCGCTCCGAATCTCACCAAGCTGATGACCCGCAACACGTTCGCGGGCGCGTCGTTCGACCTGCTCAGCGACGTCTGCCGCCCGCTCGTCTGGGAGGCGCCGTCCGACCTGGTGGGCGAGCGGTACAACGAAGGTGTGTCCGCCGACTGCCTCAATGAGGTCGACCTGCGCGAGTGGTTGCGCAATCCGCCGGCGAAGAAGCCGATGTACACCGACCCGACGAAGCTCGAAGCGACCAACGGCCTGCCCCGTGGCATGCCCTTCCTTGCGCTCAGCGAGGACCAGATCGATCAGCTGATCGCCTATCTCCTGGAACGCAAGTGATGACACAACCGACACGGAACCCGAGAGACTGACCCATGGCCATCATCGAACGCCCGGCCGACGTGCCCGCCGTCGTGGTGCCGACGCCGACGGCATCGACCAACTTCGGTTACTTCCGGCGCCCGGTCGAGACGACCGGCTGGAAGTCGTGGGCCTTCACGGTCGACCACAAGAAGATCGGCATCATGTACGGCGTCGCCGCGATGTTCTTCTTCCTCGTCGGCGGACTCGAGGCCGGGTTGATCCGTTGGCAGCTCGCCCAGGCGGACGGCACGATCCTGTCGGCCGACAAGTACAACCAGATGTTCACGATGCACGCGACCACGATGGTCTTCCTGTTCGTGATGCCGATGGCGGCCGCGTTCGCCAACTACTTCATCCCGTTGCAGGTCGGCGCTCGTGACGTCGCCTTCCCGCGGCTCAACGCGCTCAGCCTGTGGGTGTTCATCTTCGGCGGAGTCTTCCTGAACACGTCGTGGTTCCTCGGCGGCGCAGCCGACGGTGGCTGGTTCATGTACGCGCCGAACAGCTCCGGCATCTTCTCGCCCAGCAATGGCGTCGACTTCTGGGCGCTCGGCCTGCAGATCACCGGCATCGCGTCACTGGTCGGTGCGATCAACCTGATCGTGACGGTGCTCAACATGCGCGCCCCCGGCATGTCGATGATGCGGATGCCGATCTTCACGTGGATGGCCTTCGTCGTGCAGATGCTGCTGCTCTTCGCGATCCCGGTGATCACCGTGGCGCTGTTCCTGCTGATGTTCCAGCGCTCGTACGGTGCGACGTTCTTCTCGGTCGAGGCCGGTGCGGACCCGTTGCTGTGGCAGCACCTGTTCTGGATCTTCGGGCATCCCGAGGTGTACATCCTCGTGTTGCCGAGCTTCGGCATCATCTCCGAGGTGCTGCCGGTGTTCTCCCGCAAGCCGCTGTTCGGCTACCCGTTCGTCGTGTTCTCCGGCGCGGCCATCGGCTTCGTCGGGTGGGGCGTGTGGGCGCACCACATGTTCGCCTCCGGCCTCGGCCCGGTGTCGGTCGCGGTGTTCTCGGTGGCCACGATGGCAATCGCCGTGCCGACCGGCGTCAAGATCATCAACTGGACGCTCACGGTCTGGGGCGGCAAGTTGTGGTTCACGACGGCGATGCTGTTCGCCATCGGCCTGATCGTGCAGTTCACGATCGGCGGCCTGTCGGGTGTCACCCACGCGGTCGCACCGTCGGACACGCAGCAGACCGACACGTACTACATCGTCGCCCACTTCCACTACGTGATCTTCGGCGGGGCGGTGCTCGGGCTGTTCGCCGGTTTCTACTACTGGTGGCCGAAGGTGTTCGGCAAGTTGCTCAGCGAGACCCTCGGCAAGTGGAACTTCTGGCTGATGATCATCGGGATGAACCTGACGTTCGGCCCGATGCACATCCTCGGGTTGCAGGGTCAGCCGCGCCGGATGTACATCTGGACCGACTATCGCGCCGGCGAGGGCTTCTTCAACCTCGGGTTCTGGAACCTGATCGCCTCGCTGGGCACGATCGTGCTGGGCGTCGGGATCTTCATGTTCCTCGTCAACGTCTGGGTCACCCATCGTCCGGGCAGCACGACCCTCGCGGCACCGGAAGACCCGTGGGACGCACGCAGCCTCGAGTGGATGTCGACGTCGCCGCCGAAGCCGCACAACTACGACCGCACGCCGATCGTCCACGACCTCGACGAGTTCTTCCACCGCAAGTACGAAGACGTCGGCGAGGGCGACGACCACGACTACGTATTGCGGGCGTCCGGTGCCGAGGTCATCGCGGAGGAAGAGCGCAACGCCGATGCGCACATCCACCTCCCGGCGCCGTCGTACTGGCCGATCGTGCTCGCCGCGGCGCTGCCGATCATGGCGTACGGCGTGATCTACAACACCCTGCTGATCGTCGCCGGGGCCGCCGTCGCGGTGATGGCGATGTTCGGCTGGGCGCTCGAGCCAGCCGACGCCGAGCCGTCGGACTTCGATCCGCCGCCGCCCGAACCCGCGACCGGAACGGAGCTCGCCAATGTCTGATTCGGTGATCTCCGACACGGTCAAGGACGCGATCGACATCGTCAAGGACCACGCCGACGACGTCCATGACCACGACGTGCACGCCGGCGACGTCGCCGACGATCACGGCGACCACGGCGGTCACCATTCGTCGCTCGGGTTGTCGAACACGAAGCTCGCGATGTGGTTGTTCCTCGGGTCCGAGTGCCTGCTGTTCGGTGGCCTGATCTCCACCTACATGCTGTATCGCAACCGGCACTCGGCGAACCTCGGCCCCGACCAGTTGTGGGACATCCCGTTCACGTCGGCGTCCAGCTTCGTGCTGCTGACGTCGTCGTTGACGATGGTGCTGGCCGTGTCGGCCGCAACCCGCGGCGACCTCCGCCGCACGAAGATCTTCCTGACGGTCACCGCCCTCCTCGGCGGCCTGTTCGTCGCCGGGCAGATCTATGAGTTCACGACGTTCTACCGCGAGGGGCTCGGGTTCACGACGAGCCTGTTCTCGTCGAGCTTCTTCACGCTCACCGGCTTCCACGGCGTCCACGTGTCGGTCGGCATCATCATGCTGATCGCACTCGTCGGCATGCTGTCGAAGAACAAAGTCTCAGGCGACAACGCCGAGACGGTCGAGATGGTCGGCCTCTACTGGCACTTCGTCGACATCGTCTGGATCATCATCTTCACGCTCGTCTACCTGATTCCGGCCTGACCCATGACTGAGACACATTCCCCGACCGACGACGAGATTCTCGCCGCGACGCCGCACGCCGACGAGAAGCACGACAACCTGCACGGCCCGACCGACAAGCAGTTCATCGTCATCTTCGTCGTCCTCGCCGTCGTCACCAGTGTCGAAGTGGCGATCAGCTACGCGGACATCGGCCCGTTGTTCCTGCCGGTGCTGCTGCTGCTGATGGTCGCCAAGTTCTTCGGCGTCGTCTGGTACTTCATGCACGTCAAGTTCGACCACCAGCTCTTCGGTCGGTTGTTCTACATCGGCCTCGGGCTCGCGGCCGGCGTGTACGTCATCATGCTCACCACGTTCCGGTTCTTCGGAGCCTGACGCTCACCACCGTCTCCTTGCGCTGAGGAGGGCCCACGATGGCCCCGGTCACCCAGGCGTCTCTCGACGTCGATCCCTGGAAATTCCAGTGGCACCCGGAAGTGTGGGTGCTGGTCGCGTTCCTCACCGGCGCGTTCGTCTACATGGTGCGCGTGATCGGGCCGCGGGCGGTACCGGCCGGCGAACCCGTCGTCACCAGGCGCAACCTGTACGCGTTCGTCGGGGCGATGGCGATGCTGTGGGTCGCCAGCGATTGGCCGCTGCACGACATCTCCGAGGAGTACCTGTACTCCGCGCACATGCTCCAGCACATGATGCTCAGCTACTTCCTGCCGCCGCTGGCGCTGCTGGCGACGCCACCCTGGCTGCTGCGTGTGCTGATCGGCGACGGGCGGCTCTATCGGGCGACCGCGTTCCTCGCGCGGCCGGTCGTCGCCGGTGTGCTGTTCAACGTCGTCGTGATGGTGACCCACATCCCGCTCGTCGTCACTGCGTCGGTCGAGAGCGGGCCGCTGCACTACTCCCTGCATGCCGCGGTCGTGCTGCTGTCACTGCTGATGTGGATGCCGGTCGTCGGACCGATCCGCGAGTGGCATCTCGGTCCGCTCGGCAAATGCATCTACCTGTTCCTCCAGTCGGTCGTGCCGACGGTCCCGGCGGCGTGGCTGACGTTCGCGGACGGCGCGGTGTACCAGAGCTACGACATCCCGGTGCGGGTGTTCGGGTGGAGCGTCACCGTCGACCAGCAGCTCGCCGGCGCGATCATGAAGACCGGTGGATCGATCTTCCTCTGGTCGATCGTGGTGTACATCTTCTTCGCCCGGTTCGCGAGCGGCTACGGCAGATCCCAGGACTACCGGCGCGATCCGGTCGCCGATCGTCCGCTCACGACCGCCGACGTCGAGCGCGAGTTCGCCAGTTCGCACGCACCGACGGATCGCCGGCCGTAGCCCTCGTCGTTGCGCGCTGGGCGCGCCCCACTGCTAACTTCGCCCCAGGTAGTGGACGGGGAGACGACAAGCATGACGCCGTCGCGTCGACAATTTCTGAAGTTCTCGGCCGGCGTCGGTGTCGGCCTGGTCGGTGGCGCTCGGTTCGCGTCCGCCCAGGAGCCGCCACCCGACCCGGTCGACCCCATCGACCCCATCGACCCGATGCCGGTCATGGTCAGGGCCGACGCTCTCGACCAGGCAACGCGCGGCCAGCAGGTCCAGATCAATCCACCGCCCCCGCCACCGCCGGCCAACCGCTGGTCGCCCGGTGACTTCATCTCGAACGTGGTCGTCGAGAACCGGCACATGGCGTTCACGTTCGACGACGGCCCCTCACCGAGCAACACCTACACCGTTCTGCGGGCGTTGCGCGATCGAGGGGCGAAGGCGACGTTCTTCCTCGTCGGTGTCAACGTCCGCGCCTGGCCCCAGATCGCCCGCGACATCGTCAGCGAGGGCCACGAGCTGGGCAACCACAGCATCTACCACACGCCGTACCGCGCGTCGTCGCTGGCCAGTCAGATCCGCGGCAACCAGTCGATCATCCAGCAGGAGACCGGCGTGGTGCCGGTGGTCCACCGCGCTCCCGGCCTCACCAGGGGGTCGTCGATCCTGTTCACGTGCGCACAGGAGAACCTGTACGAGTGCCACACCCACATGGGCACGTCCGACTACGTCTCGCCGCGCTGGTCGTCGTCGCGCCTGATCTCGCAGTTCTCGTCGAACCTGCGCAACGGATCGTTCCCGATCTACCACGATGGCGGGCCCAGCCGCCCGACGCGCTATGCCGTCGGGGCGATGGTCGACATCGCGCTCGCGCGGGGCTACGGCCTGCACACCGCGACCGGCCTGGTCAACATCGGTACGCCGGTGCCGGGTCGGCAGAGTTACCCCTTCCTCAGCCGGGCCGATGCCGAGCACGCCGGCCATGACGTCAACTGCTGCCCGTACGACGCCCGCGCCGGACTGCTCGAACGGCTGGAGAATCCCACGGTCAAGCACGCCGAGCGCAGCCGCATCGTCGAGCAGTTGGCGATGTTTGACGACCACCTGAAGCTCGAAGGCGAGTAACCGGCCCGAGCGCGACCGGGCGCGACGGATAGCCTGACCACCCGTGATCGACCAACGGCTGCTGCGGACCGACTTCGACGCAGTGCACGCCGCGCTCGCGCGACGGGGTTCCCCGGCACTTCTCGAAGATCTCGGTTCGGCCGCATCGCTCGACGCGCGACTGCGGGACATCCAGGGCGAGCGCGACGACGTGCGGGCGGAGGTGAACGCGCTGTCGAAGCAGGTCGGCACGCTGCGCCGTGACGGCGCCGTCGCGGAGGCCGAGGCGCTGCAGGCGCAGAGCCGTGAACTCGGCGCCACCGAGAAACGCCTCGACGCCGAGCACGACGACGCGTCGGCCCAGCTGAGGGAACTCCTGCTCGGGATCCCGAACGTGCCACATGCCGACGTACCCGACGGCGCCAGCGACGCCGACAACCCGATCGTGACCGGTCCGGTCGGCCTACCGGACACCTTCCCCGACTGGCAGCGCGTCCCGCACTGGGAGGCGGCGACGCAACTGGGGATCCTCGACAACGAGCGGGCGGTCAAGATCAGCGGCTCGATGTTCACGATGCAGCGCGGCGCAGGGGCCACACTCGTGCGCGCGCTGTGCCAGTACGCCCTCGACATCAATGCCGACGTCCACGAGGAAGTGCGCGCCCCGTCGCTCGTCAGTACCGCCACGCTGACCGCGACCGGGCAGTTGCCGAAGTTCGCCGACGATGCGTACGCCATCGAACGCGACGACCTGTGGGCGAGCCCCACCGCCGAGGCACCGCTCACGTCGATCTACGCCGACGAGATCCTCGACGACCACGAGTTGCCGATCCGGCTGATGGCGCACAGCTCGTCGTATCGGCGCGAAGCCGGGTCGGCCGGACGCGACACCCGCGGCATGCTGCGCACCCACGAGTTCGACAAGGTCGAGTTGATGGCCTATGCGACGCCGACCGTGGCCCCCGAGCTGCTCGCCGACATGGTCGGGCGCGCCGAGCGGGCGATCGAAGGGTTGAAGCTGCCGTACCGCACCATCGAGATCTGCGCCGGCGACCTGGGTCAGAGTCACCACCGGAGCTTCGACGTCGAGGTGTACGCACCCGGTGCCGACGTGTGGCTCGAGGTGTCGTCGATCAGCTGGCTGGGCGACTACCAGGCCCGGCGGGCGAACATCCGGTTCCGCCGCCACGATGCGGATGGCAAGCCGCTGAAGGGGACCGAGTTCGCGCACACGCTCAACGGTTCGGCGCTGGCGGTGCCCCGTGTGTGGGCCGCGATCGTCGAGAACTACCGCAACGAGGACGGCAGCATCACCATCCCCGAGGTGCTCCACCCCTACATGCGCGGCATCACGCGCATCGAGCCGTCGTCGTGCCAGGCACGGCGACGACTCGATGCACCTGGCGGATCGGGCACTGATGGCTGATTCGATTCGGGATCGGCGAACGCAGTACGAGACGGCGGGGATCGACGTCGGCGACCTCGATCCCGATCCGATGACGCAGTGGCGCACGTGGCACGCCGAAGCGCTCGACGCCGGGATCGTGGAACCGAACGCGATGACGTTGTCGACGGTCGGCTCGGATGGCACACCCGACGCCCGGATGGTCCTCGTCCGTGGTGCCGACGCCGGTTTCGAGTTCTACACCAACTACGACTCGCCGAAGAGCCGCCAGCTCCGCACCACGCCGGTCGCGTCGGCCACGTTCGGTTGGCTGGACCTCCATCGCCAGGTGCGGGCGCGAGGCACCGTCGAGGCGATGTCGGCAGCCGACAACGACGCATACTTCGCATCGCGGCCGCGAGGTTCGCAGCTCGGCGCGTGGGCCTCCCCGCAGAGCGAGGTGATCGTCGACCGCGACACGCTCGACCGGCTGGTGGCCCACGCGACGGCCCGCTTCGCCGATGCGGACGTCGTGCCGCGGCCCGACAACTGGGGCGGCTGGCGTCTCGTGCCGACCGAGTGGGAGTTCTGGCAGGGTCGCCCCAGCCGGCTCCACGATCGGCTGCGCTACCGACCCGGGGACGGCCGCTGGGTGATCGATCGGCTCGCACCCTGACACAGGCCGGTCGAACCAATCGAGAAACAGGATCGGCTGCGGGTTGAACCGCGTCAACAGACCGGCGAGGCTGGGGAGATGACGAAGGTGCTGGTGGTCGACGACGAGCCGACCGTCCGCGAGGTCGTCGCCGGGTACCTGCGGCGCGACGGCCACGACGTGGCGGAAGCCGCCGACGGTCATCGCGCGCTCGAACTCCTCGACGAGGACCCGCCGGACCTGGTCGTGCTCGACATGATGCTGCCCGGCGTCAACGGGCTGGACATCCTGCGCCGCGTCCGCGCCGTCAGTTCGATCCCCGTGATCATGCTGACGGCGCGGGCCGAAGAGTCCGACCGGGTGTCCGGTCTCGAGCTCGGTGCCGACGACTACGTCGTCAAACCATTCTCCCCGCGTGAGCTCGCAGCGCGCGTCAACGGCGTGCTGCGCCGCACTGCGGGCCGCACCGACGACGTGCCGGCCACCCTCTCGTTCGACGGCCTGGAGATCGACCCGCTCAGCCGTGACGTCACGCTCGACGGCACCGTCATCGACATGACACCGAAGGAGTTCGACGTCCTGCTGTTCCTCGCCCGCTCGCCGCGGCAGGTGTTCTCGCGTGCCCAATTGCTCGAGTCGGTCTGGCAATCGTCACCCGAGTGGCAGGATCCGGCCACCGTCACGGTCCACGTCAGGCGCATCCGCAACAAGATCGAGAGCGACCCCGAACATCCGCGCTGGATCACCACGGTGTGGGGCGTCGGGTACAGGTTCGAGTCATGACCCAGGTCCCCGCCCCCGTCGACGTCGTCGGTGGCCCGACCGCGCTCCGTCATCGCCGTCATCGGATGAACCGGCTCGGCCGTCGGTTCGTCGGAGCCACGCTCGCCGTCCTCGGCGTCGCGATCATGATGATCGCGGTCGCGGCGAACGCGATGTTCATCGAGAAGCACGACCTCAACCTGCTGATGTGGGTGCTCGTCCCGGCGGTGCTCGCCGCGGCGATGGTGGCGATGCTGATGGCCCGACCGGTCGCCCGCGACGCCAAGCGGATCTGCGACGCGGCGATGCGCGTGGCCGACGGCGATCTGTCCGCCCGCACCGGTGTCATCCGCAACGACGAGCTCGGCGAGGCGGCCGAGATGTTCGACTTGATGGTCGACCGGCTGTTCGCGGTCGAGCGGGAACGATCCCTGATGCTGTCGTCGATCTCGCACGACCTGCGCACACCGCTGGCCTCCCTGCGGGCCGCGGTCGAGGCGATCCGCGACGGCGTCGCCGACGATCCCGATCTGTACCTCGTCGGGATGGAACGCCAGGTCCGGGCGCTGTCGTCGCTGGTCGACGACCTGCAGCTCCACACGCAGCTGATCAGCGGCACCCTGCAACTCAACCGGGCGCGGCTCGACCTCACCGAACTGGCCGACGAATCGATGGAGATCGTGCGGCCGCTGGCCGAGACGCGCGGCATCAAGCTGCTGCTCGAAGCGGTCGAGCGGGTGATGGTCGACGCCGACGGGTCGCAGCTCGCACGCGTCATCCGCAACCTGCTGGACAACGCGATCCGGCATGCGCCCGACGGCTCCGTGGTGCTGGTGCAGGTCGTGCGCAATAGCGATCAGGTGATCCTGCGGGTGCACGACGAAGGGCTCGGCTTCCCGGCCGACTTCCGTGACCGCGCGTTCGAACCGTTCACCCGGGCGGATCCCGCACGCGACACCCGCACCGGCACTGCCGGGCTCGGGTTGTCGATCGCCCGTGGCATCGTGGCGGCCCATCAAGGCAGCGTGTCGATCGGCAACGGCCCTGGTGGCGAAGTGCAGATCGTGCTGCCGACGCCGCCCGCTTCGCGCTGAGCCGGTCAGTTCTCGGCGACGCACTCCCAGTTCTGGACCGCATCCACCAGCCCGTCGATCAACGCCAACGTGTGCGGCGTCAGGCCCGGCCCTTCCCAATCCCACCACAGCGGGCTCGACCCCCGCACCCGGGGCGGCAACTCGATCTGCACACCGCCGAGGCGGGGCAGGTTGACCGGGTTCTGCGGATGCAACCCGCGTAGCGGTTTGGGAATCACGTCGAGGTCGGTGACGATGTCGTAGGCCGGCAGTGTGCGGCGCAGCGCCGTGCCCACATGCTGCGCGAACGCTCGGTTGCCGCCGCCGAGCAGCAATGACGTGAACAGCCCGCGCCGACCGAACCCGTGGACGGTCACCACCAGGTCGATGTGGTCGATGAACGAGGAGAGCCGTGGCGACTCTTCCGGCCGGACCTTGATCGACGGAAGGTGCTCGCGCATCGGGACGGGCTGCACCACGCCGTAGTACGACGCGCCGGACTGCTCCGCGGCCCGGGCCGCGATCACGTCGGTCATCAGCTCGAGGTTGCCCCCGTGGTACGCCATGAAGCCGACGCGGCTGCGCAGTTCGCAGACTTCCTCGACGCCGGGAGCGTCGAGGATTGCCGCGAACTCGGTCATCGATCCATTGTGGCCGCCCGTGCATCGTCGTGCGAGTCGAGCGACCGGTCGAGCCGTGATGTTCGATGTGGTGTCAGACAGAAGGCGGACGCGGTCCTCTACGATGCTCCCGATGCTCGTCTGGATGGATCTGGAGATGACCGGGTTGGACCACACGTCCGACGTGATCGTCGAGATCGCCACGTTGATCACCGACGACGAACTCGAGATCGTCGCCGAAGGGCCCGACCTGGTCGTGCACGCCACCGACGAACAGTTGGCGGCGATGGACCCGTTCGTCGTCGAGATGCACACGCGCTCCGGGTTGCTGGACCAGATCAAGGCGTCGACGATCACGCTCGAGCAGGCCGGCGCCGAGACGCTGGAGTTCATCAAGCAGCACGTGCCCGAACCGATGACGGTGCCGCTGTGCGGCAACTCGATCGGGACCGACCGACGGTTCCTCGCGGCGTACCTGCCGGAGATCGAGAACCACCTGCACTACCGCTCGATCGACGTGTCCAGCGTCAAGGAACTCGTCAAGCGGTGGTACCCGGACATCGACATCCAGCGCCCTCGCGGGCAGGGGCTGCACCGTGCGCTCGACGACATCCGCGAGTCGATCCGTGAGCTGGTCTACTACCGCACCGCGGTGTTCGTCGACCCCGGTTCGCTCGCCGATCGGCTCGCCGACGAATCCGAGTGACGATCGCCGGGTCGCCCACCCGGATCCCGTCTCCCGCGACTTCGACCGGCCGCGCGACGTCTCCACGGCACAGGCGCCGAGGCGCCGCGGTCAGGCGTCCGGGTTCGAAAGAGGTTCCGAAC
>JABDKP010000038.1 GCA_013002175.1 Ilumatobacter sp.
CCGCGATGCCAACCGCTCCTCGGCGAGCGCCCGGTTGCGGACCTGCGAGCGCTCGTCGTCGGCGACCACCCGGACCGTCGGGCCGAGCTTGGCGAGCACCCGCGCCCGCTGCGCGTCGGTGAGCGCGGACGACGTTGCGACGTCGAACGTCAGCTCGACGCGCGTCGCCGCCTTGTTGGCGTGCTGCCCGCCGGGGCCCCCGGATGCGGTGAAGCTGAGCGTCAGCTCGTGACGCGGAATCCGCACCGAACTCGTCACCACGAGGCGATCGTCGCGTTCGGCACCCATCGGCCCAGTGTCGCATCCGTCACGGCCCGATCGCCGGACTGATCGCGCGACGACCCCCCTCGCCTACGGTCTCGGCATGGCACATCTCGAGCTCGGGTACAACACCGGTTACTGGTCGAAGGGCCCACCGGCCGGCGCGCTGGAGGCGGTTCAGGAGGCCGAGCGGCTCGGCTTCAACTCGGTGTGGACCGCCGAGGCGTACGGGTCGGACGCGCTGACGCCGCTCGCATGGTGGGGTGCGCACACCGAGACGATCCAGCTCGGCACGGCCATCATGCAGATGTCGGCCCGCACGCCGACCGCCACCGCGATGGCGGCGCTGACGATGGACCACCTGTCGGGTGGCCGGTTCATCCTCGGCATCGGTGCGTCCGGCCCGCAGGTCGTCGAGGGGTGGTACGGCCAGCCGTACCCCCGCCCGCTCGAACGGACCCGCGAGTACGTCGACATCATCCGCCAGGTCTTCGCCCGCGAGGCCCCCGTCGAGTTCCACGGCAAGCACTACGACCTCCCGTTCGACGGCGGCGCCAACCTCGGCAAGGCGCTGAAGCCCACCGTGCATCCGCTGCGCAACGACATCCCGATCTATCTCGCTGCGGAGGGCCCGAAGAACGTCGCGCTGTCCGCCGAGATCTGCGACGGGTGGCTGCCGCTGTTCTTCTCGCCCAAGGACGACCAGTTCTACCGCGACTGCCTCGACCGCGGCTTCGACGCGTCGGGGGACCCGTCCAAGCGGGACCGCTTCGCCGTCACCGCCACCGTCACGGTCGTGCCGGGCGACGACGTGCAGCAGTGCGCCGACTTCGTCCGCCCGTTCCTCGCGCTGTACGCCGGCGGGATGGGCGCGAAGGGCGCCAACTTCCACTACGAGGTGTTCGAGCGGATGGGCTATGGCGATGTTGCCGACAAGGTCCAGAACCTCTACCTCGAGGGCAAGAAGGACGAGGCCGCCGCGTCGATCCCGCTCGACATGGTGGAGGCGGTGGCGCTGGGCGGCCCGGCCGGCAAGATCAGAGACGAGCTGGCCCAGTGGGAGGAGAGCTGCATCACCGAGCTGCTGCTCAGCGGCCCCGCGATGATGCTCCCCCACTACGCCGAGCTGATCCTCGGGTAGTCCGGCGTCGCGGCCGTAGCCTCAGCCCGATGGCACGCCACGACATCACCTCGGTCGAGGTCGACCGGACCTCGCACGTCGAGGTCGAGTTCGAAGATGGCGTCACCGCCCGGTTCGAACTCGCCCCGCTTCGGTTGGCCTGCCCGTGCGCCGAGTGCAACGCGCGCCGCCAGCGCGACGAGCCGGCGAGTGCAGCGGTCGCCGACGGTGGCCCGATCTCGATCGTCGACGCCGAGTTCTCGGGCAACTGGGGCCTCCGCCTCGACTGGAGCGACGGCCACTCGACCGGCATCTACGCCTGGACGACCCTCCGCCGGTGGGCCGACGAGTCGTAGTCAAAGTTGTGCCTGGCACAACTTTGACCTAGGGCAGCAGGGAGGCGGGGATGTCGACGATGCGGGCGCGGAGCCATTCGCCGAGGGCTTTGGCCTGGGCGTCCTGGCGGGTCGACGCGGCGACACCCTCCTCCAGCAGGCCGACGATCACGAAGTTCAGCGAGCGGATGTTCGGGAACCGGTAGCGCTCGATCGGCAGAGCCCCCGCCTCCGGCAACAGTTCGCGCAACCGATCGGACGTCAGGAACGCATCGAGCCACGGCCACGCCTCGTCCCTGCGGACGAACACACCGAGGTTCGCGTTGCCACCCTTGTCACCCGAGCGTGCCCCGACGATCGCTCCGAGCGGGGCCCGCGTCGTCGGGCCGTCGGGCGCCGACTGGGGTCCGGCGACCTCGCTCGCGAGGCGCTCGCCGGCTGGTCCCCCGGACTCGACCTCGACCGTCGACCCGCCGAGCAGGTGGACGTGACTCGGCACGAGGTCGGCGGGCACCGTTGCCGGCCGGTACACGCCGAACGGCGTCCCGGGGCCCGGTCCGCCGCCGAGGCCGTACATCCCCGGGATGCCCGCCAGCGCCGTGTGCACCATCGCGTCCGAGAACGCCCGGCCCACCTTGCGCTCGTCACGATCCTTCACCGTCAGCCGCCAGATCGCGGTCGCCTCCTCCTGCGTCGCCGGATCCGGCTTGTTCGTCGGGACCACCCGGCTCGACACCGAGTCGAAGTCGTCGGGCCCGAACGGGCAGGCGTCCCAGAACGCGGCCTGCGCGAATTCCGCCTTCGCGTCGACGTCCAGGCCCGTGAGCGCAACCGTGAACGAGTTGCGGTAGCCGCCGAGTTCGTTCATCGCCACCTTCAGCGTCGCCGGCGGCGCCTGCCCCCGGACACCTGACACTCTCACCCGGTCGCGGTCGACCTGTTTCAGCTCGACCGTGTCGAACCGGGCCGTGACGTCGGGGCCGAGGTACTCGGGACCGCCGATCTCGTACAACAGCTGCGACGTGACCGTGCCGATCGACACCTCGCCGCCGGTGCCGTCGTGCTTGCCGATCACCGCCGACCCGTCCGCGGCGACCTCTGCCCACGGGAAGCCGAACCGGGCCCGTCCACCCACCTCGGCGACGCCGTCGATCTCCTCGAAGAACGAGTAGTTGCCGCCGGTGACCTGCGCGCTGCACTCGATCAGGTGTCCGGCGACCACCGCACCGGCCAGCTGATCGAAGTCGGATCGGCTCCACCCGTGGTGCCACGCCGCCGGGCCACAGACGACCGCTGCGTCGGTGACCCGTCCCGTGACGACGATGTCCGCACCGCGCGTCAGGGCGTCGACGATGCCCCAGCAGCCGAGGTAGGCGTTGGCGGTGACGAACGCGGCCGGATCGTCGATCGCATCGGTACCGGGGAACGGTTGCAGCGCGCCGGCCTCGACGAGTTCCGTGAGTCGTGGCAACAGATCGTCGCCGTCGACGTACGCGATCGTCGGCGAGAGGCCGAGCTTGTCGGCGATGTCCTGCACCGCTTCCGCGCAGCCGTCCGGGTCCAGCCCGCCGGCATTCGACACGACCTTGATGCCGCGGTCGAGGCAGGAGCCCATCACCTCCTCCATCTGGCCGACGAACGTCCGGGCGTACCCGGACCCCGGTCGTTTCGCGCTGATCCGGCTGAGGATCAGCATCGTCAGCTCGGCCAGCCAGTCGCCGGTCAGCACGTCGATCGGCCCGCCCTCGACCATCTCCCGCGCCCCGGCCGGCCGATCACCGAAGAAGCCCGAGCAGTTGGCGATGCGGATCGGCTCGGTCATGCCGCCGGCACCGTCATCGGGCCGACCCTCATCCGTCGCCGCCGTCACCGCTGTCGACGTCGTCGAGCGCGACGAGCAGATCGCCCTGATCGACTCGGTCACCGACGCCGAACCGAACCTCCGCGACCCGGTGTGTGCCGATCGCGACGATCTGGTGCTCCATCTTCATCGCCTCGACGACCATCAGCACATCGCCGTCGTGGATCGTCTGGCCGGCCTCGACGTGCACGGCGATCACCGTGCCGGGCAGCGGGCAGATCGGCCCTCCTCCCCCACCGTCCACCTCGTGCTCGGTGAACAGCGGCGCGCGCTCCCACACCACCGACCCGGACCGGCTGTGCGTGCGGACCATCTCGCCCGCGATGCTGACCTCGACGACATGGCGCCGTCCGTCGATCTCGACCACCTGGCGATCGAGCGACCTCGACAGCAGACGCACCCGCGCGGTGCGCCGCCCGTCGACGCTCAGTGAGCCGTCGTCGGTCGGTGTCGGCCACGGACCGAGATGCACGGTTGCCGACGTCCGATCGTGCATCACGTACTCGACGTGGTGCTCATGGCCTGCTTCGAGCCACAGCACACGCTGACCCTGCGTCCGGACGATGCGGAACCCGGATGGCGCGAAGCCGTGATGCTGATCGGCGGCGCGATCGCGGAACTCGATTCCGAACGTCGCCCCGAGCAGGAGGGCGACGCGGTCGTCGCCCTCCGGACCGGGTGGCGCCACGAGGTGCGGATGCTCGTCGAGGAACGCGGTCGGCGTCGTCGCGGCAAGGAAGTCGCGGTTGATCAGTGTCGCCGCGAGCATGTCGACGTTCGTGCTGACGCCGGTGATCGTCGAGGTCCGCAGCGCCCGAGACAGCGCCCGCGCCGCGTCGACGCGGCGCGGCGCATGCGCGATCACTTTCGCCAGCAACGAGTCGTAGTTGGCGGAGATCACGGTGCCGGCGCGGATGCCGGTGTCGACGCGCACGCCGTCGGGCACTTCGAAGGCGGTGATCTCGCCGGTCGATGGCATCCAGTTCGCCGCCGGATCCTCGGCGACGACGCGGACCTCGATCGCGTGTCCCGTGACATCGATGTCGGACTGCGTGACGGCGAGCGGCTCGCCTGCGGCGACACGCAACTGCATCTCGACGAGGTCGAGACCGGTGACCGCCTCGGTGACCGGATGCTCGACCTGGAGGCGGGTGTTGACCTCGAGGAAGTTGATCGTGCCGTCGAACCCGACGAGGAACTCGACCGTTCCGGCTCCGACGTAGCCGACGTGGCGGGCGAGCGCGAGCGCGCCGTCGCACACTGCGGCCCGCGTCTCCGCCGTGATGCCGGCGGACGGCGACTCCTCGATCACCTTCTGGTTGCGGCGCTGGATCGAGCACTCCCGCTCGCCGAGGTGGACGACGTTGCCCACCTGGTCACCCATGATCTGCACCTCGATGTGACGGCCCCGCTCGATGAACGGCTCGACGAACACCGTGCCGTCGCCGAACGCCGCCTCTGCTTCCCGCGCCGCCGACTGGATCGACACGCTCAACGCCTCCGGCGAGCGGACGACGCGCATCCCGCGCCCACCCCCTCCGGCCGCCGCCTTGACGAGTGCGGGCATCGGGACGCCCTCCGGAACGCGACCGTCGACGACCTCGAAGATCGGCGTCGTCGGGACACCGGACGCGACGGCGGCCCGCTTCGCGGCGACCTTGTCGCCGAGCAGCGTGATCTGCTCGGGCGTCGGCCCGACCCAGATCAATCCGGCCGCGACCACCGCATCGGCGAACGCCGCGTTCTCCGCGAGGAACCCGTAGCCCGGGTGGATCGCGTCTGCACCGGTGTCGAGCGCGGCTGCGATCACCGCATCGCCACGCAGGTACGACTCGGCCGCGGTGTCGCCACCGAGCGCGACTGCGACGTCCACCGTGTCGACGTGCAGCGCGTTGGCGTCCGGCTCTGAGTACACGCCCACCGTGTCGATGCCGAGGCGGTGTGCGGTCGTCGCGATCCGCACTGCGATCTCACCGCGGTTCGCGATCAACAGGCGCCCGATCGTGGGCGTCGACGACGTCGCGACCGGCGGCGCCCAGGTAGCTGCATCGCCCGCCATCAGTGCCTCCACACGCCGTACTCGGTGGCGCCCTGCACGACGTTGGAATGGGCAGCCGACAGTGCGATTCCCAGCACCGTGCGCGTCTCGGCGGGATGGATGATGCCGTCGTCCCACATCCGGCCGGTCGAGTACAGCGCGGTCGACTCCTCCTCGATCTGGTGCTCGAGTGCCGTGGTCTGCATGGCGAGCGCCGCCTCATCGACCTCGACGCCGCGTCCCTTCGCGGAGTTGCGGGCGATGATGTCCATCACGCCGGCGAGCACCGCCGGACCCATCACGGCGACCCGATGGTTGGGCCAGGTGAAGATGAACCTGGGGTTGTACGACTTGCCGGCCATGCCGTAGTTGCCGGCCCCGTAGCTCGCGCCGACCATCAGGTTGAAGTGCGGCACGGTCGAGTTCGACACCGCGTTGATCATCTTCGCCCCGTTGCGAATGATGCCGCCCTGCTCGGCTTTGGAGCCGACCATGAACCCGGTGATGTTGTGCAGGAAGACGAGCGGCGTGTCGTTCTTGTTGCACAACTGGATGAACTGCGCCCCCTTTGCCGCCTCCTCGGAGAACAGGATGCCGTTGTTGCCGAGGACGCCGACCGGGTAGCCGCAGATCGACGCCCACCCGCAGACCAGTGTCGAGCCGTACAGCGGCTTGAACTCCTCGAAGCGCGACCCGTCGAGCAACCGGGCGTACACCTCACGGATGTCGAACGGGATCCGGACGTCGGCGGACGCGCAGCCGAGGAGTTCGGCGGGGTCGTACACCGGCTCGTCGGGGGGCTCGGACGGGCCCGGCCCGAGCTTCTTCCAGCGCAGGTGCCTGACGATCTGGCGGGTGATCCGCAGTGCGTCCATCTCGTCCATGGCGAGGTAGTCGGACAGGCCGCTCGTCCTCGAATGCATCTCGGCGCCGCCCAGCGTCTCCTCGTCGGCGACTTCGTCGATCGCCATCTTCACCAGCGGCGGCCCTCCGAGATAGGCGGTACCGCGGTTCTTGACGAACACGGTGTAGTCGCTCATTCCCGGTACGTAGGCGCCACCGGCGGTGTTCGGCCCGAACGCCATCGTGATCGTCGGGATGCCGAGCTTGGAGAACTGCGTGAGATCACGGAAGCTCTGCCCGCCCTGGATGAACAGGTCGGCCTGGCGGGGCAGGTCGGCGCCGGCGGACTCGTTGAGGTTGATCAGCGGCAGCCGGTTCTCCCGCACGATCTCGTGGAAGCGCAGGCTCTTCTTCCACGTGTTCGGGTTGGCGGCCCCGCCCTTGACGGACATGTCGGTGCCGGTGATTGCACACTCGACGCCTTCGACCTGGCCGATCCCCGCGGCGACGCCGACGCCGACCGGGTCCTGCGTGCCCCATGCGGCGAGCGGCATCAGTTCGAGGAACGGCGTGTTCGGGTCGATCAGCGCCTCGATCCGTTCGCGGACCATCATCTTGCCGCGCTTGCGGTGGCGGTCGACGTACCGCTGGCCACCGATCGTCGGGACCTGTTCGAGCTGCTCGGCGACGAGGTCCCAGAGCTGCTGCATCTCAGCGAGGTTGGTCCGGTACGCGTCCGAGCCCGTGTCGAGCCGACTCCTGATCACACTCCCGATCGTCATGCTGTCCCTTCGCGGTTCCGAACGCTTGCTCCGGGGGCCGACCGTAGCTACGGTACCAAACTGTGTCAATTGGTACCGCGCCACGACCACTGCTGTCACGGCAGCAGGAAGCCCAGCTCGGGCCGCGCCACCGCCAGATCCTCGATCAGCTCGAGGGGGTCTTCCTGGCCGAGGGCTTCGCCGCCACGACGGTCGCCCAACTCGCCGCGGCGGTCGGCTGCTCGCGCCGCACGCTCTACGAGCTGGCTCCGTCGAAGGACGCCCTCGTGCTGATGGTGCTCGATCGATTCCTGCATCGCGTCGGCCGGACGGCGCGCCATGCGATCGACGAGGCCGCCCCGATCGCCGATCAACTGCGGTCGTACTTCAATGGCGCGATCGAGCTCCAGCGCCTCACCGCGGCGTTCGCGGAGGACCTCGCGGACGACCCCGCGGCGCGTCGTCTCCTCGACCGCCACTTCCGCTACGTGATGGCGGTGCTCGAAGGCTTGATCCGCCGCGGCATCGACGACGGGGTGTTTCGCGACGTGCCTGCCGGTGTTGCGGCAGGCGTTTTAGCAGGAAGTGGGCTGTACTTCAGTCAGCCGGCGATCCTCCACGACGTCGTCCTCACCCGTGACCAGGCATCGGCCGAGATCGCGGATCTCGTGCTCCGGTCGTTGCTCGCCGCCTAGAGTGCGCTCAAATGAACGTCCGATGAGGCAGCGCCGATGAACGTGAGAGATGTCGAAGCCGATTTGATCGCCGAGCAGAGCTCGCTCGACACGATCATCGCGGAACTGTCCGACGACGAATGGAGCCGCCCGACGCCGAGTCCGGGGTGGAGCGTCGCCGATCAGATCGGCCACCTCACCTACTTCGACGGCACCGCGGCGACGGCGATCACCGACCCCGAACGGTTCGCGCAGCTCGCGGACGAGCTGCTCGCGGCCACCGGCAGCGACACCGCCGGCGACGACCTCACGCTGTCGGCGTACCGCTCGATGTCGCCCACCGAGCTCGTCCGCGTGTGGCGCCGCAATCGCGCCGTGCTCGCCGACGCGGCCGCCAGGCTCGCCGACGACGACCGCGTGGTCTGGTACGGCCCGTCGATGGGATCGAAGTCGTTCCTCACCGCCCGCCTGATGGAGGTGTGGGCCCATGGCCAAGACATCTGCGATGCACTCGATCTCGACCACCCCCGTACCGATCGCATCCGCCACATCGCCCAACTCGGGTTCATCACCCACAACTGGACCTACGTCAACCGTCAACTCCCGCCGCCCACGACTCCCGTTTTCGTCCAGCTCAACGCCCCCTCGGGCGACGTATGGAACTTCGGGTCGGGTGACGCCAACAATTCGATCAAGGGCCCGGCCGTCGACTTCTGCATGGTCGTGACGCAGCGGCGCCACGTCGACGACACCGAACTCGAGGTGAAGGGCCGGGCTGCCCGCGACTGGATGGAGAAGGCGCAGGCGTTCGCCGGCCCGCCCACCGACGGCCCGCCACCAGGGCGCTCGACGACCTGACGGGCGCGCGACAGCGTTACAGCGTGTAGCCGGTGATGTCGATGACGAAGTCGGCGGTCCCGCCGCCGAAGACCTTCAGCTGACGCGAGCCATCGACGGTCGACATCGTGCCGTTGTTGAGGATCTGCCCGGTGCCGAACCAGTTGATCGACGCGGCGGTGAGCGCGGTCGCCGTGCCGGGTGTGACCGACAGGAACCCGACGTCGACCGTGTTCACGACGGCCAGGTTGAACATCACTGCGGTCGCTCCGGACGGCACCAGGTTGAACTGGTTGATCGCACCCGTCTCGACGTCGATCGCGTCCTTGACCGAGATCACCCGCGACCCGCCGTCGACGAGTGGGCCGTCGGTGAAGCGTGAGTCGTAGACGCGCCGCGGCGCCAGCGCGTGGACAGAGCCGGACGTGGCCGTTCCGGCGAGCTTGCGCCAGACTCCCGGCGTCCCGGACGACACACAGAACCAGAGATTGCCGCCGGTCGACCGGAACTCGCCACGGTTGTGCACATACGTATCGCTTCTGGGGTCGGCGCCGCCGGATTGCATGTAGAGATGCGAGCGCGCATTCGACAGCGCGGCGGCGACGATCGCGTGGCCGGTGTTCTGCTGGGCAGCACGCGAGCTGGCGAAGGCGTACAGTCCGTTGGTGACGCGGTCGCCCTGGCTGTACGCACCGATCGCCGCCGGAAACCCCGACGAGTCCGCCTGATCCGTGACGGTGAGGATGTTGCGGTTGACGAGCGCGCCGGCGCCGGTGCAGTTGAGCCGGGTGTTGCCCGCCTCCGACTCGTTGTTGACACCGATCCTCATGTCGTCGCCGTCGGCCGCAGCCGCCGGCCTGCCCAGTGCCGGGGCAGTCACGACCGCAGCGGCCGCCGCCGCGCCGGTCGCGATCAGTGCCCGCCGCGACTTGCGGGGCGGTGCGTCCGCTGGTTCGGGCCCCCCTTCGGTGTTGGACGTCACGGCGCCCGTCATCGACTCGATCACGGCACGCAACTCCCGCACCTCCGACCGCAGCAGCGCGACCTCCTCGTCCGTCGTGTCCATTGCGGTGCCCCCTCGCGTGCGCTGACGCGCCCGCGGCCCGGACGCTGCACCCAGTGTCGCACACCACGCCGTCCCCGAAATCTGTCGCGATCGCTGCGGTGGGCGGGCCGAGAACGCCAGATTTCTGGGGGTTCAGACGCCGCGGAACTGCGGCGATCGCTTCTCCATGAACGCCGAGATGCCTTCGACGTAGTCGGGCTGGCCGGCGAGCGCGCCCTGCGCATCAGCTTCGGCCGCGAGCACGTCGGAGAAACCGAACTGCTGGTCGGCGAGGCGCTGCACGATTCGCTTCGAGGCTGCGAACGCAGCGGTCGGGCCTGACGCGATCTGCGTCGCCAGTTCGGTCACGCGGTCGTCGAGCGAGTCGTCGGCAACCACCTCGTTGACGAGCCCCATCGCCGCCGCCTCGGCGCCGTTCAGCAACCGGCTGGTGTAGATCAGCTCGAGTGCCCGGTGGGGGCCGATCCGTTGCACGAGTGCCGCGTGGCCGCCGGAGTCGAGGACGCAGCCGATGTTGGCGAACGGCGACCCGAGCCGGGATCGCTCCGCCGCGATCACCAGGTCACAGGCCATCGCGATGCCGAACCCCACCCCGAGGGCCGGGCCGTGGACCGCGGCGAGCGTCGGCATCGGCAGGCTGCGGATCTTCGCGACCAACGGGTTGAAGAGGTCGGCGAGAATCGCCCGCGCATCCTCCTCCAGCGGTGCTGCGTTCGACAGGTCGCGTCCGGCGGAGAAGCCCTTGCCGGCACCTCGAATCACGACGACGCGAGCGTTGGCAGCGCCGTCGAGTGCGTCGTGCAGCGCGCCGACCATCGCCTCGTCGAGGCTGTTGATCACGGCGGGGCGGTCGAGGGTGATCGTCACCCTGGCGTCGTCGGTCTCGACGAGGATCGGCGCGTCGTCGCTCATGACCGAATGGCTACCAGGTGGCTGCGGTGTCGAGCGACAGCACCCGCTGGAGGTCGTCGTGGAATGCGTCGAAGCCCTCGCTGCGCTGCGTGCGGTGCTGTTGTGCCGCGACGACACCGGCATCGGACCATTCGGCCGCGAGTCCCCAGCGCGCGATGTCGGCGCGGATCTGGTCGTTCCAACGTGCGGCGAGGTCGGCCGACGAGTCGGTGACGAAGCCCTCGGCGAGCACGTCGGACTCCGCCGCCGTGGCGTCCCAGATGCCCGCTGCGACCGGCGCCAGCCGCCTGATCGAGTCGACGATCCTTCCGGACGTGTCGTTCGCCGCGACACGTGACATGAACTGGTCGGCGTGCGCGAGGTGGAACGACTCCTCACGCTGCGCTCTCGCCGCGAGCGCCGCAATGTCGGCGTCCGGGCTGGCGGCGAGCGCCTCCCAGCGCAGCGCCTCGGCGCGGTCATACAGCCAGTGCCGGACGAGCGAGTCGTTCCAGTCGCGGCATTCGATCTCCGCCAACCAGCAGCTGCGATAGTCCTGCGACGCGCGCAGCAGGGCGAACGTATCGAGCTCGCCGACGTCGGCGAGCAGCAGGCCGTAGAGCCCGATCGCGTGGCCCAGCTCGTCCTGTGCGATCGAGCAGAACGCGAGATCCTCTTCCAGGAACGGACCGAGCCCGATCCAGCTCGTGTGACGCGCACCGACGAGGTGCTCGTCGTCCGCGAATGCGAGGAGGTAGTCGCGCACCGCGGCCGAGTACGTCATTCGTCGCTCCCGGCACCCTCGCGACGGTCCTTCCGGCGGGCGGCCACGAGCGAACCGTCGTTGTGGCGATGCGGCTTGTCCACGTTGACCGCGAGGTCGGCTTCGTCTGCGACCAGGACGTCGGCGCGGTCGACCAGCCACATCTCCGCACCCTCGCCGCGCCGGGCGTAGCTCTCACGCGCATACATCAGCGCCATCTCGGGATCGGGCGCTTCCAGTGAACCGGCGTGGCGAAATTCATCGCGGCCGGGCTTCTTGAGGAACACCTCGTACACGTTCATCGCATCACCTCGACCGGGTTGCGGCACGACGCACACCAGGCGATCGCACGGCACCGCGTCGGGCCCGCGTCGCTCTGCACGGCGACGTCGTCGCTGCCGCAGACGGGGCACCGTAGCCCGCCGTCCTTGCGGCGCAGCACCACCGTGTACTGGTCGGCCAGCGACGCGGTCGCCGCCGGCGACATCCTGGCCGTGCTCCACACCGGGCCCGACAGCCAGCGCACGTCGCAGTCGCGGACGTCGGTCAGGGCCGTCACGGCGTGCTGCACGTCCGTGGCGATCATGTCGAGGGCCGGGCATCCGCTGAACGTGGGGATCAGGCCGACGACGGCCACGGGTCCGTCCGAGCCGTCCTCGACCTCGATCGTCTCGACCAGGCCGAGGTCGGCGATCGAGACGCCGGGGTATTCGGGGTCGTCGACCGAGGCGACGGCGCGGCGCACCTGGTCGACCACCGTCGTGGCCGGCACGCTGCTCATGTGCCGACCCCCTGCCGGTCGAGCGCGTCGCGCACCCAGGCGGTGTCAGCCCAGTTCTGCGCCGCGGTCTCGATCCGCCGCTTCGAGTCCGGACCACCCATCCGCATCGTCGCCTTGAGCGGCTCCCAGTCGATCGGGCCGGCGTGCCACCGCCCGTCGTCGTCCTGCCGCAGCTCGGGGTCGGGGATCTCGAACCCGTACCCGTGCAGCAGCGGCACGTACTTCTGGACATACGCCGCGCGCAGGTCCTCGTTGCGCTGCGATTTGATCTTCCACCGCAGCAATGGGTCGTCCGGGTCCGAATCCGGACCGAACAGCTGGACTGCCGGCCACCACCACCGGTTCAGCGCCTCCTGGAACATCGCTCGCTGCGTGCCGGTGCCCGTCGCGAGGCGCAGCAGCATCTCCTCGCCGTGGCGCATGTGGAAGCCCTCTTCGGCGACGATCCGCTTGAGCACGCGCTTGTACGGCCCGTACGTGCACTCGGCGAACACGGCGCGCTGGCTGGCGAATGCGGCTGCGTCGACGAGGTAGGCGATCGCGATCTGGTCGGCCCACGTGACCGCCTGGTAGTGAAACACGTTGTGGAACCGCGACCGCCCGGCGAACAGGTCCTCGAGCATCTCGGTGCGTGTCTTCACGCTCATGTCGGCGGCGACCATGTACAGCAGGTGGGCATGGCCGATCTCGTCCTGGGTCTTGGCGAGGAACACCTGTTTCAGACGCAACCCAGGGGCGTGTGGGATCCAGTCCCGCTCGGTCAGGCCGCCCATCAGCTCGGAGTTGGCGTGGAACTCGATGAACCGGAACACCTCGTCGCGGTACTCGGGCGGCATGTCGTCGCCCGGCTCGACCATCCCACCCGCGTCGATGAACGCCTGGAAGTCGTCGAGATCGGCCCAGCTCCTGCCGGCCGCCGGTGCTGTCGCCAATGTGTGCATGCGGAGAGTGTACCTGTCCCGCAGAGATCGTCAAGGCCTTAACTACCTTCGGCCGCTCCCGTTGGTCGTGCTGCGAGCAACGTGCGCATCGTCGTCGTGAACTGTGCCAGTTCCGACGCCGGGAGGGCGGCGAACAGCTCGCGCTCACGGGCGTGTTGGAGCCGGTATGCCTCGCGCAATTTCGTCGATCCGGCCGGGGTGACGCTGACGGTCACCAACCGGCCGTCGGCCTGAACGCGCTGGCGGGCGGCGAACCCGTCGCGTTCGAGCGTGTTGACCACTCCGGACACTGCCGCACGCGACACGCCGGAGAGCCGGGCGATCTCGCGTGGTTCGAGCGACCCGTGCACCCACACGGTGAACAGCACCCGGAACCCGGCGATCGACAGCCCGATCGGGCGATGCACCGTGTTCTCCAGATCGCCGATCACGCGTGCCGACACGCGGAACAGGTCGAACATCGCCGCGAAGGCATCGAGGTCGATGTCGTCGCCGAGTTCGACGACCCGGCGGCGAGCGAGCACCTCGAAGTCGTCGACCGGCGCGCCGTCATTCGTCACCGATCACCGCTCCCCCGACTGTCAACGTGTGACCGCGCACCAGCGCCACCGTGTCGCCGTCACCGTTGGTCACCGTGATGTCGTGCACCGTGTTGCGGCCCCGCTGGGCGGCCACGACACTCGTCGCGACGAGGCGATCGCCCGTCCGGGCCGGCAGCAGCCACTCGATCGACGCCGTCGTGGCGAAGCTGCGCTCGTCGCCGGCGTTCGCGGCGTGCGCCATCGCAGTGTCGGCGAGCGTGAACAGCAGTCCACCGTGGCAGACGTCGAGTCCGTTGGTCATCTCCTCGGTGACGGTCATGCTGACCACTGCATGGCCCGGTTCGGCGCGGTCGATCGACATCGCGAGTTCGTGCGCCACGTTGTCGCGTTCGTGCATGGCAGCCGAGGCGGGCGTCATCGCCGCGACCCTAGTAGCAGCAATTCCGAGCCCGCGGCGCACGAAGCGACCTTCGGCCCTTGGCCGGCGGACAGGCCGGCGCGTCAACGTCAAAGTTGTGCCTGGCACAACTTTGACGTGAGGCTCTACCGTGCGGGAATGCCCAGCGACATCGTCCCGTTCAACATCGACGTCGGCGACGATGTGCTCGAGGATCTCCGCCACCGGCTGCACGCCACCCGGTGGCCGGAGGCCGAACTCGTCGGCGACTGGTCGCAGGGCACGCCCCTCGCCTACGTCCGGGAGTTCTGTGCTACGTGGGTCGACGACTACGACTGGCGGGAGCGTGAGGCTGCGCTGAACCGATTCGACCAGTTCATGACGGAGATCGACGGCCTGAACCTGCACTTCGTCCACCAGCGCTCGCCACACGCCGACGCGACACCACTGCTGCTCACGCACGGCTGGCCGGGCTCGATCGTCGAGTTCCACAAGGTGATCGAACCGCTGACCGACCCGACCGCGCACGGCGGGGACGCCGCGGATGCGTTCCATGTCGTCGCGCCGTCGCTGCCCGGCTACGGCTTCTCCGGCAAGCCGACCGAGACGGGCTGGGGTGTCGAGAAGATCGCCACGACGTTCGCCGAGCTGATGGCCCGGCTCGGCTACGACCACTACCTCGCCCAGGGCGGCGACTGGGGCTCGGCGGTGACGGCGGCGCTCGGCGCGCTCGACGCCGACCATTGTGATGCCGTGCACGTCACGCTCGCGATGGGTGCGCGGCCCCAACTCGACGGCGAACTCTCCCCGCAGGCGCAGCGGGCACTCGCCGGCATCCAGTTCTACAGCGAGTGGGACTCCGGCTATTCGAAGCAGCAGGCGACGCGGCCGCAGACGGTCGGGTACGGACTCGTCGACTCACCGGCCGCGCAGGCGGCGTGGATCCTCGAAAAGTTCTGGGCCTGGACCGACAACGACGGCCACCCGGAGGACGTCCTGACCCGCGCAGAATTGATCGACAACGTGATGCTGTACTGGATCAACGGCACCGGCGCGTCGTCCGCGCGGCTCTACTGGGAGAGCTTCGGCAGGGGACCGCGGCACACGGTGGCGGTCCCCTCCGGGTTCGCCGTGTTCCCGAAGGAGATCGTGCCGCCGGTGCGCGAGTGGGTCGAGCCCGACTTCACCGACATCCGGCACTGGAACGAGTACGACCGCGGCGGCCACTTCGCGGCCTTCGAGGTCCCCGACGTGTACGTCGACGAGGTGCGCACCTTCGCCCGCGCCGTCCGCTGACGACCGGCCGACCCACGCACCGAGACGATCCACGTGGCAGGCGGGCGGTGACATCGAACACGTCGGGCGCTCCACCCTCGGGCCGATCGTCGCTCGTCGCTACCGTGAGCCGAGGTCGACACCCGCCACCCACCGCGACCCCCACGCCATGACGACGACGACGCCGACCACCCCACCCCAGCACGGCAAGGAGCCCGGCAGCGCCCGCGCCGCGCTGTCCTACCGGCCGTTCCGGATCATCTTCGTCGGGCTCGCGCTGTCGCAGGTCGGCACGTGGATGCAGAACTTCACGCTGCCGGCGTACGTGCAGGACCGCACCGACCGACCGGCGCTCGTCGGGCTGATGATCTTCATGCAGCTCGGGCCACTGCTGCTGCTGTCGATCCCGGCGGGTGTCCTCGCCGACAAGATCTCGAAGCAGAAGTTGCAGCTCAGTGCGCAGTCGACGATGGCCCTGCTGACGATCGGCCTCGCCGTGTTCGTGGCGCGCGACTTCGCGCTGTGGACGATCTTCGCCACCCAGCTCGGCATCGGGATCGCCAACGCGCTCAACGCGCCGGCGTTCCAGGCGAGCATGCCGTTGCTCGTGCACCGCCAGGACCTGCCCGGCGCGATCAGCCTCAACTCGGCGATGATCAACGGCAGCCGGGTGATGGGGCCGGTGCTCGCCGCCGTGCTCGCAGCGGCCGGGATGTCGACGGCGCAGATCTTCGTCGCGAACGCCGCGACGTACATCTTCTACATCAGTGCCCTGCTGATCGTCCGGATGCCGGACGTCCGCGGCACGTTCGCCGAGCAGGGTTGGCGCCGGCTGCTGACCGGGGTCAACATCGTGCGCGAGCGCACCGTGCTGTCGCGACTGCTGATGGGGATGTTCCTGTTCTCGCTGTTCAGTCTCGTCTACATCGGGCTGTTCCCGTCCGTCGCCGAACTCAACTTCGGGTTCGACCCGCTCGGCAACTCGTATCGCGCGCTCTACGCGACGTGGGGCGCCGGTGCGTTCTTCGGCGCGATCTCGGTTGGCACGTTCCTGTCCGACGTGCGCCGCCAGACGCTGATCGTGCGCGGCTTCACCGGCTTCGCCGTGACACTGGCCGTCTTCTCGCAGCTGCGCGACGCCGTCCTGCCGTTTCCCGTCGGCTTCGTGCTCGGCTTCTTCTACTTCATGACCGCCACCGCGATCACGACCACGTTGCAGCTCAACCTCAAGGACACCGAACGGGCGTCGGTGATGCCGCTGTGGTTCATGGTGTTCGGCGGCACCGTGCCGATCGGCAACCTGGTGTTCGGCGTCGTCATCGAGTGGGTCGGTGCGCGTGCCGTGCTCGGCTTCGGCGCCGCGTTCGCGCTGTTCCTCGCGTACTGGGTCGACCTCCGTCGATTCTCCGAGGCAGCGTTCCTCGCCGAGCACGAAGGCGGCGAGCGCTACACCCCGGTCAACGCCAGCCGCTTCATCTGACGCCCCCCAGCCCGCGATGACGATGACCCCGCCCCGGCGGGACGATCGTCATCGCGCGGGTTGGCGTCGTGGCACGGTCAGCCCAGCAGCGCGTGGGCGATGCGTTCCAGGCCGGCGGCTCGGCTGGCCTTGACGAGCACGACATCGCCGGCGCCGATGGGGCCGAGCGCCGCGATCGGATCGTCGGCTGGCGGGTGCCCGTAGAGCTCGGTGCCGGTCGCGATCACGTCGATGCCGAGCTGCGCAGCGATGTCGGCGACCTCGCGGTGGCCTGCCGGCGGGTCGTCGAGTTCACCCATCGGCCCGAGGATCGCGATGCGCCGCTCACCATCCATCGCCGCCACTGCCTCGAGCGCGGCCCGCATCGACGTCGGGTTGGCGTTGTACGCGTCGTTGACCACGACGGCGCCCGCTGCGGTCGTCACGACCTCCATCCGCATGTCCGACAGCGTCGCGGTGCCCAGCGCCGCGACCGCCGCGTCGAGTTCGACGCCGACCGAGCAGGCGACCGCGATCGCGGCGGCGGCGTTCGAGGCCATGTGCGCCCCGCTCACCGCCAGTCCGACCTGCGCGCTCCCCCACGGGGTCGAAACCGTGAACCGGGGTCGGGCGAGGTCGTCGAGGCGCAGGTCGCTGATCGCGACATCTCCGGATGCCCCGTAGGTGATCACCGCCGCTCCGGTGTGATCCGCCATCGCCGCCACCCGCTCGTCGTCGGCGTTGAGCACGGCCGTCCCGCGCTTCGGCAATGCCTCCACCAGCTCGCGCTTGGCCCGGGCGACGCCGTCGATGCCGCCGAGCAACTCGGTGTGCGAGTGCCCCACAGCGGTGACGACCCCGACGTCGGGGCGGGCGACCTCGCACAGGGCGCTGATCTCACCGAAGCCGCGCATGCCCATCTCGAGCACGAGCACCTCGGTGTCGTCGGGCGCGTCGAGGATCGTGATCGGCAGCCCCTGCTCGTTGTTGAAGCTGCGCTCGTTCGCCGTCGTGCGGCGGCCGGCCGCGCATGCTGCGGCAATGAGGTCCTTCGTGGACGTCTTGCCGACGCTGCCGGTGACGCCGACGACCGTCGCCGCCGACTGCTGGCGCGCCCAACCCGCCAACGCCATGAGCGCCCGTGCCGTGTCCGCCACCTCGATCGCGGTGCCGTCCCGCCGGAACTCGTCGGGCTCGCTGGTCAGATGCACCGGCGAACCTGCTTCTCTCGCTCGACCGATGAACTCGTGGCCGTTGCGGTCGGCGGCGATCGGCACGAAGAGTTGGCCGGGCCGCAACGTGCGGGAGTCGTACGACGCACCATCGAACTCGACGTCGGGCCCGATGAGCCGACCGCCGATGCCCGCCGCAGCCGCGGCTGCCCGAAACCTCACGATGCCAGAATCCTCACAGGGCGGAACGGTACCGTTCAGGACATGACGGAACGCGAGACGCCCGCCGGGACCGGCGAATCGCCGACCGACGATCGGATCCACCTGATCGTGCTGTTCGGCGGTGAGAGCGCGGAGCACGACGTCTCCTGCACCACCGCCGCGCATGTACTGGCCGCGGCCGACCCGGCCAAATACCGGATCACGCCGATCGGCATCTCGACCGACGGACAGTGGGCGCTGGCGAACGGGGCGGTCGCCGCGCTGGCTGCCGGACCGGACGCCCTGCCCGACCGGCTCGACCCCGGCGGCACCGCCGTGTCACCCACCCCGTTGCTCGCCGACGTCACGGCCCGCCCCGAGCGCACCGTCGTGATGCCACTGCTCCACGGCCCGCTCGGCGAGGACGGCACGGTGCAGGGGCTGCTCGACCTGGCCGACGTGGCATACGTCGGGTCGGGTGTCCTCGGCTCCGCGCTGGCAATGGACAAGGCGATGGCCAAGGAGGTACTCACGGCTGCCGGCATCCCACAGGCCCGCCACCGTTCGTTCGCAGACCACGAGATGACGCCGGGGCTGCCGCAGGAACTGGCCGACGACCTGGGGCTGCCGGCGTTCGTCAAGCCGGCGAACATGGGGTCGTCGGTCGGCGTGTCAAAAGCCACCACGGTCGAGGCGCTGCGCGACGCGATCGACCTCGCGCTCACGTATGACGAAGTCGTCGTCGTCGAGGAGGCGGTCGCCGGCAAGGAGATCGAGGTCGCCGTACTCGGCAACACCGACCCGCAGGCGGCGACGCCCGGCGAGATCGTGCCGGGCGACGAGTTCTACAGCTACGAGGACAAGTACGTCACCGACGGGTCGTACGCCGTCATCCCGGCGCCGATCGGCGACGACGCACTGGCCGAGGCGCAAGCGTTGGCCATCCGCACGTACCGGGCGCTGCGCTGCGACGGGCTGGCGCGGGTCGACTTCTTCTACGAGGACCCGACCACCGGCGGCCGTGGGTTGCTCTGCAACGAGGTCAACACGATGCCGGGCTTCACGCCGATCTCGATGTTCCCGAAGATGTGGATCGCCGACGGCCTCAGCTACCCCGCGATCATCGACCGCCTCGTCGACCTCGCCCTCGACCGACACAGCCGTCGCCGCCGCAACACCAAGCATTGACCGCGCTCCCCGGGGTCGACTCCCGGCCGTCAGGGCTCGGCCGGGACCGGTGTCGCGCGTGCGGCGCGCCATCGTGAGATCGGGTCAGCGGCTTTCGCCAGCAACGGTCCGCCGACGGCGAGGATCAGCACGTACGCAGCCGCGAGCGGGCCGATGTCGGACTCGATTCCCTCAGCCACCGCGATCCCGGCGATCACGATCGAGAACTCGCCGCGTGCGATCAGGGTCATCCCGGCCCGCAGCCGACCGCGTGCCGAGATCCCGGCGCGTCGGGCACTCCACCAGCCGGTCGTGATCTTCGTCCCGGCGGTCACGACCGCCAGCCCGATCGCGAGTGCGAGCATCGGCGGCAGCGTCCCGGGGTCGACCTGGAGCCCGAAGAAGACGAAGAACAAGGCGGCGAACACGTCTTTGAGCGGCGTCAGCAATTGCCGGGCGGCATGCTCGACCGGCCCGCTCAGTGCGATCCCGACGAGGAATGCGCCGACCGCAGCGGAGGCCTGCACCTGCTCCGCCAGCCCCGCCACGACGAGCGCCAGGCCGAGCAGCGTCAGCAACATGTGCTCGTCGGACCGGCTGAAGACGACTCGGCTGACCCGCTCGCCCAGGAACACGGCGATCGCGAGTGCGACGAACACGACAGCGACCGCTCCCCCGATCTCGAGTGCGATCGTCAGCGCGCTCCCGCCGATCAGCAGGCCCGCCATCAGCGGCAGGTACAACGCCATCACCAGGTCCTCGGTGACGAGGATCCCGAGCACCACCGGCGTTTCGCGGTTGCCGACGTTGCCGAGATCGCCGAGCAACTGGGCGATGATCCCCGACGAGGAGATGTAGGTGATGCCGCCGAGCAACAGGGCGGCGCGGTAGTCCCAGCCGAGCGCGAACCCGACGGCGAGCCCCGGCGTGAAGTTGAGCCCGAAGTCGACCGCTCCCGCCGGGACGCCGGTGCGCAGTGCGCCCATCAGCTCCTCGCCCGAGTACTCCAATCCCAGCAACAGCAGCAGCAGGATGACGCCGATCTCGGCGCCGGTCTCGATGAAGTCGCGCGCGGGTACGACCGGCACCATCCCACCATCGCCGATCAGGATCCCGGCGACGAGGTACAGCGGCACCGACGGCAGGCCCCAGCGGTGCGCCGCCCGGCCGAGCAGAGCGAGGCCGAGGAGGATGCCCCCGAGCTCCAGGAAGAGCCCGGCCGCGCCCGGCGAGGCGGCGACCATCAGGCAGTCGGGGCACCGAGGATGCGGGTGGCTTCGTCGATGCCCTCGTCGGTCCCGACGACGACGGCGACGTCGTCGCCGAGCATCAGATCGTCGGGACCGGGCGCAGGAATCGTCTGATCACCGCGCAGCAGGGCGACGATCGAGACGCCGGTCCGCGTCCGCATCTGGGTTTCCCCGAGCGGCCGGCCCGCGAGACCGCTGTTCGGCGAGATCGGCAGCCATGCGATCTCCAGTCCGGCGATCTGCTGGCGCAGATCGTCGAGCCGTTCGACGATGTTGGGCCCGCCCAGCAACGTACCGAGCGACCGTGCCTCGTCGGTCGACAGTGGCACCGTCTCCGAGACGCGGTCGGGATCGTCGCGGTCGTACACGAGCAGCTCGCGACGGCCGGAGTGGTGCGAGACGACACCCACTCGCTGATCGTTCCCGCACGCGAAGTCGTGACGAACCCCGACCCCCGGAAGTGGCGTCTCGGTGATTTCAGTCATGGCCCTCCTGCGGCCGACGCCGGCAGCGCACCGGAGCCGTGACCCGAACAGTAGGCGCGAACGAGCTCGGCCGGCATCGTCGTCAGCCGGACGGCGCGTTCTCCCACAGGCCGACGAGGTTGCCCTCGGTGTCGCGGACGTAGGCGGTGAACCCCATGTCGCCCACCTGCTGGCGCTCGGACACCGTCGTGCCGCCGGCGCCGTTGACGGCCGCGAGCGCGTCCTCGAGGTTGTCGACCTCGAGCACGAGGTTCGGCCCGGTGAACGGTTCCTCGCGCTGCATCATCCCGCCGTTGATGAAACCCGGCTCGGTCGGCCCCTCTTCACCGCTCGGCCCGGACATCACGAGCGTGTAGCCCATCTCGGGCATCGGCATGACCTGCCAGCCGAACGCGTCGGCGTAGAAGGTGCGCGCCCGTTCGCCGTCGTCGAAGGGAATCTCGAAGTGCATCACCCGTCCGGACATGTTGGAACCTCCTGTTGCTGTCGGCGTGATCGCTGGCGGATCGTAACGCATGCCGGCGACCGCATGCAGGTGATGAACGCTCATTCCGACCGGCTGCTTCGATGAACCCGAGTGCTCTCCGGGCCGCTGGCTGCCTCACAACAAATGCAGTATCGTCGAGGTTGCGCTGTTTGGAGGGGACCATGGCGGCAAGTGATTACAAGGACACCCGCGAGCCGGACAAGGTCTTTTCGGAGATGAAGATCGTCGCGCAGGACCCGAGCGTCACGGTGGACGGACGCCCGTTGATGGCGACGGTGCGCGTGCCGATCGACCGTCTCGACCGGGGTCCACGTGGTCACCGGCTGCGCGTCATCGACTACGACTCCTCCTCGTCCACCTTCGCCGAGCCGGCCGACATCGACTGCCCGGACGAGCGATTCCCGGGCTGGGGTTATCGCGATCCGTTCTCGCGGCGGAAGTTGTCCGAAGCCGACCTGCTCCGAGACGACCCGGGCCGGCGGATCCGCTGCCAGAACGTCTACGCCATCGCCGCACGCACCCTGGCCGAGTTCGAGATCGCCCTCGGGCGGCGGCTGCCGTGGGGCTTCGGAACCCACGAGCTGTACCTGGTGCCGCACGCCTTCGCCGAGGCCAACGCCTACTATTCACGCGACGACAAGGCGCTGTTCTTCGGGTACATCGACAGTGCCGACGGTCGTGTGTACACCAGCCTGTCGCACGACATCGTTGCGCACGAGACGGCGCATGCGATCCTCGACGGCCTGCGGCCGGATTTCATGAAACCCGGTCTTCCCGACCAGCGCGGGTTCCACGAGGCGTTCGCCGACATCGTGGCATTGCTGTCGGTGTTTTCGATCAAAGAAGTCGTCGAGGAACTCATCGGAACTGCTGACAAGAACGGCCGCATTCCGACATCGCTCGTGAGCAAGGAAGCCTTCGAGAGCAACCCGCTGTTCAAGCTCGCCTCCCAGTTGGGCAACTTGTTCTCCGACGAGCGCGGCAACGGCCTGCGGCGTTCGGTCGTGCTGGAACCCGGAAGCGCGTGGCGCAAGGACCCGGCGTTCGAACTCCCGCACCGCCGCGGCGAGGTGTTGGTGGCAGCCGTGATGCGAGCGTTGCTCGACATCTGGCTGGAGCGCCTGACGCCGCTGGCCCGCGGGCGCGACATCGACCGCGAACGCGCTGCTGAGGAGGGCGCCAAGGCGGCCAAGCATCTGTTGACGATGAGCATCCGCGCCATCGATTACACACCACCGGCCGAGTTCGAGTTCGAGGACTTCATCGCCGCGCTGTTGCGCTCTGACCGCGAGGTGGCGCCCCACGACACGTACGGCTACCGGGACATCCTCGCGACGTCGTTCGCCGAATTCGGCATCCGGCCTCCTGCGTACGACACGCTGGACCTCGCGATCGACAAGCCGATCTATCCCGGCGTCAACTTCGAGGCGCTGCGCTCGATGACCGACGAGATGTATCGCTTCGTGTGGGCGAACGCCCGTCTGCTCAAGGTCGACACCGACAACTACCTCAACGTCAACGACGTGCGCCCTTCGATCCGGATCGGGCCCGACGGACTCCTCGTCAGCGAGGCGGTCGCGACCTACAGCCAGGTGATGGAAGCCACTGCAGGCGAAGTGCAGGCGCTCAGCGACGCGCAGGGCAGACGCATCGCACTGCCGAGGGGGATGGACCTCGACACACCGATCTCGATTCGTGGAGGCGGGACCCTGATCTTCGACCAGTTCGGCAATCTCAAATACCACTGCTCGAAGCCGTTGTTCGACTGGCGACGACAGAAGAAACGGCTGGATCACCTGTACACGTGCGGTGAAAAGGACCAGTACGGCCGATACGGCTTCTCCTCGGGGGACTCCGCCGGCCAGGCATTCGCCGGCCTGCACGTGCCGGCGACCCGAGCAGGAGAGAACTGGTGAGCACTCCACAGCCAGACCGTGTCCGGATCCGGATGTACCAGATGGGCTTCGGCGACGCATTCATGTTGACGTTCGAGTACCCGGAGCCGCTCGACGACGGCCGCGCGGAGCGGCACATGCTCGTCGACTTCGGGAGTACTCGATACGCCAAGCGTGGCTTCGACATCAGCGGTGTTGCCGAGCAGATTGCCACCGACTCGAACGGGGAACTCGATGTCGTCGTCGTGACCCACCGCCACAAGGACCACATGTCCGGGTTCAGCTCGAAGAAGTCGGGTGCAGTTCTCGACAAGCTCCATCCGAAGCTGGTCGTCCAGTCGTGGACCGAGGACCCGCAGGCCGCCACCGACGCGACCGGCGTCACCCGGGTCGGCGAGCAATCGTTGCGCTTCACGAACGCACTCGTCAGTGCCCAGGCCCTTGCCGATTCGGTGCACCACGATCTCCTCGAACAGAAGAAGCGGGCACGCAGCTTCCGCGGGATCAGCAACGAGCTGCTCGGCGCCGTCGAGCAGCAGACGATGGCCGTGATCGGCGAGGACGGTCTGACCAACGCCAAGGCGTACAAGCGTCTGGCGAAGTGGAGCAAGGACGGCGACTGCGAATTCCTGTGCTACGGCGCGAAATCGAAGATCCCCGACTACATCCCGGGCATCACCGTCGATGTGCTCGGCCCACCCACCGTCGACCAGCACAGTGAGGTCACCGGGGCGAGGTCCAAGGACAAGGAATACTGGATGCTGCACGGCCAGCTCTACGCGCAGTCGAAACAGACCGGGGCGCTCGGTGCCGCCGGCTTCAAGCGGGTCTCGAAATCCGAGCTGGCTGTCCCCGCCGGGCCGGTCCGCTGGTTGGCGAGCAAGATGCAGCGCCAGCAGATCAACAACCTGCTGCGCATCGTCCGCGAACTCGACGACTCGCTCAACAACACCAGTCTGATCCTGTCGATCAGAGCCGGCGACAAGCACATGCTGCTCCCGGGCGACGCCCAGATCGAGAATTGGAACTACTCACTGCACGCGTCCGACGGCTCGCGGGGCGGCCTGTCGGCCGAAGAGGCGCGAGAACTCCTCAAGACGGTCGACTTCTACAAGGTGAGCCACCACGGCAGTCGCAACGGCACACCGCGGACCCTGTTGCAGAAGCTCTGGGGTGACAACGACGATCGCGACCTCGTGGCGCTGATGGGCACCAAGAAGAAGGTCCACGGCGGCAGCGAGCAGACCGCGGTCCCCCGGGAAACCCTCATCGAGGCGCTGCTCGACCGGACCCACAATCGCCTGTACAGCACGGCCAGCATGCCGGCGAACGAGGACGCGGTGATCGAAATCGCGGCCAAGCTCTCGGGCGGGCACCCGTTCGAGTACGTCGGGCCGGACGACATCCCGATCCCCGAGGCCGACCCCACGACCGAGCTGGCGAACCACTGAGGCCCGACCACCGCGGCCCCTCGGGGCCGGTGCGCGGATCGTTCAGCCGTGGGTCGCCAGGAACGCGAGCGTGCGCTCGAGCATCAGGCCGTAGAGCGCGGCGTCGTACTCGCGCCAACTCGAATCCGCGACGAGGTGTCCCGACGACTCGTAGATGTACAGCTCACCCGGCCCGCCGTTGGCGCTCGACAGCGCATCGATCGCCTCCATGTCCTCGGCGGCGAACTCGTCGCCGTCCGCGATGTGCATCTGCAACGCGACGCCGTCGGGCCAGCGGCCGCCGAACATCTCCGGCGGTACGGCCGAGTGATACAGCACTGCGCCGCGGACGCCGGGGCGGGTCTGGGCGAGTTTCTGTGCCGGCAGGACACCGAGCGAGAACCCCGCAACGAGGAGCCGGTCGCCGAGTCCGTCGGCGCACGAGACGCCACGCTCGATCACCGTGTCGAACCCGATCTGCTGCGCGTTGGCGACGCCGTCGGTGATCGAGTCGAACGTGTCCCCGTCGTAGAGGTCCGGTGTCGACACCGCATGCCCGGCGGCGCGCAGCCCGTCGGCGAAGGCCCGCACGCCGTCGGTCAACCCGAGTGCATGGTGGAACAACAGCACCTCAGCCACGCGGCGAGCGTAGACGCAGCTCAGCGTCCTCGCCAGCGCCGTCGGCGTGGAGGGCGGAACAGTGCGCGAAGTGGACCACCTGTGGGCGCAGCGCCTTCAACCTCCGGATCGACTCGATCGCGTCGCCGCGCCGTTCCTTGGCCTCGACATTGGCGGCGGTTGCGCGCTCGTCGCGGAACTCGTCGGCGTGCCACACGACCTGACCGGCGAGCACCGCACAGCCTTCGCCCGACTCGACGAGCACCGAGTGGTGTCCTGCCGTGTGCCCGGGCGTCGCCATGATCGTCACGCCCTCCGCGATCGCCAGGTCGCCGTCGACGGCGCGCTGTTGGCCAGTCGGAGCGAGCGCCCAGACCGGGTCGGTGTAGAACTGGTCGCGCTCGACGGCGTCGAGTTCCGCCTGCTGCACGTAGCACGGCACATCCGACCCGTAGAACAGCGGATTCTGGCCGCAGTGGTCGAAGTGGAGGTGGCTGTTGACGACGGCGACCACATCGGCGAGTTCGATGCCGACCGCGTGCAGCGCGTCGTCGAGGCCGAGATGATCCGGTGCATACACCGCATCGATGAACTCGTTGTCGGCACCGACGCCCGTGTCGAACACGATCGCGCCGTCGGGGTGGTCGATCACGTAGCCGTACACCGGAGCCGTCGGTGAACCCGCCGCTTCGGGATGCCAGGCCGGCAGGCGCAGCACGGCCAGATCGAGCCGCTCGATCCGGGGCAGCTGTTGCAGCGCCATGACGCGAGTCTCGCGCGTCGAAGCAGCGCCTCAGCCGGGCGTGGCGAGGGCTGCGCGCAGGAATGCCCGCAGCTCGTCGCGCAACCGGCGCAGCCCGACGGCATCGGCGGTCCACCCGACCGCGCGCAACGCTTCCGGTTCGGTCGCGATCCCGGTCACGGTCGCATAGGCGAGCGCGGCGATGATCTTCGGGTCACCACGGCGGAGCCGGCCGCGATCCATCTCCTCACCGAGGTAGCGGACCGCGCGATCGACGAGCGGGGAGATCATCACCCGCAGACGCTCGGCCTGCTCCGGACCGAGCCGGCTCACCTCGCGGACGAGTCCCAGCAGTGCGGGCCGCCGGACCGCCGGCCGGAACATCGCCCGCACGACTGCATCGATGCGGTCGAGCGGGTCGTCCGGTGCGGCGCGCACCGCAGCGTCGATGACGACGACGAGTTGTGCGGCGACCGATTCGAGCACGCCGTCGACGAGGTCGTCCTTTGACGCGAACCAGTAGAGGACGGTCTGTTTGCGCACCCCGACGACCCGCGCGATCTCGTCCAGCGACACCGCATCCACGCCCCGGGCGCCGAACAGATCGAGCGCTGCGTCGAGGATCCGCTCTCGCGTCGTCCGATCCGGCATCCCCCCATCCTGACATGAAATCTGGCCGCTCTCTACCAATTGGTAGAGAGAGCTGCTAGAACAGACGACTGTGATCGCCGAGTCCCTCGCCGGGAAACGCATTGCCATCACCGGGGCAACCGGCTTCGTCGGCACCGCGCTCGTCGAGCGGCTGCTGCGGTCGGTCCCCGATTGTCAGCTCGTGCTGCTCGTCCGCGACGGCCAACGCACTCCCGCCGCGAGGCGGACCCAGCGCGAGATCCTGAAGAACGACGCGTTCGACCGGTTGCGCGCCGAGTTCGGCGACGAGTTCGACACCGCCGTCGCCGGCCGCGTCACGACGATCGCCGGTGACGTCACGATCGACGGCCTCGGCCTGAGCGACGACGACCGCGAGATCTTCCGAACCTGCGACACGATCATCCACTCCGCAGCCGCCGTGTCGTTCGACTCGCCGCTGCCGTCCGCGGTCGAGATCAACCTGCTCGGCCCGACACGACTCGCCGAGCTGTGCCACGAACTCGGCACGACACCGCACCTCGTCGCCGTTTCGACGTGCTACGTCGCGGGCAACCGCCGGGGAAAGGCACCGGAGGAACTCGTCAGTGAGGGCCCGTTCGACATCGGTCTCGACTGGCGCAGCGAGGTCGCGTCGGCACGGCGGCTGAAGGGCGACACCGATGCCGAGAGCCGATCGGAGAAGAATCTGCTGCGGTTCCGCAAGGAGGCCCGCCGCGAACTCGGCGCGGCCGGCGCACCCGCGCTCGCCGCCAAGACCGAACAGCTGCGCAACCGCTGGGTGAAAGCAGAGCTCGTGCAGGCCGGACGGTCGCGGGCCGCCAGCCTCGGCTGGCCTGACGCCTACGCCTACACGAAGGCGCTCGGGGAACAAGCGCTGACCGAGATCAAGGGCGACGTCCCGGTCTCGATCGTGCGCCCGTCGATCATCGAGTCGGCATGGGCCGAGCCCAAGCCGGGCTGGATCCGCGGCTTCCGAATGGCCGAGCCGGTGATCATCTCCTATGCCCGCGGGTTGTTGAAGGAGTTTCCCGGCGTGCCGGAAGGAACCGTCGACGTCATCCCGGTCGACCTCGTCGTCGCAGCGATCATCGGTGTCGCTGCCGCCGGACCCGAGCGGGCGCCCGCGATCACCCAGGTCGCGTCCGGCGGGATCAACCCGCTGCGATACCGGACGATGGTCGATTTCGTCAGCAGCTGGTTCACGCGCAACCCGCTGTACGACAGCGACGGCCAGCCGATCATCGTCCCGACGTGGGACTTCCCCGGACGCGGTCGAGTCCAGAAACAACTGACGCGCGCCACGCGTGCACTCTCGACCGCCGAGAAGGCGCTCCATGCGTTGCCGCTGCGCGGCAAGCAGGCCGAGTTCGCGGCCACGCTGGAGAACCGCCGGATCGAGCTCGACGCCGCCCTCGAATACGTCGAGCTGTACGGGCTGTACACCGAGTGCGAGGCGATCTACCAGGTCGACAACCTGCTCGCACTGTGGGACTCGCTCGACGCGGCCGACCAGGAAGCGTTCTGCTTCGACCCGCGGGTCGTCGATTGGGACCACTATGTCAACGAGGTCCACCTCCCGTCGATCGTGCAACACGCGCGGGTGAAGTCGACGCCCGGCAAGCACACGCCGATCGACCGGCCGGCCCGGCTGCGCAAGCAGGTGCTCGACCCGAAGCGCCACGTCGCGGCGTTCGACCTCGAGAACACGCTGATCGCGTCGAACGTCGTCGAGAGCTACTCCTGGCTGGCGACGCGCCGGCTCGACACGCCGGACCGTGTCCGGTACGTGCTGCGAACGCTGCTGGAAGCGCCCGGCCTGCTGCGGATCGACCGCCAGGACCGCACCGACTTCCTCCGCCACTTCTACCGCCGCTACGAGAACGCACCGGTCGAACAGATCGAGCACGACGCGCGGGAGATGATGACGCAGCTGATCATCACCAAGAGCTTCCCCGCCGGCCTGCGGCGCGTGCGCGAGCATCGCGCCGCCGGACACCGCACGATCCTGATCACGGGCGCCTTGAGCTTCAACGTCGAGGGGCTGCGGCCGCTGTTCGACGAGATCTTCGCCGCCGAGATGAGTGTCAAGCCCGACGGCACGTACACCGGCGAGATGCCGGTCGTGCCGCCCACCGGCGAGGCCCGGGCACAGCTGCTCGCCGACTACTGCGCGGCCGAGGGCCTGTCGCTGGACGAGTGCGTCGCCTACGCCGACTCGTCGTCGGACGTGCCGCTGTTCGAGGCGGTCGGGTTCCCGGTCGCGGTCAACCCGGAGACGAGGCTGGCGGCGATCGCCCGCAAGCGGGGCTGGCTCGTCGAGCACTGGTCGAAGGCATCCGGCTCGCCGCAACCGATCCTCCCGATCGGCGAACTCCTCTCCGATCGCGAGCGAGTCGTCGTTGTGCCAGGCACGACGACGACCGGGGGGCGGCGATGAGGGCATTGCAGGTCCGGCGGACGCCGGTGAAGCTCGGGATGGCGCGCATCACGTCGGCGCTGTCGCCGGCGGCCGCCGCCAAGGTCGGGCCGCTGGAGCTGCGGCGCATCGACGACCCGGTTCGGCCCGGCGGCCCCGATGCCGGCTGGCAGCAGGTCCACACCCGGCTGTCGGGGATCTGTGGATCGGACCTCGCGCTCGTCGACGGGCATGCGTCGACCTACTTCGAGGACTGGGTCAGCTTCCCGTTCGTACCGGGCCACGAGGTCGTCGGCGAACTCGACGACGGAACCACCGTCGTGCTCGAACCGGTGCTCGGCCACGCCGCCCGCGGCGTCGCTCCCCCGTTCGACGGTGCCGCCCCGGGCGACGGCGACGACTACGCCCACCTCGCCACTCCGTCGGCCGACGGCCTGCTCGAGCCGGGCATCCAGACCGGGTTCTGCTGCTCGACCGGCGGCGGCTGGGCGCCCTGGTTCTGGGCCCACGACTCGCAGCTCCACCGCGTGGACATGCCGGACGAACGCGCCGTGCTCGTGGAACCGTTCGCCGCGGGGATCCACGCCGCGCTGCTCGCACTGCCGACGATCGACGGCGTCGACGACCCGATCATCGCCGTGCTCGGTGCGGGCACGATGGGCCTCGCCACCGTCGCCGGCCTCGCCCGCTACGTCCCCCACGCACAGATCGTCGTCGGCGCGCGCTACCCGCACCAGCAGGCCCTCGCCCGCGCGTTCGGCGCAACCGTCGTCGTCGCCGACCGCGAGTTGTTGCGCGCGGTTCGGCGCGCGGCCGGCTGCCACGTGGTGGGCGGGCAGCTCACCTCGGGCGCCCACGTCACGATCGACGCCGTCGGGTCCAACGCGTCCATCGGCGACGCGCTCGCGATCACCCGCCCCCGCGGGCGAGTCGTGTTGCTCGGCATGCCCGCCGACGTGTCCCTCGACCTCACCGGCCTGTGGCACCGCGAGACCGAGCTCAAGGGCGCCTACACCTACGGCACCGAAACGCTCGCCGACGGCACCCGGCCGACCACGTTCCAGCTCGCGATCGACACCACGAACCATGTCGAGGCCGAACGTCTGCTGTCGGCCACCTACCGCCTCGACGACCACGTCGACGCGCTCGCCCATGCGGCCACTGCCGGCAGGCGCGGCGCCGTCAAGATCGCCTTCGACCTCAGGAACGCCACCTCATGACCCCTGCCTCCCCCAAAATCTGCCGCTCTCGCTGCGCCCAGCGGGCTGAGATCGCCAAATTTCGGATGACGACCGGAGATTTACGCTGATGCCCCGCCCAGGATTCGTGCTCGACGTCGACCGTTCCACCCCGCCGATGCTGTTCTGGCGCGGCGAGAACTTCAGTCTGGAAAAGCTGCCGGCCGACCGCACCCGCGTGATCTACCCGCCCGAGCCGTTGCCCGGCATCGACGACGTCGACGGCGCGATCCGCAACGCGCTCCTCAACCCACTCGACATGGACCCGCTGCCGGCGTTGCTGACACCCGGGATGAAGCTGACGATCTGCTTCGACGACGCCAGCCTGTCGTTGCCGAAGATGCGCCGGCCCGACACCCGCCAGCGAATCATCGAGGCGGTCCTCGAACTCGCCGCAGAGGCCGGCGTCGACGACGTGCACCTGATCGCCGCGCTCGGCCTGCATCGGCGGATGCACGACTACGAGCTGCGCCACGTGCTCGGTGATCGGATCTTCGACGCGTTCCACCCCCGTGGCCTGCTGTACCAGCACGACGCCGAGGACTACGACAACCTCAGCGTGATCGGCGAGACCGACGAGGGCGAAGTCGTCGAGATCAGCAAGCGGGTCGCCGAGTCCGACCTCGTCGTCTACGCCAACATCAACCAGGTCGCGATGGACGGCGGGTGGAAGTCGATCACGACCGGTGTCGCGTCGTATCGCTGCCTCAGCTACCACCACAACCCGGCGACGTTGCAGAACACGCGCAGCCTGATGGACCGTCACCACAGCGCGCTCCATCACAGCCTGTGGCGGATGGGCGAGGTGCTGCGCGAGCACGGGCCGAAGATCTTCACCGTCGAGACCACGCTCAACACCGACACCTTTCCGTCGCCGTTCGACTTCCTCGCCAAGCGCGAGTGGGAGTGGACGGCGAAGGACCGGGCGACGTTCCTCGCGACGCAGAAGTCGCTCGACCGCGTGCCGGTCAAGATGCGGCGCAAGATCATGCACAGCATCGAGTCGCCCTACCGGATGACCGGCGTCCACGCCGGGTTCACGCCGACCGTGCACGAGAAGACGCTCGAGAACGTCTATGCCCAGCACCTCGTCGACGTGGAGGGGCAGACCGACATCCTCACGATGGGCATCCCCTACATCTGCCCGTACAACCCCGAGGGGATCATGAACCCGATCCTCGTGATGTGCATGGGCCTCGGCTACCTGTTCAACATGTATCGCGGCAAGCCGTTGGTCCGCGAGGGCGGCGTGATCATCATGACGCACCCGACCTACCGCGACTTCCACTCGGTGCACCACCCGAGCTACATCGACTTCTTCGAGGAGGTGTTGCCCGACACGACCGACCCGGCCGTGATGTCGGAGAAGTGGGAGGCCAAGTACGCCGAGGACGAGTGGTACCGCCACCTCTACCGCACCGGCAACGCCTATCACGGCGTCCACCCGTTCTATGCCTGGTACTGGGGCGCTCACGGCCAGCAGCACGCCGGCCGGGTGATCATCGTCGGCGGCGACGCACCGACCGTTCGCCGCCTCGGCTTCACGCCGGCGTCGACGATGAACGACGCCCTCGAGATCGCCGCCGACGTCGTCGGACGGTCTGCGTCCATCACCCACCTCCACGTCCCCTCTGTCCTCGTCGCGGACGTCAAGTAGAGACGTTCGACGATGGCCAAGAAGTCGCTCCGCCGGGCCCAGCAGCTCGCGGGTTCCGCCGAGCAGGCGGTGCGCGCCGCCGCGACCCCGCTGCGCAACTTCGGCTTCCCGTACCGCGCTCCGACCGTGCCCCGTGGCGTCGAGGTGCCCGCCGAGATCACCGGGCTCGGCGCCCACTATGACACCGGCTGGGCGCGCCGGCCGGTCGCGTCGTTCGCCCGCGGGCTCATCACCGAGGGGCCGATCCGACTCGCGACACGGCTGCTCACCAACCCGGAGATCGTCGGTCACGACCGGCTGGCCGACCTCGCCCGCCTCGACGACCCTCCCGCGCTGATCTTCGCGCCGACGCACCACAGCCACTTCGACACCGGCCTGATGATCCGCGCGATTCCAGTGGTGTGGCGGCGCGACCTCGTCGTCGCAGCGGCTGCCGACTACTTCTTCGACAAGAAGTGGAAGGCCGCGATCTCGGCGCTGTCGTTGAACGCAATCCCGATCGACCGTGAGGTCACCGGGCGCGCGTCGTCCGACCTGCTCGCCGCGCTGATCGCTGACGGCCACAGCCTGGTGATCTACCCGGAGGGCGGCCGTTCCCAAGACGGATGGGGCCAGGAGTTCAAGGGTGGCGCCGCCTACCTGTCGTCGAAGACCGGTGCACCGGTCGTGCCGGTGTTCATCGACGGCACGGGGGCGATCTTCGGCAAGGGGATGAAACGGCCGAAGCCCGGCCGGACGAAGGTCGTCTTCGGCCGGCCGATGCTGGCGGACGACGACGAGTCGACCCGCCGCTTCAACGCCCGGATCGAACGCGCGGTCACGACACTGGGCGACGAAGCGCTGACCGACTACTGGACCGCTCGGCAACGGGCGGCAACGGGCGACAACCCGCCGCTCACCGGTCCGGAGTTCACCGGCTGGCGTCGCGACTGGGCGCTCGCCGATCGCCGCAAGCTCGGTGCGGCCGGCAAACGCCGCCGTCAGCAGCGTCCCTGGCCCGACCTCGGCTGACATCGCCGGGCAGCGGACATCCCGGTGCCGCGATCGGCACCGGGACGCCGCACTCCCGCGTCACTCCTCGGACGAACCGCCGTGGCAGGCGAGCGGGTCGGTCGGGAAGCCGGACCCGTTGGTCAGGTTGACCGCCGGCGCCATGATGATGTCGCTGTTGACCGACACCGAGTCGAGGTTGGCCAGCGCCACGAGGGCGATGCCGTCGTTGGCGAGGGCCGTGTAGGTGGCGTCGAAGAAGTCGTCGCCGAACGCGTCCGGACCGTACGCGTCGGAGCCGACACCGGCAATGCCGTAGGTGTCGAACAGGTGCTGTACCGCCGGGCCGGAGAACCCGGCGTTCTCGAACTCGAACATGTCGTCGGTGTTCGCCGACAGCACGAACTTCTCCTTCGTCGCCTTGTTCTTGTACTTCTCGGTGTCGTGCGCGTCACCCGGTCCGTCGAGGCCGAAGAACTCTTCGGCCCCGGTCTGGAGGATGACGAGCGCCCCGTCCGGGATCGGCCCGTTCGTCGCGACGTAGCCGTCGATGAACGCGGCGTCGACGAAGTTGTCGGTGAACGACATCCCGCGCACGTCGATCTTGTAGGCCGGCCACACGAACTCGTCTGCGTGGAGTTCGTCGAGCGTCCGCGCGTCGTCGCTGTCATCGGCCTCGTCGAGGAAGTGGGCCGGCACGTCGATGTGCGTCCCGGCGTGCGTTCCCATGTCGATGTCCTCGACCTTGAAGAAATCGACGGCGACCGTGTACAAGTTTCGGACGTGGACTGCCGGGTCACCGGGGAAGATCGACATCCCGGCGTCGAACGGGTGACCGAGCCGGGTCATCCCGCCGGGGCAGCTGAGCGAGGCGGCTGCTGCGCCCTCACCCGACACCTCGACCGGCCCAGTGACCGACGCACCGACCACCCCCGCCGCCGTGATCATTCCGGCTGCCAGGCAGCCACCCATCAACTTCTTCGAAAACGACATGAAATCCTCTGTTCCCCTTCGGCCCGCACGCCGGGCAGCTCCCGGCACGCGTCAATTGCACCACATGTGTGGGAGGGGGGACGGCATTCGAGCCGCCCGAGTCGCGCTTCTTGAGAGATTCTTGACGGATGGTGCCCGACGCGACCGCGCAGCGTCACCAGGTGTCGACATTCGGACGCAACCGACCACTGACTGCGGGCGCCGCCGCGAGCAGGATCGTCAGCCATCGGCGTGTGTCGGCGGGGTCGATCACGTCGTCGATCTCGAAGTGGGTCGCCACGCTGACCGCCTTGCCGTGCTCGTACATCCGGTCGACCAACTCGGCGAACAGCGCCTCGCGACTCGCGTCGTCGCCGGCTGCGTCGAGCTCCCTGCGGTACCCGAGGCGCACCGCGCCCTCGAGGCCCATCCCGCCGAACTCCCCGGTCGGCCAGGACAGGCACGCGAGTGGTGCCTTGGTCGATCCGCCCATCATCGCCTGCGCGCCGAGCCCGTACGCCTTGCGCGTCACGACCGACACCATCGGTACCGAGACGTTCGCTCCGGTGACGAACATGCGGCTGCAGTGGCGCACCAGCGCCGTCTCCTCCACCTCGGGCCCGACCATCATCCCCGGCGTGTCGCACAGCGTGATGATCGGCAGGCCATGCGCGTCGCAGAGCTGCATGAACCGGGCGGCCTTGTCGGCGCCGTCGGAGTCGATCGCGCCCGCGAGGTGGTGCGGGTTGTTGGCGATGACGCCGACCGCCCTGCCTTCGAGACGGGCGAACGCCGTGACCATGCCGAGCCCGAAGTCGCGACGCAGCTCCAGCACGGAGTCGCTGTCGAACAGGCCGCTGATCACGCGCCGGATGTCGTACGCGCGCAGCCGGTCGAGCGGCACCATGTCGCGCAGTGCCGTCTGGTCCGGTGCGGTCCACCCCGTCGTCCGGCCCTGGAAGTACGCAACACACCGTTTCGCCAGCGCGGTCGCCTCCGCCTCGTCCGCCGCCACGATGTCGACGACGCCGTTCGTCCGCTGGACGTCGATCGGGCCGATCGCACCCGGCTCGAACACGCCGAGGCCGCCTCCCTCGATCATTGCCGGACCGCCCATCCCGATGTTCGAGTCCTCGGTGGCGATCACGATGTCGCAGCAGCCGAGGATCGCGGCGTTGCCGGCGAAGCAGTAGCCGGCGTTGACCCCGATCAGCGGGACGGTTCCCGACAGTTGCCCGAACCACAGGAACGCGAGGCAGTCGAGCCCGCTGACACCGATGCCGTCCGTGTCGCCCGGGCGGCCGCCACCGCCCTCGGTGAAGAACACGAGCGGGATCCGCAGCTGCTCGGCGAGCTCGAACAACCGGTCCTTCTTGCGATGGTTCTGCGTGCCCTGCGTGCCGGCGAGCACCGTGTAGTCGTACGACAGCGCCACCACCTTGCGGGCCCGCTCGTCGGGGAACAGCTCACCGTTGACGTCGCCGAGCCCGCCGATCAGGCCGTCCGCGGGAGTGTTGGCGATCAGGTCGGCGAGCTCACGCCGTCGGCGCTGTGCAGCGATCACGAGCGGCCCGTACTCGACGAACGTGCCGTCGTCGACGAGGTCGGCGACATTCTCGCGCGCGGTGCGCCGACCCCGCTCACGTCTCCTCGCGACGGCGTCGGGGCGCGCCACATCGAGGCCCGCCGCATGCCGGCCGATCACCTCGGCCACGTCGGGGCGATCGAGCCCGCGGGGGCCGTCCCGGTCGAGCGCAGGTGGCGGCAGCATCGCAGCGCCGGCTCCGCCGGGGTCGTCGAGCAGGAACAACGAGTCGCCGACCGCCAGCGTCGACCCCTCGGCCACCTTGATCGACGCGATCACGCCGTCGGCCGGCGCAACGACCTCGTGGTGCATCTTCATCGACTCGACGAGCGCCAGCACGGAGCCGAAGCGGACCGGCTCGCCAGGCCGCACGAGCACCGACACCACGGTCCCGTGCAGTTGCGACTCGACGACGATGCCCATCATGTGACGGTCTAGCCGAACCGGGTCGGTCGACCGCGAGACGGAGACGCACCGCGCGCAGTCAGTTCGTCGGAGAACGCTGGAACGTCGTGATCGACTGCTCACCCATCACGAGCTCGGCGGTCACCGCGGCGAACAGCGCCGGCACGATGAACCCGGGCTGCCCGGTCGTCTCCGCGACGAACATCACGGCGGCGAGCGGCACCCGGTAGCCCGCGCCGAGCAACGCCGCGATGCCGAGCAGCACATACAGCGTCGGGTCGAGCGGGTTGACCACCTCGCCGACCGCACGGCCGACGAGCGCCCCGCCGACGACGAGCGGGATGAACACACCGCCCACCCCGCCGCCTGCCAACGTGGTCGCCGTGGCAAGACAGCGGATGAAGAGGATCGCGATCAGCAGCCACAGCGCACGTGGCTCCAACAGCCAGCCGAACACGTTGTAACCGGGACCGAGGGTGAGGCTCTGCGGGCCGGCCTCCGAGCCCAGTGCGAGGCTGTCACCGGTGAGGATCCGGGTCAGGACGAACAGGCCGGTCAGCATCGAGCCGGTCACGGCGAGACGGGTCACGATCGGGCGCAGCGTGAACGCCTTGGCCATCCGGACCAACTTCGAGAACGCCCGCGCGCCGAGCGCACACCCGATGCCGATCAACACCGCGCCGGCGAGGTCGCGGTACTGGAACGCCGACGCGCGGTCCGGCGGGAACAGGAAGATCGGCCGCACGCTGCTGAGCGCGACGAACGTGGTGTACCCGGACGCGCTCGCGACGAGCGCCGGCAGCAACATCCGTCGTGCCATCTGATCGCGGTACGGCACCTCGAGCGCGAAGATCGCGCCGGTTGCCGGCGCCTTGAAGATCGCCGCAACGCCGGCGGCCGCTCCGGCAACGAGCAGCGTCCGGTAGTCGGCGCCCTTGAAGGCGGCCGGCAGCCGGCGCTGGATGAACGAGCCGATCGCCGAGCCGCCGTAGAGGGACGGGCCTTCCAGGCCCACCGCGCCGCCCATCCCGAGCGTCGTGATCGACGCCGCAATGCGGCCCATGAACGCCCGCGGCCGCAGCGGATACTCGGGGTCGTGGAACGCTCGGAGATACTCGTCCGACGTCGCCGGGCTGGCGCCGTTGCCCAGCGTGCGCAGCAGCACCGCCGAGGCGACCAGCCCCAGGCCGGGCGCAATTGCGGCGAACCAGAGCGGACCGTGCAACACCCGCTCGAATGCCACCTCGGCGACGACGTACTCGAAGAACCGCACGAACAGGCCCGTGATCGCGCCGGTCACGGCTGCGAGCAGGACGACCTCGCGGGAACGGCGCACGAGGTCGCGCAGCTCGGTGGTGCGGATGTTGAAGTTCGTGGGACGCAGCTTCGTCGTCACTCGCTGGCTCCACACGGCGGCGAAGTCTACGCGGCGCAGTGGACGTCGCCCCGACCGTCCCCGATTCAAAGGTGCTGGTCCTCGTACACTTCGCTTCCATGTCGATTGCCCTGGTCACCGGTTCCGCAGGATTGATCGGCTCGCAGGCGGCCGAGCACTTCGCCGGGCGCGGGCTCACCGTCGTGGGCGTCGACAACGACATGCGCAAGGTGTTCTTCGGCGAGGACAGCTCGACGGCGTGGATGGCGACCGAGCTCGAACGCAAGCTCGGCGACCGCTACCGGCACGCGTCCCTCGACATCCGCGACCGTGACGCGATCGACGCGCTCTTCCGCGAGTTCGGCACCGACATCGAGCTGGTGATCCACGCCGCCGCGCAGCCGTCGCACGACTGGGCGGCCCGCGAACCGTTCACCGATTTCGACGTCAACGCCGGCGGGACGCTCAACATGCTCGAGGCGACCCGCGCCCACTGCCCCGACGCCGTGTTCATCTTCACGTCGACCAACAAGGTCTACGGCGACACGCCGAACCGGTTGCCGCTGCAAGAACTCGACACACGCTGGGAACTCGACCCGGCGCACACCTATCACTCCGGCATCCGCGAGGACATGTCGATCGACCACACCCTGCACAGCCTGTTCGGGGCGTCCAAGGTCGCTGCGGACGTGATGGTTCAGGAGTACGGCCGGTACTTCGGGCTGATGACGTCGTGCTTCCGGGGCGGCACGCTGACCGGGCCGAACCACTCCGCCGCCGAACTGCACGGGTTCCTCGCGTACGTCATGCAGTGCACGATGAGCGGAACGCCGTACCGCGTGTTCGGCTACAAGGGCAAGCAGGTGCGCGATGCGATCCACTCCTCCGACCTGATCAACTGCTTCGACGAGGTGTACCGCGCCCCGCGCCCGGCCGAGGTCTACAACATCGGCGGCGGCCGCTTCTCGAACTGCAGCGTGCTCGAAGCGATCACGATGTGCGAGGACATCAGCGGCAAACAGCTCGACTGGACGTACGTCGACGAGAACCGGGTCGGCGACCATCTGTGGTGGATCGGCGACAACGGACGCTTCGAGGAGCACTACCCCGGATGGTCGCTGGCCTACGACGTGCCGGCGATCCTGAACGAGATGTTCGAGGCCAACAAGGACCGCTGGGGCTGAGTGCGTCGATGATCGATGACGGCAAGGTGGCCATCCTCGGCGTCGATGTCGATGCGGTCGACTACGAGGCCGCAACCTCGCGGATCATCGCCGCGGCCCACGGCCGCCGCCCGTACGGCGTGTCGGCGCTCGCCGTCCATGGCGTGATGACGGGCGTCGACGACGCCGAGCACCGCGCCCGGCTCAACGCCCTCGACCTCGTCACCCCCGACGGCCAGCCCGTGCGTTGGGCGATGAACTGGCTCCACGGCGCGGGCCTGCCGGACCGCGTCTACGGCCCGCGCCTCACGCTGGAGGTGTGCCGCGCGGCCGCCGCGGACGGCCTGAGTGTGTTCTTCTACGGCAGCACCGCGGACACGCTCGGCGCACTCGAGCGCCGCCTGCCCACACTCGTACCGGGCCTGCGGATCGCCGGGACGCGACCGTCGCGGTTCGCGACGTCGACCCCGGCCGAACTCGACGAGCTCGCGACAGCGATCACGGCGTCCGGCGCGGCGATCTGCATGGTCGGGCTCGGATGTCCGCGCCAGGAGGTGTTCGCCTACGAGAACGCGATCCGCCTGTCGATGCCGGTGCTCGCCGTCGGCGCCGCGTTCGACTTCCATGCCGGCCTCCAACGCGAACCACCGGCGTGGGTGCAGCGGGCAGGGTTGCAGTGGCTGCAGCGCCTCGTCGGCGACCCGCGCCGGCTGTGGCGGCGCTACCTGATCCTCAACCCCAGGTTCGTGCTGGGCCTCGTGCGGCAGCGGCTCGGTCGATTCGACCCCGGTCCGGACGCCGAGCCGACCCACGTCGGCCACAGCTGAACGTCAGGCGCCGCGTTCTCTGAGGAACATCGCTGCGGGCGTGCGCAGCAGAATCCGCAGGTCGGTCCACGCCGACACCTGCTCGACGTACGCCAGATCCCATTCGCCGTTCTCGTGCATCGGCCCGTCGCTGCGGGCCGAGATCTGCCACAGGCCCGTCAGGCCCGGCTTGACGTGGTGCCGTTGCTCGAGCCCCGGTTGATACTGCTCGTCGACGACGGCGTGCAGTTCGGGCCGCGGCCCGACGAAGCTCATCTCGCCGCGCAGGACGTTGAACAACTGGGGCAATTCGTCCAGGCTGTACCGGCGCAGGAACTGCCCGAATGCGGTGTGCCGCGGATCGAGCGGGGTCTTGTGCGTGCGGCGCCGGTCGTGGATCACGGCCAGACGCTGGCCGCGTCGGTCAGGGCGCATCGTTCGGAACTTGAGCACCTCGAAGCTCGTGCCGTGCTGGCCGACACGACGTTGACGGAACAGCACCGGCCTTCCGAGCAGCAACGCCACGGCACCAGCGATGAGCAGCATCGGGATCGCCGCGAGTGCGATCGCGAGGATCGCGGCAACGCGGTCGAGGATCGGCTTGACCGTCAGCGTGTACGGCGTGCGGGGCATCCGCACCGTGCGCAGCGGCAGGTGGGCGACGATCGCATCGACATCGGCCGGTTGCGCGGGATGCCGGTCGGCCCGGTCCACTCTGTCCATCAGCATGTTCTTCGGCACCTCGGTCCGCCCTCTTGAACGCCTCAAGCCTGCTCCAGAAAAACCACCCTGAGTGGTTGTCTGGTGGCTTCGATCCCCCGTCCGCAGAGCTTCAGAGTACAGAAGTCCTGCGCCAGAACATATTCTGCCATCCGACCCGGATGATCACAAGTGCCTTGACACAACCTTGACGACCACGTTCCGTAGCAGTCCAACGGTGATCGGGTCGGCCACTCATCCCCGGCCCGGTCCGATCGCACCGTTACCATCTCCACGTGATGATGACGAACCGCATCGCCGCGGCCCTGCCGACGGCCGTTCGGGCGTCGGGGCGCCGGGTCGTACGCGCCGCCGCCATGGTCACGGCGGACCTCCGCCCGTTCCCGGACCTGGTGATCATCGGCGCCAAACGCGCCGGCACGACGTCGGTGTTCCGGGCCCTCGAACAGCACCGGTCGATGTGCCCGCTCGTCCCGTCGGCGCGGCGACTGCCGTTGCGCGAGAACATGAAAGGCGTCCACTACTTCGATTCGCACTGGACGCGCTCGACGAGGTGGTACCGCAGTCACTTCCCGACGACGTTCTCGAAGGCCCTGCGGTCGCGAACAACGGGTGGCGCGTTCACGGTCGAGGCCAGTCCGTACTACCTGTTCCATCCGCTCGCCGCCGAGCGGGCCGCAGCCGTCCTGCCGGACACGACGCAGTTCGTCGCAATCCTCCGCGATCCCGTCGAGCGGACCGTGTCGCATTGGGCGGAGCAGACGCGCAACGGCGTGGAGACACTCGCCCTGGCCGACGCGCTCGACGCCGAGGCGGCCCGGCTGGGCGACGCCGACGCACGGCTCGCCGATGGCACGTCGGCGTCCAGCCATCCGCACGAACAACAGTCCTTCGCCGCCCAGAGCTTCTACGCCGAGTCGCTGCAGCGCTGGTTCGACGCAGTCGGCCGCGACCGCGTCAAGGTGCTGTTCGCAGAGGACTACTACCGCGAACCGGCGAACGCGATCAACCGCATCGTGGAGTTCATCGGGGCGCCAGTCATCGACGGCGGCGACGGCGTCCATCGCAATGCCGCCGAGCGCAGCGGCGCGCTGGACGACGCCACCGAGGCCCGCCTGATCGAACTGTTCCGCGCCGACGTCGCCGCGGTGAGCGAATTGCTGGGCGTGCAGCCACCGTGGGCGCGCTGGGCACACTCCAGTTCGCCGTCGGCGGAGCCGATGACAGGACGATGAAGGTCCTGCAGCTCCACGCCGGCTACCGCGTCCCGGCGGGAGAGGACACCGTCGTCGCCAGTGAGGCCGACGCACTGACGGCGGGCGGCCACGACGTCCGGCGCCACGTCGTGTCGAACCCGAGCGAGCTCACCGGCGCGATCAAGGCGCTCAGCCTCAGCCTGCACAATCCACAGCAGGCCCGCGCGGTCACCGCGGAGATCGCCGAGTTCGAGCCCGACGTCGTGCACGTCCACAACACGTGGTTTGCGTTGTCGTCGTCGGTGATCGGCGCCGCAGGCGCCGCAGACGTTCCGGTCGTGATGACACTGCACAACTACCGGCTCGGCTGCCTCGGCGCCGACCTCTTCCGCGGTGACGCGGTCTGCACCGCGTGCGTCGGTCGGCTTCCTCTGCGCGGCATCCTCCACGGCTGCTATCGGGACTCGCGCCTGCTGTCGACGGTCGCTGCGGCCGAGGTCTCCGTCACCCGGCGGCGCGGCACCCTCGCGGGCAACGTCGACCGGTTCGTCGCGCCGTCCGGATTCATGGCCGATCGGCTCGTGGAGATCGGTGTGCCTGCCGACCGCCTCGTCGTGAAGCCACACTTCATCGACGACCCGGGCCCGCGCTCGGCGGTGCCATCGACATCGAACGAGGTGCTCTTCATCGGTCGGCTGGCGCGGGGCAAGGGTCTGGAGTCGCTGCTGCGCGCATGGGAACACGTCAACCGCGCCGGCGGCCCCGACGACATCGAGCTCGCGATCATCGGCGACGGACCGCTTGCCGACGAGCTGCGCGAGGGTGCACCGCGCGGCGTCCGCTTCGACGGCTGGCTACCACGTGACGACGTCATCGCACGGATGCTGCGGGCACGGGCGTTCGTGTTCCCGTCGGCGTGGTACGAACCGTTCGGGATGGTGCTCCTGGAAGCCCTCGCCGCAGGGCTGCCGATCATCGTCACGGCCGCCAGCGAAGCTCCGAAGATCACCGGCGCGCCCGAGTCGCTCGTGGTGCCGATCGGCGACGAGCGTGCGCTCGCGGGAGCCATTTCATCGCTGTCGGACGCGGCGGTCGACGAGATCGGCGCCGCCAACCGCGACCGCTACGAGGCGATGTACACACCGCAGGTCGGACTCCGTCTCCTCGAGGAGCTGTACGCGGGGGTCCTGCAGGACGCCGGTGGCGGGCCGCTGCGATGAACACCGATGCCCGGGCCGAGGCACCCTCGCCGACCGCGCCGTCGAGGGGGATGGTCCACGTCCCCGGCTCCCCGCGCGTGTTGTTGCACCCGGCTGCAGGGCGCCGGGCCCGGAGGGTGCACACCTTGACCGGCGCATCGGACTGGCGACGTGACGTGGTCGACCGCGTCGGCGGGCTGCTCGTCGCCACGCTCGGCACCCGCCCATGGGCGGCCGGCGGATGGCGCTGGCCGGCTGCGTCAGTCGATCAACTCGCCGAAGCGCTGCGCGACGCCATGCCTGGGCTGCGGATCATCGGCGCGGTGGTGCCGCGCCAGGCCAACCGCGAACGCCTGTCACTGCTGGGTCGCTACGCGGGCAACCCGGTCGTCGTCAAACTGGGTTCGGACGGCGCCGCGACGTCACTGGCCACCGAAGGCCGGGTGCTGTCCCTCCTGACGGATCGGCCACTGCCGGGCATCGAGACGCCAGCCGTCGTCGCCCACGACACGATCGACCTCGGCGGCGTGCCGTGCGAGTTCCTGGCGACCTCGGCGGTCGGCCTCGGCGCGCAGCGCGCTGCGCTCGACGCGCCACTCCGCACCTTCGAGCGCGACCTCACCGAGCGACTCGCACCGCTCGCTCCCCCGGGCCGCGCGCCCGACGACGTCGCGGTCCACGGCGACCTCACGCCCTGGAACCTACGCCGGACGCGGCGCGGCCTCGCACTGTTCGACTGGGAATCGGCCGGTTGGGGGCACGCCGGTTCGGACCTCACCCACTACCGCGCAGCATGCGATGCCGTCCGGCCGTGGTGGAGCCGGGACGGCGGCAGGACGTCCCGATGAGAGCGCTGGTGATCCACAACTTCTACCGGTCGGAGAACGCATCCGGCGAGAACCTGTCCGTGCTCGACGAGGTTGCCGCGCTCCGCGAGCGGGGGTGGGACGTCGAGATCCTCAGCGCCGACAGCGACACGATCGCCGGCGGGGCCGTGTCGGTCCCCAGCATCGCGCTCCGGCCGATCTACTCGACGCGCAGCGTGCGCCGCACGACCGAAGCGATCCAACGCTTCCGACCCCACGTCGCGCTCGTCGAGAACCTCTTTCCGATGCACTCTCCGTGGGTCGTGCGCACCCTGCACGCGGCCGGCGTGCCGGTCGCCGCCGGGGTGCGCAGCTACCGGATGTGGTGTGCCGCGTCGACGATGTTCCGTGACGGGCGGCCGTGCAACGAGTGCGTCGGCAGCGTCGCCAACCTGCCCGCGGTCCGGCACGGCTGCTACCAGCAGTCGCCGATTCGTTCCGTTCCGATGGCCGCGAGCCTTGCCGTCCACCGATCGACGTTCCGCGCCATCGAAGCGTTCCTCGCTGTGACCCAGCACGTCGCCGACGAACTCGTCGCCGCCGGAATGCCGTCCGAGCGGATCATCGTCCGCCCGAACTTCGTCCCCGACCCGGGGCCGTCGCCCGACGTCACCGGCGCGGGGTTCATGTTCGCCGGCCGCTTGACCAGCGACAAGGGCGTCAACCTGATGGTCGATGCCTGGCGGGCGTCGAACGTGTGGCGCGGTTCGACGCTCCGGATCGCCGGCTCCGGCGAGTTGCGACCGTCGCTCGACGCGCTCGACGCCGAGCTCAACGTGGAACCGCTCGGTCTCGTGGAACACGGTGCGCTGATGGAGATGATCCGCACCGCAGCAGTGATGGTCGTGCCGTCGGTCTGGCCCGAGCCGTTCGGCCGAGTCGTCATCGAGGCCGCATCGGTCGGGCGGCCGTCGCTCGTCACGGCAGCCGGCGGCCTGGCGAGCCTCGTTGTCGACGGCGTGACCGGCTGGATCGCCGAGCCGACCGTCGACCAGCTCGCGGCCGGCTTCCGCCGCGCCGCCGACCTCGATGCGCAACTCGCCGCGGGCCCCGCCGCGAGACAGCGGTACCTCGAGCGCTACACGAGCGACGTCAGCGTCGGCATCCTCGACGACACGCTGGCCCGTCTCGCGGAACGCGGCGTCGACCTGACCCGTTGACGGTCAGATCGTCACGACCGCCGACGGCGTGCGGTACGAGCTGTTGCCGGCAGCGTCGAACGCCTGCACCTGGATGTAGTGCGTGCCGGCGCCGAGCCCGGTGATCACCACCGTCGTCTCCGTGCCTGGCACGATTGCGACTTCTGTGAGGTTGCGGGTGACCCGGTAGTAGTCGACGCCGACGTTGTCGGTCGACGCCGTCCACGTCGCGATGATCGAGCCATCGGGCTGCGCCGTCGCGGTCAGATCGCGCGGCGTTCGGGGGTTCTCCGTGTCGGGACCGTCGATCACCACCATCACCGACGGCGTCTTGTACGACTGGTTCCCCGCTGCGTCGACGGCACGGACCTGGATGTAGTGGGTCCCCGCACCGAGGTCGGTGATGTTGACCGCGGTGTCGGTGCCGGGCACCTGGAGGATCTCGACGCTGTTGCGGTAGACGATGTAGTGGTCGACGCCGACGTTGTCGGTCGACGCCGTCCACGCCGCGTCGACGGTTCCGTCGGGCAGCGCCACAGCGGTCAGGTCCCGCGGCGTGCGCGGGTTCTCGATGTCGGGACCGACCTCGATGAAGACCGGGAGCGTCTTCCACGACTCGTTGCCGGCCGCGTCGTACGCCCGCACCTGGAGGTAGTGGCCCCCGTAGCCGAGGTCGAGGTCGACCGACAGCGTCGTCCCGTCGACATCGGCGACATCGGTCAGGTTGCGGCGCACGATGTATCCCTCGACGCCCGTGTCGTCGACCGATGCGGTCCAGCTGAACGTGATCAGCTCGGTGTCCTCATCGTAGGTGGCCGTCGGGTTGCCGGGGATCGAGGGCTTCTGCGTGTCGGGACCCTCGATGTCGACCCGCACGGACGGCGTCTTGTACGACTCGTTGCCGGCGGCGTCGACAGCGCGGACCTGAAGCCAGTGCGACCCCGGACCGAGGTCGGCGATGTTGACGGCGGTCTGGTCGCCCGGCACCTGGAGGATCTCGACGCCGTTGCGGAACACGATGTAGTGATCGACGCCGACGTTGTCGGTCGACGCCGTCCAGGTCAGGTCGACCGAGTCGTCGGGCAGCAGCGTCGCCGCGAGGTCACGCGGGGTCCGCGGCGGGCTCGTGTCGCCTGCGATGTCCGCGGTCAACACCGTGGTGCTCGCAGAGCGATTGCCGGCCGGGTCGACGGCACGGACGAAGTAGCGGTCGTCAGACGTGCCGGCCGGGTCGGTCCACTTCGAGCCGTAGACGAGGGGGCTGACCACCCGATCGTTGCGGAGCACCTCGTAGCCGATGAAGCCTGGGAAGTCGTCGGTCGACTGCGTCCACCGGACCTCGACACCGCCGGCCGGTTCGAGATCGGCCGAGCCGTTCGTCGGCACGGTCGGTGCCTGCACGTCGCGCTGACAGAACTTGGAGAACCCCTCGAGGTACTGACGTTGGCCGGAGACGTACGGTCCGCCGATGAAGTCGCCGCCGAACCATGTGCAGCCCGAGGCGTCGGTGTGCATCGCCCAGGTGCCCTCACTGAATCCGGAGTCGAGCGACGGCACCCAGTTGCGATCGTACGCCCGCGTGGAGGCGTGGAACGCGCCGACCCATTTGTAGTCGTCGGCGCGGGTGTAGTCGTCGAGACCCGGCCACTTCGTGGCGTCGTGGTAGATCCAGGCGTTGGCGTGGCTGCCCTGGTAGACGACACCGTCGTTGACCGCGAACGCCTGCGTGTCGCCACCTCGGTTGGAGGTGACGTAGCCCTTCTCGTACCCGTAGTCCGCAGCCCGGTATGCGTGCGTGTTGTGTTCGGATCCGCCCTGCCACACGTCGGAACCGACCGCGACCACCGCCTGCTGGTATTGGCGGGACGCGTTGCCGGCAGTCTGCACCGGTGCGAACAGGCCCGGCACGATGTCGCCGTTCGTCCAGTCGACGACGCCGACGCCGTTGAACCCGCCTTCATTGATGCCGAAGATCTTGCCGACGACGTACACCCGTCCACCATTGGCATCGATGTCGTACGGCACACCGTCGACGTTGGGGAGGAACGTGTTGTTCGACGAGCCGGTCGTCGCTGCGAGCCGCGCGAGTCGCCCGCGAGAGCGGACGATCGTGGCGCTCTGCCTGATCGCGGTGAAGTTGCCGCCGACGTAGATCGAGCTCCCCTCGACGTCGATCGTGCGCGCGTACGGACGATCCGATGAGTTCCCGAGTTCGAGCGATGCCCGCCAGCCCGGGAGCACCGCACCGGTCGTCGGATCGAGCGCAGCCAGGCCGGCCGTGAGCGCCACGCCGTCGACGTTGGTGAACTGCCCGGCGACGATCAGCTTGCCGTCGACCGTGTCGAGGTCCCACACCGTGCCGTCGAGGTCCGGATCGAACGAACTGATCCAGGCGCCGGTCGTGCGATCGAATGCGGCGAGGTACGGATGGGAGACGAGATTGCCCGTGGCGGTGTCGCGTACCTGGGAGAACTTGCCGCCGACGTAGACGCGGTCGCCGATGGTCGTGATCGCCAACACGGGGGCGTCGACGGCCGGCTCGGTGTCGCCGATCTTCAGGACGCCGACGACACCGCCGGCGATCTCGAGCGGGCGATCGTCCAGCAACGGTGTCTGCGTCTGCGCCGCGACACCACCGTCGGGAATCGACGGCAGGGTCGGCGTGGTGATCTGCGGGCGGATGTACACCTGCGTGAAGGGGATCGCATGGTTCTCGCTGCCGAACTCCCAGAGATAGCTACTGGCGTTGTTCTGGCCGCCGACGTTGCCGGCATAGGAGAACCCGGCCGACCCGCCATGGCTCCCCCACGGATACGTGAACCACGCATTGAACTGGTCGGCGCCGCGATTGCCCGAGCCGACCTCGCCGGTCATCCTGATCTTGGAGTCCTTCGTGTTCGACCCGGTCCCGCCCGACCCGTTGATCGAGAACGTCGACAGGCGGTGGCCACCACCGACCGACCACGACCAGCTCGTCAGATCGAGCATGTGCCAGCGGATCTCCTGCCACGCCGTGCCGCCGGTGTTCGTCGCCCGCCGGAGCCGGATCCCGTCGGCGAGGGCGTTCACGGCGCCGCCCTCGAGAAGTCCGTCGATCGTCGAGGAGGACAGTGCGCCCGGCGAGAACGCGCCGGGACCGTTCGGGGTCGTCCGGATGTTCTGCGGCGTCGACTGTCCGTAGTCGCGGAATGTCCAGCCCTCGCGTCCCCGGCCGATGAGCACCCAGCCGCCACCGTCGGTGGTCATGTCGCAGTAGAACTGCTCGGGGCGCTCCAACGAACTGGTCCGCAGCCAGTACTGGCCGTCGGGGCTGCTCGGGTGCAGCTGCTTGATCTCCCAGCAGGAGGCCGCGGCATCGTGGGAGTTCAGGCCATCCCGGATGGGCAGCGTCGGCGCGGCCGCAGACGAGGCACCGGAGGCCCCGACGACCGCAGCGCCGGCGAACAGCGACATCGCTGCGCCCCGCGCTGCGAAGCGACCGAGCGCGCCGGGCGCCGTCCGTCGAGCACGTCCGATTCCGCCGATGATGTCGTCCATGTCCGCCTCATGTGTTGTCCGGTCCCCTCACATCGGCGCTGGCTGAGGAGATCTTGAGACGTGCTCGAACTCTTCACCGCCGCCACGGAGAAGTTGTGATGTGCCGGTTCAGACTACGTGTCGCCCTGTCCGGTCGCTGCCGACGAGCCGTCAAGATCCGGCAAGGTCACGCGCAGTGCGTCAACCGAGGTTCACCGTGGGTGGCGCGATGGTCCCGAAACGTCAACGTATCCTCAAGCTCGATCCACAGATTGCCGAAACATCCAGCGTGGACAACGTGAACTCGCGCGCCGGCCGCCGGCGGAGGAACCCGACATGAACACATTCGCGACGGCAACGCCGATCGGACCCGTCGAGGCCTTCTGGCGATTCCGCTCCTGGACGGTCCCGGTGACGGTCGTGATCGGCATCCTCGCGGGGCTCGCCGCGCTCGCCACGTCCGGGACGTCGACCGCCACGACGACGCTGTACCTCACCGACCCGCGGGGTACGCCGGTGTTCCGCGACGGGTCGACCAACCCGACGGACCTCAATCGTTTCGCCCGCCAGCGGGCCGCCTTCGCCGAGTCGGTCACCGTGCGCGAGGCCGTCGTCAGCGAGATCGATGCATTGCGTGAGCAGAACCCGGACGACCCTCCCGCCCCCGAGAACGTGATCGACCTCGATGACGTGATCTCGGCGTCGGCAACGCCCACGTCCGACATCGAGATCACCTGCACGACCGAGGACGAACGGCGGGCACTGCTGGTCTGCGACCTCGTCAAGAACGCCTACGTCCGGCTCACCATCGAGGACACGAACGCCCGGGCCCAGGCTGCGGTCAGCGCATATCTCGCCGACCGCGACCGACTGATCGCCGACGAGGACGTCAACCCCGGTGCGAGCGCGATCGACGAGATCGACCTGAAGATCGCCGAAGTGCGCTCCGCGGCGGCGCTGTACGGCAGCGGAGTCGAGTTCATCGACTCGCCCCAGGTCGACGAGGACTCGCGCATCGTCCCTGCGGCCCAGTTCGCGTTGGCCGGCCTGCTGTTCGCCGCGTTCGCGATGGCCGCCCTCGCCTGGTTCCGGGCCGGCCGCCGACCCGTGATCGCCGACAGCGCGGACGCGACGTCAGCGCTCCGGGCACCCCTGCTCGGCGAGATCACCGAGGCGCCCGCAACGCCCTTCGACGCGATCACACCACCCGGCGCGGCGTACCAGTTGCTCGCGACGAGCCTCAGCGCGGTCCATCCCGGAGGCGGTGTGGTGCTCGCCGGCACGGCGCTGCCGAGCACCGGCGCAGCCGAGACGATCGCCCGCGTCAGTGCCGCCTCCGCTCGAGAGGGCCGTCGCGTGCTCGTGATCGACGGCAATCTGCGGGATCGCACGCTCAGCAAGTTGTTCGGCGTCGAGCAGTCGGCGGGAGGTCTGACCGAGTTGCTCGCGGGGCTCACCACATACGACGAGATCCGCCGCTCCGTCGGCGTCGGCGGGGCGGCGTCGCTCGACCTGGTGACCGGAGGCCGCCCGATCGACGACCCGTCGAGCCTGTTCCGGTCGCAGGTCGCCCGCACGACGCTGGCGTCGCTGCGCGAGCGCTACGACCTCGTGCTCGTCCACGTGCCGCCGCTGCTGTCGGTCGCCGACGGATCGGCGCTGGCGGGCGAGGCCGACGGCGTCGTGCTGCTCGTCGACCGCGGGACGGAGTCGCACGACCTCGACACGGTCCGGCAGCGCCTCGACGTGCTGCGCGCGCCGGTGATCGGTGTCGTGTTCGACCATCGATCGCGCGACCACGGTCGCTGATCGGGGTGGCGAACGAGCATGGCTGTTGAGATCCCGTCGCAGGTCGGACGGCCGCTCGGTGCGCTGATCTCGCAGGGCATCGTCGCCGCCTCCAGCCTCGCCCTCCAACTGATCGCCCTCAACCAGCTCGGCGCGCCAGGGCTCGGTGCGTTCAGCCTGCTGCTCGGCATCCTGATCACCGTCAACGCCGTCCAGAGCGGCTGGATCGGTGATTCGCTCACGGTGCTCGACCGGTTCGAGCCGGGCACCCGTCGGGCGCTGTTCCAGTCGCAGCTGATCGTCGTCGTCCTGGTCGCCGTGTCGACGACCGCACTCGCGCTGCCGGTCGGCGGCATCGACGCCACGGCCGCGGTGTTGTTCGGGGTGGCGTCGGTGATGTGGGTGATCGAGGAGACGATGCGGCGCCTGTTGATCGCGCGGCGCGAGTTCTGGAAGCTCGTCGCCAATGACGCGTCGTTCGCGCTCGGGTCGCTGGGGATGATCGGGTTCACCGCGGCCAGAGGCCACACGTTCACGCTGGAAACCTTGATCCTCGCGCTCATCTCCGGCGCAGTGGTGGCGATCGGAGTTGCCGTCGTACAACTCCCGTCGATCGAGCTGTCGCCCGGCCTGCTCGCCGCATCGCGGTTGCGGGAGATGTCGTCGTTCGCCTTCTGGCGCGCCGCCCAGGTCGGGTTGCGCCCCGGCAGCATGGCGATCGTGCGGGCGGTCGTGGCCGGCGCAGTGTCGCTCGAGGCGCTCGGCCGGCTCGAGGCCGCGCGGCTGCTGCTCGCGCCGGTGCTGACCGCGGTCGGCGGTGCCGGCGTCTACCTGCTGCCGACGTACTCGGCGCAGGCGAAACGGGCGGAACGGTTCCGCCCCGCCGTGCCACTGGCGATGGCTCTCGTCGGAGGCATGGCGGCTGCGTACGGTGCCGTCGCACTGCTCGCCCGCGACCCGCTGATGCGGTTGCTCGATGACGGCACGACGATCGTCAGCGCCGCAGCACTGATCTCCTGGAGCCTGTACTCGATCGGCTTCGGCGCCGGTGTCCCCGCCGGCAACGCCGTGGTGTCGACCGGTCGCTCTCGCGTCGCGTTCCGGCTCCGCTGCGTCGACGCGCTGGTCGGGGTCACCGCGGCGTCACTGTTCGCGCTCGTCGGGTGGATCGACATCGTCCCGGCCGGGCTGGCGATCGGCACGTTCGTCGGCGCATTCCTGCTCCTCCAGGAATTGCAACAGCGCTCGACCATGCCGCTCGGCCCCCCGGAGTTCGCGACCCGGCGAGCCGACCTCGACGACCCGCTCGCGCCGTCGGACGACGATGATGACGACGACGACGACGACGCGCCGTGGGTGTGGCAACCGCAGGCACCGGCCCCGCCGACACCGCGCGGCGACCGCGCGGTGATCGCCCGGCCCCGGCCGTTCCTGCCGGCACCCGCGGTCGAGCCCCGGGCAACCGTGCGGCGGGTCGCCCGCCAGCCCCTGCAGCAACGCCTGGTCTGGATCGTGCCGCTCGTGTTGATCGTCGCCACCGAGTACAAGGTGCGACGCCGCAGCATCAACGATGCCCTCAGTGGCGCGGTCGACCCGCTGATCGCGATCGAACTCCTCGTGTACGGCATCGTCGGCGCCTGGGCACTCTGGCGGCTGGTGCCGTTGCGCAGCAGCGTGTCGGTCCTCACCGTGGTGCTGTGGGGCTACGTCGCGACAACCGCAGCGAGCGCGTTGTACTCGAGCTTCCCGCTGCTCGGCATGGCCCGGGCAGTGCAGTTGGTCGTGATCGGGACGGTGATCCACCTGGTGATGGCCGTCGGCACCGTCGACACGATCAGCCGTCTCCTGCATGGATGGATCGTCCTGATGTCGGCGTCGATCGTCGCAGGGCTCGCCTACGTCGCCCCGACGACCGGTCCGCAGGTCGGCCGCTTCACATGGCTGTCGGTCCACAGCGTCAGTGCCGGCGCGATGCTGGCGATCTCGGTGTGCGTCACGTTCGGACTCTGGCTGGCCGCGGGTACCCAGCGGCTGCGCTGGAAGCGCAGCGTGTACGGCACGTTGTTCGCCGTGCAATTCGTGTTCCTGCTGCTGACCCGGACGCGCGGCTCGATCGGCGGGGCATGTGTCGCCATCGCCGTGATGGCGTGGGTGTGGTCGGGGACGACGATGAAGCCGCAACTGCTCCTGAGCAGCCTCGTCGCGGGCGGTGCCGCCGTCCTGGCGTTCGGCGCCCAGATCATCGACTTCCTGACGCGCGGGGAGTCGACGGATTCGATCGGCACGTTCAACCGTCGGACCGAGATCTGGTCACTCGCCTGGGATGCGTTCCTGGAGCGGCCGCTGCACGGCTTGGGGTTCACGTCGGCGAAAGGCGTGTTCTTCGACGACACCGGGCTCGGCGGTGCGCACAACGCACTCGTCAACGTGATGATCGACGTCGGGCTCGTCGGGATGATGTGGTGGATCGGGCTGATCGTCGCCGTCGTGGTGACGGTCGACCGGCAGCGTCGTCGCCGGGCCCACGGGCCGGGCCGCCTCGGGGCTGCGGGATTCGAACGGGCCGACCACGTCATCGTGATGGGCATCCTGATCGCCAGCCTGATCAACGGGGTCACGACCGAGGGCCTCGGGGCGGGCGTCAACGTGTCGGCCGTCTGGTTGTTCGTCGTCGCCGCGTGGCTCAGTGTGCTCGACCGTGAGACCCGCGCGGCAGACGAGCCGATCGAGTCCTGAGTTCAGTCGAGGCCGAGTTCGGCTGCGAAGTACGGGATCGTGAGGGCGAGACCCTCACGCAGCACGATCTCCGGCTCCCACCCGAGATGGGTACGGGCCAGCGTGATGTCCGGCTGCCGCTGCTTCGGGTCGTCCTGCGGGAGGTCGCGGTGGACGATCGGGCTCGCCGAACCGGTGAGCTCGATGACGAGGTCGGCCAGCTCGAGCATCGTGAACTCGCCGGGGTTGCCGATGTTGATCGGTCCGGTCTGATCGCCGTCGAGCAGGGCCAGCAGGCCACGCACCTCGTCGGCCACGTAGCAGAAGCTCCGCGTCTGCCGGCCGTCGCCGAACACGGTCAGCGGCTCGCCGCGCAGCGCCTGGACGATGAAGTTGGACACGACGCGGCCGTCGTCGGGCTGCATCCGTGGCCCGTACGTGTTGAAGATGCGCACGATCCGGACGTCGAGCCCGTGGGTGCGGTGGTAGGCCATCGTCAGCGCTTCGGAGAATCGCTTGGCCTCGTCGTACATGCTGCGCTGACCGATCGGGTTGACGTGCCCCCAATAGGTCTCGGGCTGCGGATGCTCGAGCGGGTCGCCGTAGACCTCACTCGTCGATGCCATGAAGAAGCGGGCACCGTGGCGGCGACTGACTTCCAGCAGGTTGCGCGTCCCCAGACTGCCGACGTCGAGCGTTTCGATCGGCAGGGCGTAGTAGTCCTTCGGTGAGGCTGCGCTGGCGAGGTTCATCACCGCGTCGATCTCGCCGTCGAGCGCGTCGGTCAGCGCCCCGGCATCCACCACGTCGACCTCGACGGACTCGAAGTCCGGGTGCTCGGCGACGTGGGCGATGTTCGCCGGCCGCCCGGTGACGAAGTTGTCGACGGAGACGACGCGGTCGCCGCGGGCGAGCAGTGCGTCACACAGGTGCGATCCGAGGAACCCGGCACCGCCGGCGACGACGACCCGCATCAGCGGCGGCCGACGCCGTCGTAACCGAGGCCGGCGTCCTTGACGTCGGACGGGTCGAACATGTTGCGCATGTCGACGATCGTGGTTCCAGGTCGGGCTCGCTCGGCGACGTCGTCGAGGTCGACCTTCGTGAACTCGGGCCACTCGGTGAACACGCAGATGACGTCGGCGTCGTCGGCGACCTCGATCAGCTCGTCGACCAGTTCGACGCCGGCCAGCGCTGCGGCACGGTGCGACGTCAGTTCACCGCAGGTGGTCGGGTCGAATGCCCGCACCGTTGCCCCGGCGCGGCGCAACTCGTCGATGATCGCGATCGCCGGCGATTCACGCAGGTCGTCGGTGCCCGCCTTGAACGTGAGCCCCATCGCGCCGACCGTCACGCCGGACAGGTTGGAGTGATGACGGCCGACGGCGCGTGCGACCTTGTCGACCATCCGCATCCGTTGCTCGTCGTTGACCTCGACGACACCCTTCATCATCGAGAAGTTGTAGCCGTGCTCCTCCGCGATCTTGACGAGCGCGCGAGAGTCCTTCGGGAAGCACGAACCGCCCCAACCGGGGCCGGGACTCAGGAATTGACGGCCGATCCGCTTGTCCGACCCGATTCCGTCGACCACGGCGGCGACGTCGGCGCCGACCGCCTCGCACATCGCGGCGACCGCGTTGACGAAGCTGATCTTCATCGCGAGGAACCCGTTGGCGGCGTACTTGATCGTTTCGGCCGACGCCGGATCGGTGATCAGGACCGGCGTGTCGATGTTGGCGTAGAGCTCACCGACCCGTTCGGCCGCAGCACGGTCGGCGCTGCCGATCACGACGCGGTCGGGCAGGAGGAAGTCCCGTACGGCGGTGCCCTCGCGCAGGAACTCGGGGTTGGAGACGACGTGGACGTCGTCTCGCTGGAGCACGGCTTCGACGACCAGCGTCGACCCGACCGGCACGGTCGACTTGTTGACGACGACGGCGCCCGGCTTCAGCACCGGAGCGATCGAGCGGGCCGCGGCCTCGATGTACGACAGGTCGGCGCTGCCGTCCTCACTCTGCGGCGTCGGCACGCAGAGGAAGACGATGTCGGCGTCGGCGGCCGCGCCGGCCGCGCCGAGCACGAACTCGAGCCGGCCGAGCTGGCGGGCGTCGACGACGATCTGTTCCAGGCCGTCCTCGACGATCGGGAGGTGACCGGAATTCAGCTGTTCGATCTTGTGCTCGTCGATGTCACCGCACACGACGTGGTGGCCGAGATGGGCGAAACATGCACCGGTCGTCAGGCCCACGTACCCGGTGCCAACCACTCCGAGGCGGATCGACGTCGATGGCATTGGGGTGAATCCTTCGGTGATGTTCTCGGACACGGTGCCCGCTTTCCGATGCTGAGGTGGTCAATGACGATGTGGTCCGCTCCAGCACAGGGTGTCGGACTCACAAAGTTATCGGTGCAAACACACGGAATCTTGAGAAATGCCGGGCCTGCGACGCGGTCGATCTCAGCGGTCGGAGACTGCCTGGACGAGGACGTGCCATCCGACCTCCGGCTCGTCGGGCTCGACGGCCGGTGCGTCATCGGTGACCGGAGTCTGCGGCGCTGCATTCGCCGTGGCCGCTGCCGTGAGGGTCGCCGCGTCGCCGACGACGATCGCACTGCGCGGCACGGTGGTCGACACCAGGCGGACGGCGGGCTGTGGGGCCCTCGATCCGGCGGCCGCACCGGTCGACACGGCCGCCGCGCCGGCCCGGTCTGTCGATGCCTCCGGTGTCGCCGTCGTGGTGAGGGTCGTGGTGAGGGTCGTGGTGGTGGCGGGCGTGGTCGTGGCGAGCGTCGTGGTCGAGGCGGTGCTCGTCGTCGCCGGCTGAACAGGTGTCACGTCGAGCGTCGGAGCGCTGCTCGGCGCCGTCGGAGCGGGAGGGCTTGTCTCGGCGGTGGGTGCCGGGGTCGCGGGGGTCGTCGGTGCGGGCGGCATTTCTGATGCCGAGAGCGGTCCGGCGGGGTGGGCACTGTTCGCCGCGGCGCCGGCCACGAGCGCGATCCTGCCGGGCAGCGGATGCCCGAGCGGGGCACCGTCGACCTGTCGGAAGTCGCCGGACGCAGCGTGGCGGGTGTACGGGTTGACCGACCCGGCATCGAACGTCGCGTCGCCGTCCAGCCCGGCGGCGACGCGGTGCTGCTCGATCGTGGCGGAGAGGGCGAGGTCCGCAGGCCAGTGCGCAAAGCGGGAGATGAACGGCGTCGGCGAACCCGCCGGCAGCCAGTAGCGGTTGCCGGCCATCGTCAGGTTCATCTCGCCGGTCGAGCGGTCCTTCGTCCAGTCGTCCACCGCGATGACCGACTGCGCCGCCGCGCTGCCGCCGCCGAACGTGTTGTTCACGACGGAGACGTCGAACACGTCCGAGCGGGGACCGTCGAGGATCCACAGGTCGCGGAAGTTGTCGAACGCGGCGTTGTGCCAGACGTCGACATCGCTGCTCTCGAGCACCCAGATCCCGGTCATCGCGTTCCCGGTCGACACGTTGTCGACGATCGTCGCCGCCGTCGACAATTCGATCATGATGCCGTGGCGGGAGTTGTCCTGCACGAGGTTGCGGGCGACCGTGATGTCCGAGGTCGACAGGTCGGTCCAGATCGCAGGGCCACCGTTGCGGGAAACCGTGGAATCGGTGACGACGACACCGGCCGACTCGGTCACCTTGAATCCGCCGGCAGCGTGGTGGAAGTTGAATCCGTGGGCGTTGTTGTCGACGATCGTCGAGTCGGTGATCGACAGCGCCGTGCTGCGGTGGGCGTGCGCCCCCAGATGGCCGTTGCGGCGCGCCGTCAACCGCTCGATCGAGATGTTGTCGCCGATCGCCGAGACGCCCATGTAGGCGTTGTCCTCGACCGTGACGTCGCGCAGCGTCAGGTCGTCGGCGTACGCCCGGATCGCAGCCATGTTCGTGTACGGGGTGGCGTAGCGGCGGACGGTGATCCCGGTCAGCGACGAACCGTCGGCATGGTTGAGGTACAGGCCCCACGCCAGCTCGGAGCCCTCGACGAGCCGGCCGGCCGGGTCGTCGCCGATCCACACCTGTCCGGCCGCGACGTCGTAGAAGAACGTCCCGGGCTCGACGGCGCCGCGGGTCGCCACCTCGACGAGTTGGACGCCGTCGACGAAGAACTGCTCCGACCAGCCGGCCACGGGAAGTTCCGGGAGCACGTGCGGCTCGGGAGCGCGCTCGAAACCGGTCGTCCACGGCGCCCGCCAGTCACCATCGGCGGCAGACCAGCCGTGCACCTCGGTGGCGCCGTCGAACACCACGGTCGCACCGGGGGCCGCAGCGAGTTCGACCGCCTTGCCGTAGACCTGGACCTGCTCGTGGTACGTGCCCGACCCGACGACGATCCGGTCGCCGTCTCGCGCCAGCTTGACCGCTCTGGCGACGGTCCGAACCGGCCTGTCTGCGGTGCCGTCTGCATGGTCGGCGCCGGCTGGGTCGACGTGGATGGTCGCCGCCGCACGGACCGGCTCGGCCACGTGCAGGGCGACCGCACTCGACGCCACCGTCGTCATCGTCAAGAGTGCGATCGCGAGGCGCGTCGGACGGTTGATCGGACGGAGCGAGGTGAGGTGCGCAGACATGGGCCGGATCCGCCGCCGACGTCGTGTGTCGTGCGGGGTACCAGAGATGTCGGCAGCGCGATGGGCGCGCTCGATTCATGGTTGGGACAAGGATGTGTCCGGTGCGAGTCAAGGCCGCACCGTCGATCGCGCGCCCGATGGCCGGGCGGCCACGGTGCGTCGACGATCGACGGCTCAGTTGCGCGGCACCTCGTTCCACGGCGGCGCTTTGTCGACGCGCGGCTCGCCGGGGAGCCCGAGGACTTGCTCACCGATGATGTTGCGCATGATCTCCGACGTCCCACCCTCGATCGAGTTGGCGCGCACACGGAGGAACGCGTAGCGCAGGCCGTGGGCGGTGCCGGTGACGTCGAGGTCGCCGGGACGGCGGAACGTGTAGTCGTAGCCGGTGAGCGCGTCGGCGCCCAGGAGGTTCATGCAGAAGTCGTACAGCGCCTTGTTCAATCGCGAGTAGGCCAGCTTGGCGATCGACATCTCCGGGCCGGGGTTGCCGGCCTTGGCGTTCTGACCGGCGCGCATGTTGGTCAACCGTCCGACCTCGGCCTCGACCCAGAGCTGCATCAGGCGATCCTTGGCGACCGGTGTGCGCGCCGTCTCGTCGAGCGAGCCCCACAGCTCGACGGCATCGTTCGCCGCGCCGCCGCGGCGGACCGCTCCCCCACCGCCGGCACCGATCGCGTTGCGCTCGTTCATCAGCGTCGTCAGACTCGCCCGCCAGCCCTCCCCGACGTCGCCGATGCGGTGCTCGTCGGGCACCCGCACGTCGGTCATGTAGACCTCGTTGAACTCGGCTTCCCCGGTGATCTGGCGCAACGGCCGCACTTCGACGCCGGGCGCGCGCATGTCGAGCGCGAAGTACGTCATCCCCTTGTGCTTCGGCGCCTCCGGATCGGTGCGCGTGACGAGCATGCCGAAGTCCGCGAGGTGCGCCAGCGTGTTCCAGACCTTCTGACCGTTGACGATCCACTCGTCGCCGTCACGCTCGGCCCTCGTCGCGAGGCCGGCGAAGTCCGACCCGGCGCCGGGCTCGGAGAACAGCTGGCACCACGTCTCCTCGCCGGTGAACATCGGGCGGAGGAAACGACGCTGCACGTCCTCGCTGCCGTGCGTCGCGATCGTCGGCCCGGCGAGGTTCATGAAGAACGTGCGCGGGTCGGTGGGCTTCGCACCTGCTTCGCGCAGCCGCCGCTCGACCAGGCGGTTGAGGTCGGGCCGGACGCCCAGCCCGCCGCTGCCCGGCGCGAAATGCACCCACGCGAGACCGGCGTCGAAGCGTGCGCCGCGAAACGCGACGTTGTCCGTCGCGGCCGGGTCGTGCTCGGCGAGCAGCGCATCGATCGCGTCGAGGACGAGCTTCGTCTCGTCGTCGGGCGGCGTCCCGGACGAAGTTTCCTGGGCGACGTCGATCGTGGTCATCCGCAGAGTGTCGCAAAGCGATCCGATCACGTCGCAGTCGGAACCTCCCGCGAGACCGATGGCACATGCCGCCGTGCCGGCGGGAGCATCCCCCCGACCCATCGCCCTGCTTGGGTACGTTCGTCGTGTGCCATTCGTGCTCGCCCCGCCATCCGATCTCGCCGATGCCTGTGGGGACGACCCCGGCTTCCTGTGCGAGCGCGTCTTCGACGCCTCAGGGGGCAACGAGGCGCTCGCCGCGTCGGCCGACTGGTTCATCGATCGCCCGCTGACGGTCCTCCTCATCATCGTCGTCGCATGGATTGTCACGCGGCTCGCGAGGCGGTACGTGCGGCGCGTCGTCCGCCACCTCGTGGCACCCGACCGTGCCGCGACGGCGGCCCGGCTCCAGCGGGTCGGCATCGACGACCCGTCGCTGCTGCTCAGCGACGAGATCGACCCGCGCCGTGAGTCGCGGGCGAGTTCGATCTCCGCGGTCGTCGGCAGCACGATCACCGTCCTGATCTGGGTGATCGCCCTGATCATGGTCGTCGGCGAACTGGGGATCGAGCTGGGGCCGCTGGTCGCCGGCGCGGGGATCGCCGGCGTGGCACTGGGATTCGGTGCGCAGAGCCTGGTGAAGGACTGCATCGCCGGTCTCTTCATGTTGATCGAAGACCAGTACGGCATCGGCGACGTCGTCGATCTCGGTGAGGCGACCGGGGTGGTCGAGGAGGTCACGTTGCGGACCACGGTGCTGCGCGGCGTCGACGGCACCGTCTGGCACGTCCCGAACGGCGAAGTGCAGCGCGTCGGCAACAAGTCGCAACTGTGGTCGGTCGCGGTGCTCGACGTCGATGTGGCCTACGACAGCGATCTCGCCCGGGCGCGGGCCGTGATGCTCGAGACCGCGCAGGAGGTCTGCGCCTCCGAGACATGGCGCGAGAGCGTGCTCGACGACCCCGTCGTGCTGGGCGTCGAGGCCCTCGCCGCCGACGGCATCACGATGCGGTTGACCGTCAAGACGACGCCGGGTGCCCAGTGGGGCCTGCAACGGGCGCTGCGCGAAGCCCTCAAACAGGCGATGGATCGGGTCGGAATCGAGATCCCGTTCCCCCAACGAACCGTGTGGATGCGCAGCGAGACCGAGTGACCGAACATTTCAAGGCATCGTCAATTTCTTGAAAGTCTGACCCCTGGGGCGTGTCCGGTGGCACAATGACCGGATGCTGATCGGGTTGTTGGGCCTCGGATGGGACGTGCTGGCACCGGCCCACGACGGCGGCCCGCTGGTCACCTCGATCATTCTGCTCGTCGCAGCGGCTGCGATCCTGAAGTGGGCCGAGCATCGCGTCGCACCCGAGCGGCCCGAGCCGAGCGACACTCCGCCGATCCTCCGCAAGGAGAGCCCTGCGGTCGTCAACGTGCTGTGCAACGACGCCACGCTGACCGCAGCCGGGTTCCGCGCCACCATGATCGATCTCGCCGCCCGGGGGTGGCTGCGGCTGTTGCCTCCCGGTGACGACGACGACGAACTGGGCCGGGTGCGCCCGGCGGCGACCGCCTACGAGGGCGATGCCCTGCTGCCCCACGAGCGCCTGGTGCTGCAACACGTGATGGCCCGGTTCACCACCGACCAGGCGATCCCGGCCCGCTTTCTCGCCGTCGACGTCAAGGGCTCGTGGTGGCGCCGCTTCCGGACACTGGTCGTCGACGATGCCCATCGGGCCGGGCTCGTGCGTCGGCGCTGGTCGCTGATCGAACTCGCCGCCCCCACGGCGCTCACCGTGCTCTCGGCCGCGTTCTGGTGGCGCGGGCGCCAGTCGGGCAACGTCGAGATCGCCGTGATCGACTCGATCGAGCGTCGACTCTGGGCAATCGCCGCGCTGGTCGGCCTGATCGCCATCGCCTACCGGATCATCCGCCACGTCGTCGACCGCACCCTCACGCACACGTCGGCCGGCCTCGCCGCGACCTCGCAGTGGCTCGCCGTCCGGTCCCGCCTGACCGAGGCCGGGTTCGGGCCGATGGCGCCGAGCTCGATCGAGATCGGCGACCGCCGCCTCGCGTACGCGACGGCGATGTGCATGGCGGAGGGGGCAGCGGTGGAACTGCCGCTGGCCCGCGAAGACCACTACCGCGCCTGGAGCAGCGTCGGCCGGCGGGCGCGGCTCGTGCGCGTCAAGTACCCGACGAGGCTCGGCTACGGACTGCATCCGCTCGTGGCGCTCGGGGGTGGCGTCGTCGTGGCGTTCATCGGCATCAGGCTCCGGCGTTTGTTCAGCAACACTGCCCGCGGGGAGGCGCTCGGGTCGCTGTACGACCGGTTCCCCGATCAGGACTGGCTGATCGCGGACGTCGCGACGGGGTTGACCGTGCTGTCGTTCATCCCGATCCTGGCCGGTGCGTTCGTGGCGCTCGCCGGCGCGGCCGACGTGTTCAGCACCGTCGAACGCACGGGTGTGGTCCTGCGCGCCCGGCGCCCTGCCGAGGTCGCCCCGCTGCCACGGTTCATCCGCAAGCGGCTGGAACGTGATCGGTACAGCCTGTTCGTCGCCGTCGACGACGGGTCGTCCGGCACGGTGGTGGCATGGCGCGCGGGCGAACGCAACGCGATCCCGCAGGGTGCGAACGCGATCGTTCGGGCGACGCCGGTGCTGGGTTACGTCCGCAAGGCGATGCCCGTCGGGCACGTACTCGTGGAATAGGCCTCAGCGGGCGCGGTCGGCGTTGCGGCGGATCGCCTCGACGATCTCGACGCGCCGGGGCGCCGGCAGGTCGTGGCCCATGTCGGGGAACATCAGCAGGCGCGCATTGGGGATGGCCGCGGCCGTCGCGATCCCCCCGCTCGGCTTGACGAGCGGGTCGACCAACCCGTGGATCACCAGCGTGGGCACGTCGAGCCGGGCCAACGCCGGGGTGCGATCGGGGCTGGCCATGATCGCAGCGGTCTGGCGGGCGACGCCGGCCGTGCGGAACGAGCGCTCGACGCCGATCTTCGCCCGCCGACGGTGCTCTTCCTCGTCGAAGTGGGGGCCGGCGAACAGCGTGAAGTTCTGCACCGACTGCTCGACCGCCGTCTCGCGGGTCGGCACCGGCATCCGGGCGAGCTTCGTCATCAACTTCGCCGCGATTCGACCGTTCTTGCGGTCACCGGTATTCGACATGATCGAGGTCAGTGAGCGCACCCGGGCGGTGTGCTCGATCGCCATCGTCTGGGCGATCATCCCACCCATCGACATGCCGACGACGTGGGCCGCCTCGATGTCCAAGACGTCCAGCAGGCCGGCCGCGTCTGCGGCCATGTCGGCGAGGAGGTACCCGGCCTTCGGGGGCCGGCGGACGAGCATGCCGGCCACCGACCTCACCTGCGAAGGTGCCTCCCAGTCGAACTCGGTCGACAGGCCGAGGTCACGGTTGTCGTAGGTGATGACCTGAAACCCCTGCTCGGCGAGCATCTCGGGGAACCCGTCCGGCCAATCGGTGAGCTGGCCACCGAGCCCCATCACGAGCAGCAGGGGGTCACCCTCGCCGATCGTCTCGTACTCGACCGTGATCCCGTTCGCCTGCGCCTGTGCCATGGCCCCGGAGCGTAGCGGCGCGCACCGCCCACCACCCGAGCGCACCTGGCGGCAACGTCAAAGTTGTGCCAGGCACAACTTTGACGCAACCCACGACCCGGGGGAGTCGCAGCAGCCGATCGTCGCGGGCGATGACACCCCCTCACGTCTCGGACAGGAGTCCGAGACTGCGGACGCAGTCCGCACAACGAGCGGACCGGCGACAGCCGGTCAGGCGGCGCAGCCGCCCTCTGACGCCGGAGGCGTCAGAGCGCTCGCCAGAAGCCGGCCTTGAGGTAGGCGCCCTCCGGGAAGCTGACCGGGTGGTCGATGTCGTGGCCGGTGCGGGCGATCTGGCGCAGCTCGCGCCCGGCGGCGTCGGCAGCGTCGAGGACCGTCGCGAAGAACAGGTCGGCCGGGACACGGCTGGAGCACGACGCCTGCATCAGGATGCCGCCGGGACGGATGAGCCGCAGCGCGAGGTGCGTCAGCCGGGTGTACGCCCGCACGGCGACGTCGACGCTCGACTGGCGCTGGGCGAACGACGGCGGGTCGACGACGACGATGTCGTACGACGCGCCCGACCTGGCGAGCGACACCATCACGTCGAACGCGTCGCCGACCTCGGTCGTGTGCATGCAGCTGGCGACCTCGGGGCGGTCGGCGTTGAGCGCCATGTTGCGCGCGGCGACCTCCAGCGTCGGTGCGGAGACGTCGACGCTGTGGACGCTGGTCGCGCCGCCGGCCGCGGCGTGCACGCTGAAGCCGCCGGTCGCGGCGAAGACGTCGAGCACGTCTCGTCCCGCGGCGAGACGACCGATGCGCCGACGGTTCGCCCGCTGGTCGAGGAAGTGCCCGGTCTTCTGCCCGCCACGGACGTCGGCTTCGAACGTCAGGCCGCCCTCGGTGAACAGCACCGGGCCGTCCGGGATCGAGCCGGCGATCACGTCACCGTCGTCCAAACCGAACGTCTCGCCCGCGGCGACCGTCCGCGCCATCCGCAGCACGACCGACCGCGCCGCCGTGACCTCGGCGAGCGCGCCGACGAGATCTGCGAGGTGGGCGAACCACACCGGTGAGTAGAGCTTGACGACGAGCGTGTCGTCGTACCGGTCAACGACGCAGCCCGGCAGTTCGTCGTTCTCGCCGTTGATCAGCCGGTAGGCGGGTCGGTCACCGGGTTCTGCGTCGATCAGCGGTCGGCGGATCGTTGCAGCATGCTCGATCTTCGCCGCCCAGAAGCCCCGGTCGACGGTCGCCGGCTTGCCGGCGTGGAGGATTCGCACCGCGATCGGCGACTCGGGGTCGTACAGGCCGATCGCGGCGAACGTGCGGTCACCGTCGAAGATGACGGCGAGGTCGCCGACGGAACCGTCGTGGCTCGTCGACACGATCGAGTCGCGAAAGACCCACGGATGCCCGGCTCGCACGTGGCGCAGCGCATCCGCGGTGACGCGGACGGCGATGCGGCGCTCGCCGACGGACGGGAGCGCGTCGGAGACGTGGACGTCCAGCACGCCGTGAGCGTAGAGCGGCGCGGCGCCGTTGGCTCGGAGTCAGCCGTCCGCGGCCTCCTTCGGCAACACCACGATGCCGACGTCGGCGGCGACATTGCCGTCGTGGACGTCGGCCCATGCGGACTGCATGCCCGCGGCGCCGACGCGGTGCTCGACGGTCAGCCAGCTGCGGCTGCCGTCGACGAACGCGGTCAGCGCCTCGGCGGTGCGGCGCTGGTAATCGTCGCGGCCCCACTCCTGTTGACGCCGGCCCACCTCGGTCGGCGCGAAGAACAGCTGCGGCTGCGGCCCGGGAAGCGGCTCGCCGCCGGTGGGCGGCGGAGCATCGTGGTGGCTGCGCCCGACCGTCATCGAGTACTGCAGCCGGTCGCCGAGCCGGCGGTGGACGGCGCCGAGCACCGTCGGGTTGCCTGCCATGTCGATCGAGACGGCATCGAGGTCGGCGTCGAGCTCGTCGACTTCGTCGTAGGTCACGACCGTGTCGTAGTACCCGAGGCCCCGGACGAAGTCGGCGTTGGTCGCCGACGTGACGCCGACGACCTGCGCCACGCCGCGTTGCGCCGCGCGCTGGGCGAAGCCGATCGCGGTCTTCGACGACGCGGACAGCACGATCACCTGTCCCGCTCCGAAATACGGCGCGGCCGCTCCCCCACCGTCGGCGAAGAACTCCTCGGCCAGGTACCCGGTGAGGAACAGCCCGCGCAGCAGGACGTGGCGGTCCTCGCCGTCGGGCGCGTCGTCGTACAGTCCGTCGCGCGTCGTGTCGACGTAGGCCCGGTACACGGGGGCGTGGGGCTGGCGGTGCGCTCCGTCGTCGCGGAAGCCGTCCGTGGTGGCGGTGGCGGTGATCACCGTGGACGTCGCCATCGGGTACCACCCGTAGAAGCGGGCACCGACCGCGATCTCGTCGTTGGCCGACTCGGTCACTTCGGCCCACCCCATCGCCGGCACACGTCCCCACGGCAGCTCAGTCGGGAAGAACTCCCAGTACGCGAGCATGTCCCCGAACACCGCGTAGGTGATGTTGTTGGCGGTGACCGCGTACCGGTCGATCCGCAGCCTGACCTGCCCGGCATCGAGGTCGTCCGGCCCCGCCTGGGTCAGCTGGGTGTCGGCGATCGACGTTCGCTGCACTTCGAGCACGGACGATGGTTCGCTCATCGTCCCAGCATGGTCGTTCGGTTGCTGCCGGACGCGATCGAGCGACTACACACGGGCCATGACCGCACCCGAGTCCTATCGCTCCGCCGCCCCCACGACGCTGGACGTCAGCAGCCTGTTCGGGCTGTCCGGCAAGGTTGCCGTCGTCACCGGCGGCTCGCGCGGCATCGGCTACATGATCGCGGCCGGGCTGGTGGCGAACGGCGTCCGGGTGTACATCACCGCCCGCAAGGCCGAGGCCTGCGACGCCGCCGCTGCGGAGCTGTCGGCCCACGGCGAGTGCATCTCCATCCCGGCCGACCTGTCCACGCCGGACGGCCTGACCACGTTCGTCGGTGCGCTGACCGAGCGCGAGTCCCAGGTCGACATCCTCGTGAACAATGCAGGCGCCGCGTGGGGCGCGCCGCTCGGCGAGTTCCCGGACAGCGGCTTCGACAAGGTGATGAACATCAACGTCAAGGCACCGTTCATGCTGACGCAGGCACTGTTGCCGCAGCTGCGTGCCGGTGCCACCGCCGACGATCCGGCGCGGGTGATCATGATCGGCTCGATCGACGGGATCCGTGTCCCGATCGGGGACAACTATTCGTACTCGGCGTCGAAGGCCGGCATCCACATGTTGGCCCGCCACATGGCGGCACACCTCGTCGCCGACCACGTGTTGATCAACTCGATCGCTCCGGGGCCGTTCCCCTCGAAGATGATGGCCTACATGCTGGAGGACGACGACAACCGCGAGATGGTGCTCGCCAGCAATCCCCGCAAGCGGGTCGGCACGCCCGAGGACATCGCAGGCGCAGTGATCTTCCTCGCCAGCCGGGCCGGCGCCTACACGACGGGGACCGTGATCCCCGTCGACGGTGGCATCTCGACGCTCTGAGCGGTCAGCGGGTCGAGAACCACCACGCGGCGCTGCTCGCAACCGTCGAGCCGGTCGCGTTGTCGGCGCGTACTTGCCACTCGTAGGTCGATCGCCGTGACAGCCCGTTGAACGTGACGCTGGTGCCGGTGAACGGGCCCTGACTGAACGAGCTGCACGTGCCGTCCGGTGTGGCGTCGACCTGGAGGCACACCCAGTACTCGGTCGCCCCGGCGCTCGCCTGCCACGTCAGCGTCACCCGCTTCTTGAGCCTGTCCGTGCCCGACGTCGGGCTCGACTTGTCGAACGCCCCCGGCGCCGTGCCGGGCGCCGTGGTCGTGGTGGTCGTCGTCGTCGTCGTCGTCGTGGTCGTCGTCGTAGTAGTAGTCGGCGCCCTCGTGGTGGTCGGCGCTGCAGTGGCCTGCTGAGCGAGTGTGGTGGTCGTTGTCGAAGTCGAGGTGGAAGATGTCGAGGTGGTCGTTTCGTCCTCCAGCGCGCCGGCGAGCTCGGTTGACTCTCCCGCGAGAGCCGGCTCCTCGCCGCCGCCAGAGAGAGCGACGATCAGGCCGATGATGAACACCACGGCAGCGAGCATTCCCGCGATGACTGCCAGGCGACGGCGGGAGTCGCCGGAGCCCTTCCCTGGGAGCGCCGCTGCCCCTGCGGGCGGTGCGGCCGGTGTGGTGGCGGGCACCACCTGAGCCGGCTCCTCGGGCGCGGCCACTACCGTGGCCACTTCCTCCGGTGGCGGCGGCACGGGAGGAACC